>JAKLLS010000031.1:1766-31481 GCA_022014155.1 Marinobacter sp. | reverse complement strand
CTTTTAAGTGCTGAGGAAGAACCATGGATTTCATACTGAACGACGAACAACGCTTGATTTACGAATACGGCGGCCAGTTGGCGCAAAAATTTGACAACGCTTACTGGCTACGGCATGCGCGCAAGCATGAATTCCCCAAGGACATGTTCCAACAAATTGCCGATGATGGATTTCTCGGCATCATGGTGCCCGAAGAATATGGCGGCGCCGGGCTTGGCATGACCGAAATGGCCCTGTTCATGGAAGGCACTGCCAATCACGGCATACCGCTTTTGATGATGGTGGTCGGCCCGACCATGTCGCTAGCCCATATCGCCCATCACGGAACCGAGTTTCAAAAGAAAGAGCTTCTTCCGGCTGCCTGCCGTGGCGATATCCAGTTCTGTTTTGCGATCACCGAGCCGGGCGCCGGATCCAACACGATGAAAACCACGACACTCGCAAAGCGCCGGGGCAACCGGTTCAGCCTGTCGGGGGAAAAGACCTTCATTACTGGCGCCGAGGTGTCGGACTACTGTCTGGTGGTAGCTCGGACCAAACCGCACACAGAGGTCAGCCGCAAGACCGACGGATTTACCCTGTTTGCTGTGGACATGAAGAAAAAGGGCGTTGAAAAACAGCGGGTGAAGATCTCGATCCCTCTCCCTGAAGAACAGTGGACCTTGTTTTTCGATGAGGTGGATCTGGGCCCCGAGGATGTGGTCGGCGAGGTGGACGAAGGGTTCTCGATCCTGTTCGATAGCCTCAACCCCGAGCGCATCATTCTGGCCGCACTGTGCTGCGGAATCGGCCGTTTTGCGCTGAACAAGGGTGTGGCCTACGCGTCCGAGCGCAATGTCTTCGGCCAGCCCATCGGCGCGCATCAGGGCGTTCAGCACCCGATGGCTAAGGCGCACACAGCGGTCGAGATGGCCAGCCTGATGACCCATCGGGCGGCATGGGAGTTTGATAACAAACTGTCTGCTGGGGCCTCGTCGAACATGGCGAAATACGCAGCGGCCGAAGCGGGGATCGAGGCTGTGGACGCCGCGCTCCAGGCGCATGGCGGATCGGGCTTTACCGAGGATACGGGGCTTTACGAGATGTATCCGTTGGTGCGGCTACTGCGCACCGCGCCCGTAAACCGCGAGCTGTGCCTTAGTTTCATCGGCGAAAAGGTCATGGGCTTGCCACGATCTTATTGATATTGATCGCCGACTTAGCATGGAGGACAGTATATGCTATTTGGAATGCGCTTCCGGCGGCAAGATGCGGCCGCCAAGGTGAACGACCCCTTCTGGCACGAGATTGAGGGCACGCCTCTCGACGAAGTGCACCGCATTCAGGAGGAGCGGCTGCGCGAGCAGATGGACTATCTCAAGGCGAACTCGACGTTCTACCAGGATAAATTTGCTGCAGCAGGTGTGAGGTTCGAGGAAATCCGCACGATCGAAGATCTGCAGAAACTGCCCTTTACCCATAAGACCGAGATCCGCGAAAGCCTCGCTGCGGAACCACCCTTTGGCAAGCATCGGGCCGCGCCGGTGGCGGACATCATCCAAATGCAGGCCTCATCAGGCACGACGGGTAGCCCGTCCTATGTCGCGCTCACCGAACCCGACGCCGAAATGTGGCACGAGATGACAGCGCGCTGCTTTTTCGCCAACGGCGTGCGGCCGGGCGACATGGTGCTGCACGCATTTTCGCTGGCAAAGGGATTCGTCGGCGGCATCCCGGTGATGCAGGGGCTGCAATACATGGGCGGGATCGACGTGCCAGTCGGGGCAGATGGTGGCGCGGAACGGCTGCTCAGGGCCTGTGCCGACACTCGCCCGCGCTGCGTGGTCGGCGCACCCAACTTCGTTCTACATCTGGCCGAAAAGGCACCCGAAGTGCTTGGTTGCAAGGCCAGTGAACTGGGTATTGAGCGAGTGATTGTCGGTGGCGAACCGGGTGGTGGCATTCCGGCGATCCGCGCCAAGATCGAAGAGGCCTGGGGCGCAAAATGCGCCGAGATGATGGGTGGCACCGATCTGGGCGTGACCTACTGGGCCGAATGCGACGCACGGTCGGGGATGCATATGGTCAACATGGACTATATCATCACCGAGCTGCTCGACCCCGAAAGCGGCCGGATCATTCCCTGGGAGAAAGGCGCCGAGGGCGAGATGGTCTACACCGCGATCGGCCGGCAGGCGAGCCCGCTCGTGCGGTTCCAATCGGGCGATTATATCGAGGTCATCGACACCGAGTGCTCCTGCGGGCGCACCGGTCCCAAGATCCGTTGCACGGGGCGGACTGACGACATGCTGATCGTGCGCGGGGCCAATGTCTTCCCTTCCGCGATAAACAGCGTGATCACCGAAATGGTACCCGAAACAAATGGTGTCATGCGAATCGTGGCGGATTTCGAAGGCCACACCACGCAAGGCGCGTTGAAGGTGATCGTCGAACGCGGTCCTGGTCGCGATCCGGCGGATGATAACACCCTAAAGAAGAGGATCGAGCAGCGCTTACGCGACTCCCTAGTGTTCAAGGCCGATGTTCATCTGGTGGCCCCCGACACCTTCGAGAAACCCGGCGCCGCCAAGGTTGCCTTCGTCCTCAGAGAGTACCCCGACCTGCCATGACTAGAATGAAATCCCTACTCGACACCGGATCCGACGACTTCCGGGAAAACGACACATGTTACCGGGAAAAAGTCGGCGAACTGCATGCCCTTCGGCGACAGCAACGCCTCGGCGGCCCCGAGAGGGCGCGGAAACGCCACGAGAAGAATAACAAGATTCTTCCGCGCGAGCGGGTCGAGAGGCTAATCGATCCGGGCACACCGTTCCTGGAGCTCGGCGAGCTTGCCGGGCTCAACAAATATGATAGCGTTCCGCCGGGTGCCGGCATCATCACCGGAATCGGTGTGATCGAGGGGCGCCAGTGCATGATCATCGCCAATGACGCCACGGTCAAAGGCGGCACCTATTTTGGCATGACCTGCCGCAAGCACGTTCGGGCGCAGAAAGTCGCCTGGAAGAACAGGCTGCCGGTGATAACCCTAGTCGATTCCGGGGGCGCTTTTTTGCCGGATCAGGAGAATATCTTCCCGGACGAAGGTCAGTTCGGCTCGATCTTCCACCACCAGGTCGGCATGTCCGGCGATGGCGTGCCGCAGATCGCCGTGGTCATGGGCCCCTGCACTGCAGGTGGTGCCTATATTCCCGCGCTCTGCGACGAGGTGGTAATCGTGCGCGGTCAGGGCTTCATGTATCTGGGCGGGCCGGAACTGACCTTCGCGGCGACCGGCGAAAAAGTCGATGCCGAGACGCTGGGCGGCGGCAAGATGCACTCCTCGGTTTCGGGTGTGACCGACCATCTCGCCGAGGATGACGCGCACGCGCTGGCCATCACCCGCGAAATCGTCAGACACCTGGGCGAAAAGCCTCTGCCTCGCAAGACGCCGAAGCCACCACTCCCCCCGGCCTACCCGGTGGAAGAGATCTACGGCATCGTCAGCCGTGACCCCAAGGTGCCGACTGACAACCGCGAGATCGTCGCACGTCTGCTGGACGACAGCGATTTTCACGAGTTCAAGCCGCTTTACGGCGACACCATGATGACCGGCTGGGGCCGCATCCATGGCCATGAAGTTGGCATTCTCGCCAATACCGGCGTGCTCTTCGTCGAGGCCGCGCTGAAGGCCACGCATTTCATCAATCTCTGCGTCCAGCGCGATATCCCGCTGCTGTTCCTGGCGGATGTGAACGGTTTCATGGTCGGCCGGGAGGTCGAGCAGATGGGCATCGCCAAGGCCGGCGCGAAAATGATCACCGCCATGTCCTCGGCACGAGTGCCGAAGTTCACGATCATCACCGGCGGCTCCTACGGCGCGGGGTACCTGGCCATGCTCGGCCGTCCGTTCCAACCGGACGCAATGTTCGCCTGGCCTACGGGGCGATCGGCAATCATGGGACCCGAACAGGCCGCCAGCGTGCTGGCCCAGGTCCGTGCCCAGATCAATGAACGCGACGGCAAAAGCTGGACGCCCGAGGAGGAGGAAGCCTTCAAGGCCCCCATCCGTAAGGAATACGAGAATTTCCAGGGCGCCTACAATTTCGCCTCGAACCTTTGGATCGATAGTGTGATCGAACCATGCGAAACCCGCGATGTCATGGCGCTCCTGCTGGACGTGACTTCACGCAGGCCCAGAGACAAAACCCATTTCGGCGTGTTCAGGATGTGAGGGGCCAGCCATGAAAATAAAAACACTTCTCATCGCCAATCGCGGCGAAATCGCCTGCCGGATTGCGCGCACCGCGCGGGCCTGCGGCATTACACCCATCGGGGTCCATTCCGATGCCGACAGCAACGCCTTGCATGTCCGGGAGATCGGCCAATCTATCCGCCTGGGTGCTGGTCCCGCATCCGAGAGTTACCTGAAGGTCGATGCCGTCATCGCTGCCGCCAGATCCGTCGGCGCCGATGCGATCCATCCTGGCTACGGCTTTCTGGCCGAAAACCCCAATTTTGCCCGTGCGGTCGAGGCTTCCGGGATGATCTTCATGGGGCCGACGCCCGAAACGCTGGAGCGCTTCGGCGACAAGGCCAGCGCTAAGGCGGCAGCGGTTACCGCCAGCGTTCCAGTGATCCCGGGCACGGAAGGTGCGCAGTCCGACCCTCAGAAAATTGCCGCCGCAGTACGCGAAATGGGTCTGCCGGTGCTGCTCAAGGCGGTCGGTGGCGGCGGCGGGCGCGGGCAGCGGCTTGTGACAGAGGCGGCCACGCTGGAGGAGGACATCGAAGGTGCGCTGCGCGAGGCGAAATCCACCTTCGGCTCGGAGGGCCTTCTGCTGGAACGTTTCCTGCCAGAGGCGCGCCATGTCGAAGTGCAGATCGCGGGCGACGGCAAGGGGCATGTGGTACACTTGTTCGAACGCGACTGTACGCTCCAGCGCCGGCACCAAAAGGTCATCGAAGAGGCCCCTGCCTGGGGTCTGCCGCGTGCGCTTCTGGACAAAATCGGGCAAGACGCGGTGCGACTGGGCGAGACGCTCGACTATCGCGGCCTGGGCACGGTGGAGTTCCTGGTTGCGGGGGACGAGTATTACTTTCTCGAGGTTAACCCCCGGATCCAGGTGGAACACCCCGTCACCGAGGCGATCACCGGCCTGGACCTAGTCTCGCTTCACCTGCGCATTGCCGAAGGTGCGGGCCTTGGTTTCACGCAGGGGAATCTGAAGATCACCGGTCACGCGGTCGAGGCACGGCTTTACGCCGAAGACCCGGCGATGCAATTCGCCCCCTCGACGGGCACGCTGACCACACTGAGCCTGCCCGATGGGTTACGCATCGACAGCGGCGTTAAAGAAGGCGACACGGTCACGCCCTATTACGATCCCATGATCGCCAAGCTGGTCGTTCACGCGCCCGACCGCGAAACGGCATTGGCACGGCTGGCGACGGCTCTGGACCATGTTGCGGTGGAGGGCGTGCAAACCAACCGTGCCTTCCTGTCGGCGCTGGCGCGGAACCCGGAATTCGCGCAGATGCAGGTTCATACGCGCTGGATCGACGGTCGTATCGACGTGTTGACACAGCCACGCACCCTGTCCCGTCCCGAGCTCTGGAAGGCGGCCGCCGCCATTCTCTTCGTGGCAACGCCACGCCGCGATACAGATGCCGACCCCTGGACCAATCGCAACACCTTCACTGGCTGGCGCCTCGGTCTCGGGGACGACGTGCTCGAAGCGGGACAACGCGTGTCGCTCACGGACTCTGCAGGCATATCCGAGGAATTATGCGTCGGCCCCGTCAAACCCGGAGACCGGTACACCGTCCTGTCGGAAAACTACGATGCAATGACACTGGCGGCGCGTGAAATCACGGCGGGCCGCTGGTGCCTGAGCGAGGGCGATACTGTCCTTTTGATCGACGCACGGCGGCACGCCGGGGTGATCGAGATGGATACACCCGAGGGCCGCCTGATCTTCCATCCGGCCGCTCCGCTGGATTTCGTCGGCGGCGATGCTGCGGCGGATCGCGCTGTGGCCTCTCCGCTGACCGGGGTGATCGTCGAGATCAACGTGACTGAGGGTCAGTCCGTGGCCGAAGGCGACGTGGTCGCGGTCATGGAATCCATGAAACTTGAAATTTCGATCCGCACTGCCGCAGCCGGTATCGCCAGCAATATATCCGTCTCGAAAGGGGACATGGTCGATCGCGGCCAGGTCATAGCCGAGATCCTGCAATACGAGGAGTGATGAAATGAGCGACTTTCCAAAATTCGTCGAATTTCGTGAGGAAGGCCCGCGCGAGGGTTTTCAGATCGAAAAGAAGATTTATCCTATCGAACAGCGAGTCGAACTGATCGACATGCTCAGCGAGACCGGGTTGAAACGCATTCAGGTCGGCAGCTTTGTCAGCCCGAAATACGTGCCTCAGATGGCCGACACCGGGGAGCTGTTCCAGCGTATCAACCGTAAACCCGGCGTCAAATACACCTCGCTCTGGCTGAACGACAAGGGCTTCCGAAAAGCGATGGCCGCGCATGAGGTCGATATCGACCCGCGTCTGCTGTTCTACCCTTCCGAGGCTTTTGCCCGATCAAATAACAACTGTTCATCCGCCGAAATGCGCGAGAGACAGCGCGACTGGGTCCGGCTTTACAAGGAAGAAGGCTACACGGTTGACGCCGCCTATGTGATGACGGCTTTTGGCTGTAACCTGGACGGCCCCATTCCGCAAGAACGCATCCTCGACGATTTCCGCTTTATCCTGCAACTTTGCGAGGAAGAGCAGATTCCTGTTCCCGTCCTCGTGATGGCCGACACAATGGGCTGGGGCAATCCTGAAGCGGTCAAACGCATGATCGGCGCCCTGCGCGAAATGGCCCCCGACGCGCGGATCGGCATGCACATTCATGACACGCGCGGGCTTGGCGTCGCTAATCTGTATGCCGCGCTGTCGATGGGAGTGGATATGTTCGAGGGCTCTGTCGCCGGGCTTGGCGGCTGTCCGTTCGCGGGTCACGGCCATGCCCGCGCCGCCGGCAATGTCTGCACCGAAGACGCGGTTTTTCTGTGCCACGAGCTTGGCATCGATACCGGGATTGACCTGGACAAGCTGATCGAAGCGGCGCTAAAGGCCGAAGAGATCATCGGCGCACCGCTTATGGGACGGGTCATGCATACCGGCGGTCTCGACAAATTCCGCAAGACAAAATGAGGCGCATTAATAACGCGGGGCAGCGTCTCCTGCCAGACGGGCGGGGCGGCAGGACTGGCCACCAGCGTCCTGTCGCCACCCTCGTCCTGTCTGTCGATAGGTAAGCAATGGCCGGCTTGTCGGGGTCCGGTTATTTGTCGAAACCCCATTCAGCTCGTTCGAGGATGGTTCTAGCCATTGCAATGACCGGGGCATCGACCATCTGGCCATCTACCTTGAACGCCCCGCCACCAGATCGGGCGACCTCCATGACCTTGCGGGCCCATTCAACCTGATCGGGGTCCGGCGAAAATCCGGCTTGCACCGGAGCAATCTGCTGGGGGTGGATGCACAGCATGCCGCCAAACCCCATATTACGGGCCCGGCGCGCACGGGAGAGCACTGCTTCCTCGTCATCGAAAACCGGGAAAACAGTGTCAATGGGTGCCAGCAATCCAGCTGCGCGGGAACTGACCAGCAGCTGATAACGGCACTGATCCATAACCATCTCTGCGGCGCCGGTATTAACTTCGAGGCCGAGGTCATCGCTGAGGTCCAGACCACCGTAGCTCAGTCGCTCAACCTCTGGCACCGCGGCGATTTCGTTGAGGGCAACCAGACCACGTGCTGATTCGATCAGAGGGATGATGCTCTTCCCGGCCCCAGCGACAACCCGGACATCCTCCGCTGATTCGGCCTTTGGCAACATAATGCCGACGACATTGGCGTGGCGTGCACACAGTGCCAGATCCGCCTCGAAGCCCGCAGTGCCCCGGGCATTGATACGCACGAAGATCAGTGCCCCATCGTGGCCACGAAGGAACGCATCCAGAGAGTCGCGCGCGGAGTCCTTGGCAGCCGCAGGAACCGCGTCCTCCAGGTCCACAATGACCGCACCGGCATCGCTTGCGATCGCCTTGGGGATGCGCTCCGGTCGGGAGGCCGGCACGAAGAGCATGGTTTTCAAATCTCTGCCTATCATGGTCAGGTTCCTGTTTTCAGTGTTGCGTTGGCGTCAGATCACGCCATCACGTTCAAATTGGTCGATTCGGTCGGGAGAGTAGCCAAGCTGCTGGAGAATGGCGGCCTTGTGCTCGCCGACGGCTGGCACGCCGGAGACCGCTTCCGGAAAATAGAGTCCAGGGGCCTTCAGTGCAGGTATCGACCCCACCGGAGTTGCCACATCGAGCCAACGATCTCGGGCCGTCAGCTGCGGATGGTGCCAGACATGGGCCATGTCGTTGACTACAGCATTGGCAATACCCGCCTTATCCAGACGGCAGATCACCTCCTCCAGCGTCATTCCCGCAAAGACTTCGGCGATACGTGCGGCAAGCTCCTCCCGGTTTTCCGACCGTCGGGGGTTATCGCGGTAACGCGGGTCCTGCGCCAGCTCCGGGTATTTCAGCACCTGTTCACAGAACGCCCGCCACTCGCGGTCGTTCTGCAACCCCAACATCACCGTTTTGCCATCCCCGACTGGAAACGAGCCGTAGGGGTAAATGGTGGCATGGGAAGCACCCGCTCTCGCCGGGGGTTGTGCCCCATCATAACTGTAATACAGGGGGTAGCCCATCCACTCCACCAGACTCTCCAGCATGGAAACGTCAATGTGAGCTCCTTCTTCCGTCCGCGCGCGCAGTAACAACGCCGACAGAACGGCGTTGCTGGCATACATCCCGGCAGCAATGTCCGCCACCGAGCAACCCGCTTTCACCATGCCACCGGCATCCGGCGTTCCGGTTACTGAGAGGAAGCCGCTCTCGCTCTGGATCAGCAAGTCATAGGCCTTCTTGTCCTGATAGGGGCCACCCTCACCATAACCGGAAATGTCGCAGACAATCAGCTGGGGGTATTGTTGGTGCAGCTGTTCAAATGACAGCCCCATACGAGCAGTGGCGCCGGGCGCGAGGTTTTGCACCAGGATGTCGGCTTCAGCCAGCAACCGGTGAAGAATTTCCTGAGCCGCTGCGCTTTTCAGGTTCAGTGTCAGGCTTTCCTTGGAGCGGTTCACCCACACAAAATGGGAGGACAGTCCGTTGACCCGGTCATCGTAAGCCCGGGCGAAATCACCAGTGCCAGGACGCTCAACCTTGATCACCCGCGCACCCTGCTCCGCCAACTGGCGGGTACACAAAGGCGCGGCAATAGCCTGCTCCAGCGCAATGACCGTTACCCCTTTCAACGGAAGGGGTTTATCATTTTTTTCTGTCACAGCAAGGTTCCCAGAGCTGTCAGATGTCAGAACGACCGGGGCAGCTCCAGCAGATGCTCGGCCACGTAGGACAGGATCAGGTTAGTGGAAATGGGCGCCACCTGGTACAGACGGGTTTCCCGGAACTTCCGCTCCACATCGTATTCATTGGCGAAACCAAACCCGCCATGAGTCTGCAAACACACGTTAGCAGCTTCCCAGGATGCCTCCGCCGCGAGATACTTGGCCATATTGGCGCTGGCACCGGCGTTGCGGCCACTGTCGTATTCCTCACAGGCACGCCAGCGCATCAGATCGGCCGCCTCGACATTGATGTGGGCCTTGGCGATGGGGAACTGAATGCCCTGATTCTTGCCGATTGGTCGGCCGAACACCTCCCGTTCACTGGCGTACTTGCGCGCCTTGTCAATGAACCAGCGACCGTCACCGATGCACTCGGCGGCAATCAGTGCACGTTCGGCATTGAGGCCATCCAGAATATAACGAAAGCCTTTACCTTCCTCTCCAATCAGGTTCTCGGCAGGGATTTCCAGGTTATCGAAGAACAGCTCATTGGTTTCGTGGTTCACCATGTTGGCAATCGGCTGAACCGTCAGCCCATTACCGATAGCATCATGCAGATCCACAATAAAGATCGACATGCCATCGGCCTTACGCTGAACCTCTGCCAGCGGTGTGGTGCGGGCCAGCAGGATCATCAGGTCAGAATGCTGGATGCGGGAGATCCAGACTTTCTGGCCATTCACCACGTACTTGTCGCCCTGACGCACTGCTGTAGTCTTTATTTTGGTGGTATCAGTACCGGTGGTCGGCTCTGTTACCCCCATGGACTGCAGACGCAATTCGCCCGCCGCAATTCTTGGCAGATACTCCTGCTTTTGTGCCTCGCTACCGTGACGCAGCAGCGTAAACATGTTGTACATCTGACCATGGACTGTACCGGAGTTGCCGCCAGCCAGATTGATCTCTTCCAGAATGACTGAAGCCTCAGACACACCAAGACCGGACCCTCCATATTCCTCGGGAATCATCGCGGCCAACCAGCCTGCCCGAGTCATTGCCTCAACAAACTCCTCAGGAAAGGCTTTGCGCTCATCCACGCCACGCCAATAGGCCGCATCGAACTCGGCACACAGGCCACGGACACCCTCACGAATATCCTCATACTTCTGCAGGGATGGACTATTCATCTACCTCTTCTCCTCGAATTCAAGTTCTGCTTCGTGACCCGGGCCGTCTTCGTTAGCGGCCCAGAGTAGTGCCTTGCCTTCATCGGCCAGTCGCCCTTCAACCCGGAACGATTTGTTAACGGTTAAGGGCCGCAACCCTCTATATGAGAGGCGCACTGGCCGCAGATCCGGATTAGAATCGACAAAGGCCTGTACCATTAGCGTCGCAATTAGTGGGCCATGGACAACCAGGTCCAGATAGCCCTCTTCCCTGGTGGTATAGGGGTGATCGTAATGGATCCGGTGGCCATTGAAGGTGACTGCGGAATAGCGGAACAACAACAACGGAGATGGCTTTACCGGCTGACTCCACTGGGCTTCAGCAACCGGCTTGTCCAGCGACAGCCTAGGCGCTGCCGGCGCCTTATAGACAATATCCTGCTCCTCGCTCAAGCACAGCTCACCATTCTGGCGGTACTCATGCTCCACCGTGACGAACAGCAACTTGCCGGAGCGACCATTTTTTTCATTGACCGCCTTGATGCGGGACTCGCGCTGCGCCGGCTGACCGATGATCAGTGGCTGATGGAACTGAACGCGGCCACCGGCCCACATCCGGGTATTACCCTCAGATTTCGGCAGAAAGCCGCCCGGAGCAATATGACCATCCGGCCCTGTCTCGGAAGGTGGTACCGGAATCTGGAAAAACGCCCAGTGCCATAATGGCTCAAGGACATCACCTTCCTGAGACAAAGGGCGGTCCAACATCGCCGCAATACGACCCGCATGCGAGGGATCAAGGCGATCCCGGCAGGACTCCTTCTTGCCAATCCAGTCTTCGGGAGAGCGCGACATCATGGATCCTCTATCAATCTTTATTCTGGTTTTTGAACAATAGTAAGAATGCCGGTATATAAGACTGAAGAGAATTCGTTTTTCCACAAGGGTGCGTTTGGTTTCCATGAACACCCCCATGGTTTAGACTGAGCGTCTCTTTGTTAGCCTGCTGTATCCAAACCATGCACTTTGACATTCCTGATCTTCGCCTGTTTATTCATGTTGCCGAAGCCAATAGCCTGACCGGTGGTGCTCGTCGAGTAAGCCTTTCCACCGCGGCGGCCAGCATGCGAATCAAATCTTTGGAAGGACAGCTTGGCAGCCGACTGTTCTACCGGGACAGTCAGGGCGTTGAACTGACCCCTGCCGGCCATGATCTGCTGGTCCATGCCCGCGCCATCATGCGCCAGGTGGATTACATCAGGGATGAGTTTTCCCGGTATGCGGAAGGGAAATCAGGCCATTTACGCATCTTCGCCAACACCACGGCGGTGAGTGACTTCATGCCGGACGTGCTGGCCCGTTTTCTGGTCAACCGCCCGGGTGTGACCATTGACCTGCAGGAACGGCTGACCCACGACATCATTCGCGGGGTGGTGGACGGCTCAACCGACCTCGGCGTTGTCGCCGGCCCGGTGAACGCGAACAAAAAGCTCGAGATCATTCCATTCAGCGTTGACCGACTGGTGGTGGTCGCCCCGAAAGGCCACGAGCTGGCTACACGCCAGACCCTCTCCTTCCGGGAAACCCTGGAATACCCCCATATCGGTTTGCGAGAAGGCAGCACCCTGTTCGATTTCCTCAAGGACCAGGCCAGCGAAACCGGCTCGACCCTGCAGATGCGGATCCAGGTGTTCGGCTTCGAGTCGGCCTGCCGGATGGTCAGCCGCGGTGTCGGAATCGGCATACTGCCCCGCTCCATCGCCCGCCGCTATACCGATTTTCTCGACATCGTAACCATCTACCTGGAAGACGACTGGGCGGAACGGGAGCGCAGCCTGATCGTCCGCGAACTGGATGCCTTGCCCAGATGTGGTAAGGAGCTGGTGGAGGAAATACGTTCGCAGATCAGCCTGACGACCCCAGACTGATCATCAGGGAAGTACACCGTCTACACCGTAGCAATCAAGTCTTCAACCGAAACCTGTCTTAGTGCCTTGCCAAATGCTCCCACACCGGTGCGCACCGGAGTAACAATAGCTGCTCGTCGTTGTTGCATGATGGCACCTCTAGAGTTCTGTTCGTCAGGTAAAGAGTCCGCGCTTCAGCCTCACTCAGTGCGCTTGGATTCAGATTATCTGCTCTGCAACTCTTGGCGAATAAGAAATACATTTCCGGCATACTTTTAATAGAAAATATGCTTTTCCCACGCAGTTCTTAAATTGTTATCGTCACTGTAATAACGACTTCAAGAGCACCCCGGAGAACTTTATGGTCATAACCAAACCCAGTGTGCCTGTGATCGATGCCATCACCTCTCGGCGCTCAGTCAGAGGTTATCTGCCCGATCCGGTACCTGCCGGGACGCTTGAACAGGTATTTGAAATAGCCCAGCAGGCACCTTCAAACTGCAACACTCAGCCGTGGAAGGTGTATGTTGCCTCCGGCGAGGTGAAAGACCGGCTGCGGGACCAGTTCCTGGAACGGCTGGACCAGGGCGTGGCAGGCCAACCGGATTTTTCCTACGTATCTACCTTCGAGGGAGAATACCGCCAACGTCAGGTGGATTGTGCGGTCGCGCTTTATAACGAGATGGGGATTGCCCGGAATGACAAACCCGGCAGACTCCGGGCCGTCCGCCGCAATTTCGAGCTGTTCGATGCCCCGCACATCGCCTTCCTGGGCATGGATCGCAACTTCGGTGCAACCATCTCGCTGGACGTGGGCATCTATGCCCAGACCCTCATGCTGACCATGCATGCCTTTGGCATCAGCAGCTGCGCCATGGGCAGCATGCGAACCTATCCGGATCTGGTGCGGGAAGCGTTCGGGCTCGACGACAGCACCGGCATTCTGCTGGGTATCAGTTTTGGTTATGAAGACCCCGACGTGGATGCCAATCGTACGCGGACCGTGCGCGAGCCGCTGGCCAACTCGGTCGTTTTCCGGGGCTGACAAGCTGCTGCATAGCCCGCCACTGCAGGGCCCGGCCCCCGCCGGGCTATTTCTGGGAAAACCAACAAGCAGGCTGTTTTGGGACCGTGCTCCGGGCATCACCAATTCTTCAGGACCGGGAAAACTGCCCCGGACGCCGCTCTCTGACCGCCGCCAGGCCCTCTCTGTGGTCAGCCGTTTCAGCCAACCACGCCTGTTCGGCGAATTCGTGCTCAAGCCTGGCCTGCAACTCTTCCGCCAGACCCTGACGCAGCGTCGCCCGGGTCGACTCCACCGCCAGGGGTGCACACCGGGCAATTTCGGTGGCTAGCGCTATCGCCTCGTCACGAACCCTGTCCGACGGGACCAGCTTGTCACCAAGGCCATACTCCAGCGCTTCCTCGCCTTTGATCCGCCGACCGGTGAGCAGCATTAACTGCGCCTTCTGCTGGCCGATAAGCCGCGGAAGGGCCAGGCTGATTCCAAACCCCGGATGGATACCAAGCTGGACAAAGTTGGCGGCAAAGCGTGTTTCGGGGCAGACGATCCGGAAATCCGGTACCAGTGACAACCCCAGGCCTCCACCGATGGCTGCACCTTGAATAGCACCCACCACCGGTTTTCGACAATGGAACAATCTCGCAGCGGCCCTATACAGAGTGATCGCGCTGTTATCGCTTTCAGGCTTGAACAGGTCACCCCCGCTGGAAGAAAAATCCGCACCCGCACAGAAAGCCTTACCTCTCGCAGCCAACACAATGGCACGGCAATGATCCTTTTGGTCCAGAGTCTCAAAAGTCTCAGCGAGATGCTCAATCAGCGTTACATTAAAAAAGTTCAGCGGCGGACGGCAAATCTCCACAAGCGCTACATGCTCATGCCACTCAACAATCACATCCTCAAAGGTTTTCATGGTCTCTCCCGATCATGTTATTGGGACACAAGATCCCAGGTACCGCCATCGCCGTGGTTGCTGCCATGGGAGCTGATCCCGGAGGCAACCGCCATTCCCAGACGCCCGGACCAGTAAAATTCCGGGCCAAACTCCTCTCGCCAGCTCCAGACTCTCCGGCTGTATTGCTGCAGCGGGTATTCAAAGCTGAACCCCATGGCACCATGCGCCTGATGCGCATTCCGGGTTACCCTGCCTGCCGCCTCGGAAGCCACTATCTTGGCAGTTGCCAACGGCAGCAGCATATCGGAATCCCCGCTGAACGGAACAGGGTGAGCGGATAGTTTCCGCACAGCCTGCTCCACCGCCGCACCGGTCAGGGCACTCTCCCCGACAATATCGGCTATCTTGTGCTGAATAGCCTGAAACTTGCCCAGGGGGCGGCCAAACTGGTGACGCTCCCTGACATAGCCCACCGTCAAATCCGTAATCTTTTCCAGTGCCCCGGCAATCTGGCAGGCACGGACCAAAGCACAGAACTGCTTCAGACCATCCACCGTCATGCCATCAACAGGTGCGGACAGCTGGCTCGGAATTGCCGAATCGAAAATAATCCGGGATCTCGCCTCACCGGCGAGGCTTTCATGATGCTCCATGTCGATCGCAGAAGGGGCAAAGGTGGCGATCCTGACCACTTCCTTTTCCAGTACCGGCACTACAACCACCGTGGCTCCCGGGGCACCGGAGGCTGCCTCCACCACCCCGCTGACTTCCCCCTGTAACAAAGACGGCACCTCATGCCCATCGAAAGCCATTGCTGCCCAGCAGCCGGCGCTGACCGAAAGCCCGCTTTTTGCCAGCAACAGGTTGGCTACCAGGGTATCAGCCAGTGGCACCGGCAAGGCAAAGCTGGCGGCCTGGCGGATCAGGTTGAAGCCAAGAGCCAACGAACCACCAACACCACCGGCGGCCTCTGGTACCCAGGCCAGGGTCAGACCTGACTCAAAAATGGCCTGCCACAGCCGATCGGGTGTTTCGCAATTTTCCGCGCGATTAACAGTCTCTGCGTCGCACTGATCCGCAAACAGGCGATGGGCGGTATCAAGAATAAGCTGATCTGTCTGTTCCATATCGCCTCCGGTGATGACTCCCTTTGGGCCACGCAATCAGTTCAGTCCCACACCTCGGGCGATGATGCCCCGGAGTACCTCGTTGGTGCCCCCCCGCAGGGTAAAGGAGGGCTGGCGCAGCAGGCTATCCGACATCAGGGACTGGAACTCGTCACCATAGCCCTGTTTCATCTGTATCGGCCAAAACTCCCGAAGGCGCTCGATAATGTCCTGCTCCAGCCGGGTGCCCAGGTCCTTGACCAGTGCCGCCTCTATTTCCGGGGAATGTCCCTGGTCGAGTAGTGCCGCGACACCGAGGGACATAGCGCGCAATGCACGGATGCGGGCGAGAATGCTGCCGAAAACTGCAGCCTGGTGTCCGTTCATTCCGGCAGCGCTATGCTGCATCGCCTTTTCCAGTACAATAAAGGTGCTCAGAAAACGCTCCGGTCCCGAACGCTCCAGCGCAAGTTCGCTCGTGACCTGCTTCCAGCCTTCGCCAACCGCGCCCAGTACGGCATCGTCCGGGACGAAGGCACTTTCGAAGTGAGTCTCGTTGAAATGCTCGACCCCGCTCATGTCACGAATTCCCCGCACCGTCACCCCCGGCGAATCCAGCGGGACGAGAAACTGCGTCAGGCCTGCATGGCGCTTGTCCGGGTCGCGCTCACCGGTGCGAGCCAGTACCGTCATGTATTGACAGTGCCGGGCCCCCGATGACCACAACTTGGTGCCCGTGATTTCCCATCCACCCTCTACTCTGGCGGCACGGGTACGCACGGACGCAAGGTCGGAGCCGGATTCCGGTTCACTGAGGCCAAGCGCTACAAAACATTTTCCGGCAGCAATCTGCGGTAAAATGTTGCGTTTCATGTCTTCTGTACCTTTCGCCAGAATAAGCGGCCCGCTCTGGCGATCTGCAATCCAGTGAGCGTGCACGGGAGCGCCTGCCACTAACAGCTCTTCGGTGATCGCATAGCGATGGAGAGCGCTCAGGTCACGCCCGCCATACTGCCGGGGCCACGTAACTCCGATCCAGCCCTTCTGGCCCAGCTTCCGACTGAAGTCCGGGTCTACACCGGCACACCAGCAGTCTGTAACCGGAATAAAGCCACCACTGCGAACTTCCTCCTTCAGAAAAGCGCGCACTTCCTTACGAAGCTCATCGACACTTTCATCGATTTCAGGAGCAGGAAAACTGAACCGGACACTTTCCACAATGAGCCCCCTTTTAAATGGTTAGCCTGATTATCATTTGTTTGAACTGGCCACGATTTTCTCATCGAAAAGCCGGGCAATCTCGCCTGAAGACAGGCCGAGAGTGTCTGCCAGGATTTCCTCGGTGTGTTCACCAAGTTCTGGCGCGGGCCGTACCGAATCCCGGTCCACGGAGGTAAAGCGCAATGGATGGCCAGGCATCAGGTATTCCCCGATTCCGGGCTGCCCGACCATCTGGAACAATGGGTTATCCACGGAGCAGTCGATATCCTTCTCAACAACTTCCCGGACAGTCTGATACTTACCCCAGCAGGCACCGGCATTGTCCAGTTCCGTGGCCACCTGCTCGAACCGGCGAGCGGCAAACCAGGGGCGGAATATGTCAGTGATACCATCCCGGCCTTTGTAACGGTCGCCCTCTTTTCGGAAGTCGAGGCTCAGGCGCTGCTCCAAGGCCGCAATCTCTGGCCCGGTACCTGTCACGTCTACCAGCGCCCGCCACTGGTTCGGACTCACACCGACAACCATCACGCGCTCACCATCCTGGCACTCAAAGTCATGACCGTAGGTGCCGAAGATGTTATTGCCGATCGCTTCCCTCTCCTCGTCATTGATCATCACCTCGGCGATATAACCGAGGTTACCGAGAGTGGCCAGTGCAACATCCGCCAGCGCTATCCGCACCAGTTGCCCTTGCCCGGTCCGGCTACGATGACGCTCAGCCGCCAGCAGCCCCAGGGCGATCTGTTGCCCCGTGATCACATCCCAGGCGGGCAACGGATTGTTCAGCGGAGGAATCTTCCCACTCTTACCGTTGCCGGTCAGTGACGGGAAACCCACCTTACAGTTAACCGTATAATCAAGTGCCCCGCGACCGTGACGGTCCCCCACAAGATTCAGATAAATCAGGTCTTCCCGGTACTCCTTCAAGCGTTCGTAAGCCATCCACCCCCTGGCCGGGAAATTGGTCAGGAACAGTCCGGCCTCGTCCCCCGGCTGGGTAATCAGCCGTGTCAGCAGTTCCTGGCCTTCAGGCCGCCGGAAGTCCACAGCAATGGAGCGTTTGCCCTTGTTAAGGCTGTGCCAGTACAGGCTCTTGTTATCCGCGGTCACCGGCCAGCGCCGGTAATCGATGCCGCCACCGATGGGGTCAAAACGAATAACGTCCGCACCCAGTTGTGCCAGCGTCATCCCACCGGAAGGCGCGGCCACAAAAGCACTTCCCTCAACGACTCGAAGGCCTGAAAGAATATTCTGCATGAAGCTTGAATCCTGGCTGTAGAAAAATTGCAGTCACCGGGCCACTTTCCTGGCGACCGGACAAATCATCAGCTGACCTCAGCGTAACCGTTATTGACCACCACCAGGTCGCGCCCGGTCACCCGGCAACGGAATGCCACTTCATTACCATTACGCCAGATTTCCGTGCGAATGGTCTCACCCGGATATACAGGCGCGGAGAACCGCAAACGAATCCGCTGTAAGCGGGCCGGATCGTAATCACATTGTGTTTTCAGAATGGCGTGCGTGGCCACACCGAAAGTGCACAGCCCGTGCAGAATCGGAGCTTTGAACCCGGCGGCTCGCGCCACTGCCGGGGAGGCGTGCAGCGGGTTATAGTCGCCGGAAAGTCGGTAGATCAGTGCCGACATGGGCAAGGTCGGGAGGTCGCAGACCAGATCCGGCTCACGCTCCGGAATGGGGTCCGGCTTCGGAGACGCAACTGAAGGGCCACCAAAGCCCCCGTCGCCCCGGGCCATGGTGGTGGTGATCAGGGTACAGAGGTCTTCACCCGTTGCAGTGTCCCTGACGGTACGCTCAGACAGAATCAGCGCCCCTTTGCCCTCACCCTTGTCAATGATTTCGTTGATTTTAGTGGTAGCTTCAACCGTGCCGGATACGGGCAGCGGTTTGTGCATGATCATTTCCTGGCCGGCATGCAGAATCTTCACCCAGTCGATCCCGGTATCCGGCTCCTTCGCCCAGAAACCGGGATAGGCCAGTACGTTGGCCATGCTGGGCATCGCCTTCAGGCCATCTTCGTAGACGAATTTCAGGCAGTCTTCATCGAGGGGATCGATACCCATGCCCACACCAAGCGCGTAAAGGATGGTGTCCTTTTCGGTGTAGGTGTGTTCGAGACGCTCGAACTTGCGATTCATCAGCTTATCGTAATCGATGGCCACCGGGGCGCTCCTTTATTGTGACTGTCCGGGCGGTACAGGTGTCCGGCCCTGCAGGGCCGGATCAATTCTGCAGTGTCAGAGCGGGATCAGAACGGGTCCCAGCTGAATACGTCTGCAGAGCGGCTCAGCGGATAGAAGTCCGCTTCGAAGGCCGGCAGTACGCGGCTCAGTACCGTCTCCGGAGTCCAGCCCTCGGATGTGTGGGCAGAACGGAACGGACGCGGCTGGCTGAACAGGAAGATTTCGTTGTTACGCACGCCGAAGATCTGCCCGCTAACGTTCTTTGCCTGGTCGCTGCACAGGGACACCGCCAGGGTGGCTATTTTGTCCGGGGTCATCTTCTGGATCTTGGCAACCCGGGCTTTCTGTTCCTCACTGTCAGTAGGAATGCTGCCGATCAGCCGGCTCCAGGCGAATGGTGCGATGCAGTTGGAGGTTACTCCGAAGCGCTGCATATCCAGGGCCATGGACTTGGACAGACCAACGATACCCATCTTTGCCGCCGCGTAGTTGGCCTGGCCGAAGTTACCAATCAGGCCGGAAGTGGAGGTCATGTTGACAAAGGTGCCGCTGCCCTGCTCCCGGAAGATGGGAGCTGCAGCACGGCTGACATTGAAAGTACCTTTCAGGTGCACTGCCAGTACTGCGTCAAAATCTTCCTCGGTCATTTTGTGGAAGATCACATCACGCAGATTACCCGCGTTGTTGATGACACCATCGATGCGGCCGAAATGATCAATGGCAGACTGCACGATCTTCTGACCGCCTTCCCAGGAAGTCACGCTGTCAAAGCTGGCGACCGCATCGCCCCCAGCCGCCTTGATCTCATCGACCACTTCCTGTGCGGGGGTGGCATCAGTGCCAGAGCCGTCTGCGCTGCCACCAATGTCGTTAACCACAACCCTGGCGCCACTTTCTGCCAGCATCAGTGCGGTGGCACGGCCGATACCACGACCGGCACCGGTAACTATGATGACCTTGCCTTCCAGCAGTTTTTTATCGCTCATGACACCCTCCTACAGGTCTCTTGTTGTCCGCTCTCTGTCTGGCTTTTGGCAGTTCAGAACTGCCGTTCATTCGATTCTGGCGTGACCACCGTTCAGGCATTGGCCACCAGGTTTCTTGCAATCACTTTGAGTGCCAGGGTTTCCTCGGCACCTTCGAAAATCGACAGCACACGGGCATCGACGAAATAACGACTCACTGCAGTTTCTTCGGCATACCCCATACCGCCATGAATCTGCATGGCTTCGCGGGTTACCCACTCCGCTGCGCGACAACTGAACAGCTTGACCAGGCTCGCTTCCATCTGGCCGGCGCCCTCGTCCATCATCCGTGCAACGGCATAGCTGAACTGTCGGGATGCGGTCAGCGTGGCCATGATGCGGCCAAGCTTCACCTGGGTAAGCTGGTAGTCACCGACCGGGTTGCCAAAGACTTTGCGCTCACGGGAGTAGCTCAACGCCTTCTCGAAGGCCGCCTGCATGACACCCGTGGCCCGGGCCGCAGTCTGGATACGACCACCCGCAAAACCTGCCATGGTGAAATAGAAACCCTTGCCACGGCCGTTCTCCTCTCCAATCAGGCAATCGGCGGGCACAAAGTAGTCCTCGAAAAACACGTCATAGGAATGCATGCCACGGTAGCCCAGGGTGGCAATTGCCTTGCCCTGAATCACCCCGCCCTCGGGTTGCTGATGACGGAACTCATGACCCGTGGCAGCCGGTTTCTCGACCAGAAACAGACTCAGCCCTTTATGTCCCAGTGCAGGGTCCTTTTCGGTACGGGCCATTGCCAACAGCAGGCTGGCCTTGCCAGCGAACGTGCACCACGTCTTGCTGCCGTTAAGCACCCAGCCGCCTTCGACTGGAGTCGCTTTCAACCCCAGTGATGCCACGTCCGACCCGAAGTTCGGTTCGGTAATTGCAATGGCGCACAACTTCTCGCCGGAGGCGATCTGCGGCAGCCAGGTTTCCTGCTGGGCAACAGTGCCCCCCTGCAACAACGCCTTGGCCGCGATTTCCGGACGGGTAATCAATGAACCTGCGGCGCCCAATGACGCCTTGGAGAGTTCTTCGGTCACCACGATCATGCCCAGGCTGTCGTCTCGATCATCCGGTTGCAGGCCACCAAAGCGCTCCGGAATACTGATTCCGAAACATCCCAGCTCCGCCGCCTGCTTTAGGATTTCATCCGGGATATCCAGATCGTGGCGGTGTATCTTCTCCGCAAGCGGGTCGACAACATCGGCACCGAAGCGAGCAAACATGTCGCGAACCATTTCCTTGTCGTCACTGAGCAGGGTAGGCAGGCGACTGCTACCACGGTCGGCTACAGCCGAGCCGATGCCAGCCAGAAACTCCGCGCTGCCGTACTGGGCACGCAGGACGCTGATGGCACTGTCGTCAAACAGGGCAGACAGTTCCACAACATCCAGACCCAGATCTGTGGCACGGGCCAGCAAACGCTGGAGTGCCGAGGTGACGGCTTCTGAGCTAAAGCCAAGTGCAGCGTCCGTGGCAAGGCTATCGTCATCGCCGACTTTTCGGGCGTAAACGCAGACCTCCCTTGCCGCGGCCAGTTCAGCTGTGCAGAAGGCCAATTCGTAACAACTCAATTGATGTTTATCCAGCAAGTCGCCATCAAGCTTGCCATCGACGATACTGAAGGTTTTGAGATTCTTCAGTCCACGACGGACAAACTGATCAACTGTGTTGATACTGCTGTCTGCAAGTCCCAGGGCTACGGCTCGTTCACCGACACTCATGCGAAACCTTCCTGACTCAATGTATTAGGGCAAACTACCCGGGACAGCCAACTCTGGACTGTCCCGGCTGAACCACCTTACTCGTAGCGACCGATGATCGAGATACTGCAAATATTCTGGTGCGGGAAACCGCCCAGGTTGTGGTTCAGTGCCAACCTCGGATCCTTCAGCTGACGGTCCCCGGCGCGGCCATGGAACTGCAGATAGTTCTCGTAGATCATCCGGAGACCTGAAGCGCCAATTGGGTGGCCAAAGCACTTCAGGCCGCCATCGATCTGGCAGGGAATGCGGCCATCGGCGTCGAAATCACCATTAAGCACATCCCACACCGCTTGACCTTCGTCCGAAAGCTGCAGGTCTTCCATGGTGACCAGCTCGGTGATCGAGAAGCAGTCATGCACTTCGGTCATACTGACTTCGTCCCGGGGCTTGGTGATACCCGCCTCGTCGTAGGCCCGCTGAGCCGCGATGCGGGTGGTCTTCAGGTACGATCCATCCCACTTGCTGAAGCCGGCTTCTTCACCGTTGGAGGCCGCAAGCTGCAGCGCTTTGACAGATACCAGGTCTGCCTTTCCAAGGGCACGGGCAATTTCTGGAGTGCAGACAATCGCACAAGCTGCGCCGTCACTCACACCACAACAGTCAAACAGCCCGATCGGCTCAGCAATGTAAGGAGCATTCATGGCCTGCTCTTCGGTGATCTCGCGCTGCAGGTGGGCCTTGGGGTTCTTGGCCCCATTCGCATGACTCTTCACGGAGACATGGGCCATGGCGCGTTTCAGGTCTCCCTGGTCGACACCGTGCTTGGCACGGTAACCACTGGCGAGCTGCGCGAAAGCGCCTGGCGCAGAAAGGTTGGGCCAGTACATGTCATTCTCAACGCCCCGGGTACGCTGCGGCAGACCGCCGTACCCCACGTCCTTGAGCTTCTCCACACCCAGTGCCAGGGCAATATCACAAGCACCAGAGGCAACGGCGTAAACCGCGCCCCGGAAGGCTTCGGTACCGGTGGCACACATATTCTCAACCTTGGTCACTGGAATATTGGGCAGTCGCAGCGCGATGGACAGCGGCATGGCGCTGGCGCCTACGTTGAAGGCATCGATACCAGCACCGAACCAGGCCATCTCGATCTGGTTCTTGTCGATACCCGCATCCGCCAGACTCTCCTCAAACGCTTCGGACATCAGGTCCGCAGGACTGGCATCCCAGCGCTCACCAAACTTGCTGCAGCCCATTCCAAGGATCACTGCTTTATCTTTGATTCCACTAGCCATTGTTAGTCACCTGTAGTCACTGCGTGAGTTATTGCTGAGCCGGAGTGGCCTTCCAGAAGTACTTCCGGAAGCCACGCTGGTTATCGAACTGCCGGATACGGAAGTGCACGGAAACCTCAACACCGGTATCCATGGTGCCCGACTCAACTTCCGTGAAGTCCATCATCAGGCGACCACCACCCTCAAACTCCACCAGGCCAAAGTACGCCGGCGGATTCCAGTCAAAGGTCAGGCGGTCGGCAGTCCAGGTCATCACGCGACCCTTGACGGCAGACATCGGGTGATCGTCCTGGCTATCTAGGGCACCACACTCAGGGTTAACGCAATATTTTTCCTTGGGAATCTGCACGGTGCCGCAGCTGCGGCACTTGCCACCGATGAATCCGGTGAGCAGGTCCTTGCGACGGTACATGGCCGCCAGATAACTCTGCTTGTCCAGCTCGCCACGCTTGCCGACCTCACGGTCCACGAGATTGTTGAAGTTCAGGAACTTGTTATAATTGGCATCCTCGCGGCGACGAGCCAGAGCACCAGTGAAGCCCGTTTCCGGACGCTTGCCGGCGAGCGCATCAGTTGCACGCAGCAGCACGGCGTCAGCACCCTGCCCGAAACCAGTCAACAGGATCAGGTCACCCGTTTTGGCTTTCTCCAGTGCTTCCGTGAGCAACAGGATCGGATGAGCAACGCCGGTGACGCCCAGATCCTCAATGTGGTTGTCGATCACCGCGTCGGCGGAAATGCCAATCTTTCTGGCGACGGCGCCAGGAGTACGGGCCTGATCGCAGGCCAGAACAAAGTGGGCAATGTCGGATGGCTTCACACCAGCCTTATCCAGGAGCCGTGATACCACCAGCGGAACACTCTTCATGTAACCTTCCTCGCGAATCCAACGCTCTTCCCACTCGTAGTCAATGGTGGAATCTTCACCACGGTAATGGTCTACAAAGTCAGTAACGTAAGTTTCACTACCCAAGTAGTCCGCAATCACACCCTCATTTCCCACCGAAACAGCCGCAGCTCCATCGCCCCAAAGCATTTCCGCCCGAGAGCCACACTTGCTGCGACGGTGCTCGGAGGCCACCAGCAGGGCATTTCCCGGGGTCGATCCGGACTCAAGCATGGCGATCAGAGCCGATGTGCCGGCGCGCTGGGAAGCCGCGACATCCATCGTGCGAAGATCGTCGCCCAAATTAAGTGCCTGGCTTACGACCACCGAGTTCTGACGATCCAGAAATGGCAGAGTGGTTGAAGCCAGATACAGAGTATTCACGGAACCAGCATCGAGAACGGACAAACAGTCCTGGCCAGCTTCCACAGCCATGGTGAGAGTGTCTTCATCCCAGTTGCAGACACTACGCTCGCCCTTGGCCAGGCCACGCAGGCTGGCATCAAACCAGTCGTTGGCATCAGCAATAGCAGACTTCTGCAGGCGAGTCCGGGGAATGTAGGCACCGTAAGCGGTAATACCAGACATGTGAATTCCTTCCTTATCTTGTTGTGCGACCCCGGCCGCCGAAGGCAGCCGGATTGCCAGATGAATAGTCGAATTACAGGGAGCGGGCGATAACCAGCTTCATGACTTCAGAGGCGCCACCGTAGATACGGCGAACCCGAGCATCGACGAACATGCGTGAGATCGGATACTCACACATGTAACCGTAACCACCAAACAGCTGCAGACACTTGTCGACCACCACACCTTCGTTCTCGGTAGTCCACAGCTTGGCCATGGCGCCCTCTTCCGGGGTCAGCGTGCCGTCAGAACACTTCTTGATGCACTGATCGAGGAAGGCCCAACCCACGTCCAGGTTTGTCTTGATTTCTGCGAGGGTGAACTGCGTATTCTGGAAATCGGCCAAGGCCTGGCCGAACATCTTGCGTTCTTTAACATACTCATTGGTCAGATCAAAGGCGCGCTGCGCTTCCGCCTGAGCACGACAGGCAATAGTGATCCGCTCGCGGGGCAGCTCGCGCATCATCATGGCAAACCCCTCACCTTCCTGGCCAACCAGGTTGGTAACCGGGACACGCACATCCTGGAAGAACATTTCCGAGGTGTCTGCCGCCTTCTGGCCTATCTTGTCCAGGTTACGACCACGCTCAAAACCAGGGCGGTCCGTCTCGACAATAATCATGCTAATTCCTCGAGCGCCCTTGCCAGGATCAGTAACACATGCAAGAAGCACAAAATCAGAATTCTGACCGTTAGTAATGTAGGTCTTCTGGCCATTGATAACGTACTCGTCGCCATCACGAACGGCGGAGGTGCGGATGGCCTTAAGATCACTGCCAGCACCCGGCTCGGTCATTCCAATAGAGGCAATCGTTTCACCAATAACCATGTTCGGCAGCCACTGCCGCTTCTGATCTTCAGTACCAGCGTTCATGAGGTAGTAAGCAACGATATCGGCACTTACAGAGAACCCCACGCTGGCGCCACCGATGGCATAACCAGTCTCCTCAGAGAGCACCATGTTGTAGAGGAAATCCGCACCCGGTCCGCCATACTCCTCAGGCACACCACAACACAAAAAACCGTTCTCACCCGCTTTGCGCCAAAACGACTTTGGGACAATGCCATCTTTCTCCCACCGCTCGATATTAGGTTCGAGTTCCGTTCGAAAAAAGCGGCGGGCATTTTCACGGAACAGCTCGTGCTCACTGCTAAAGATAGAACGGTTTTGCATAGTTTTCACCCTCCTTATGATTTTTGCCAGAGGTGATCCCGAAGCTTTATCGCCTCTTTCAAGGTTCGGCAAAGCCGCACTTTGCGGAAAACCAGATGCAATCAACTGTATCAGTGAGGAAAAACCACAACAATTATATACTTTTTATATGAATTATCGTTTTTGGGCATACCAAAAGAATGTATTACCAACCAGGCAGCCTCTGATTAACTCCGGATCACCTCTGGCTTGCAGAGCGGTTTACAATCAAGGCCCGACCTTGCAGGAAGGCTGGTTGCCTTTCAAAAGTCGCAACGCAGAGTGTTGATCGCTCTGCAAGCCCCGAAGGGCGATCCCTGAGAGCTGCACCTGCTGCGTTGCCGCTCTTGCCAAGGGCTACGGCCATTGGCTGCGAACCGTGCCTTGCACCTGCAGCTCTCAGGGCTCGCAGAAGCGATTCGGAGTTAATTAGAGTCTCTTTAGGTTTCGCTTGCACAGATGGTATAGAGTAGAGCAAACCAATAATTAATTGTTATAGAAGAGGCCTCCCTCCATGCCCTTCAACCTGAACATAGATTTGCGTCAGCTAAACACCTTTCTGACGGTAGCCGACACCGGCAGCTTCAGCCGCGCATCGGAAAAGCTGTTCGTAGCGCAGCCAGCACTCAGTCGTCAGATTCGCATGCTTGAGGAAGCTCTGAACGTGGAGGTCTTTGTACGCCACGGTAGAGGAGTCGTACTCACCGCCGCGGGAGAACTGCTGTATGAAAGGGCCCGAATCCTGTTGCAAAGCCTTGAGCGAACCCAGGCAGATGTCACGGCAGTTGCCGGTGAAGTGACGGGCCAGGTAATACTCGGCTTGCTCCCAACAGTCACCCATCGTTTTTCTGGCACAATTATTGAGCAGTACCGAAAACGATTTCCTCAGGTGCACCTGGCTGTCAAATCTGCCATGAGTGGCACCTTGCAGCAGATGGTAATGCAGCACCGACTGAACCTAGCAATCAGCTACAACCACAGCAACCATAAGAATCTCCGTTACCGGCCTCTGATTGAAGAACAGCTCTATCTGATCTCGCCAACCGATACACGTATCTCAAAACGCTCGGAGATTACGCTGGATGAAGTGGTTGAATTACCACTGGTAATACCTGAAGAAAAGCATGGGCTCCGAATCTCTATGGAAAAGGAAGCTGCCGAACGCAACAAAACACTTAATCTGGCCATGGAGGTAAGTGCCTGGCCCATGCTGACCGACATGGTTCGTCGGGGTCTGGGCTATACCATTCTCTCCTCAGCTGCGGTTCATGACATGGTTCAGAGAAACGAGGTGGTCGCCATTCCTATTACGTCACCGGAAATAAAGCGAACGCTCTCTATCGTAACCCCAACGGACCTTCCCGCCTCCGTTGCCACCATGAAACTGGCAGAAATCATCATGCAGCAAGTGGCAGAACAGGTCGAAGCCGGTAAATGGAAAGGCAAGTTGTTGTTTAACCCGAAAAAAATCAGCCAGGCGGCTCGCAAAGACGGCGAGATCACAGAAATAAACGAGTAACTTTCGAGCGATCTTCCAAATCGATTTCAGAAGGAAAACATGCCAAAACGGGATATTTATTTTTATTAGTGCACCAGGCATGGCGCGTAGCGCCTTGACGGGCGTTGTTCCGGTTCAGATGGTGCTGGCCGGATGACTTGGGGGTGCAGTCCTCTTTGGGGCCCGCAAGGGTGTCCATCGCGAGGTGGAATCTGAAGGAAGCTGCAGGCAAAGCACTGGCCCGACGAACAGGAACCGCATGAGGCGGTAACACCGGGCAAGGGGCCATTATTGTAAAACCCAGTATTTGAACGGAAGGTGTGGACGTAGATGCAGCTGGTATAAGTGTGAAGGTCACGCACCTTACGCTGGGAAGTCTGGTTCTCTGCCACTGTGCTACCGGCCCCGAGAGGGTTGGGAATGGAGGGTCAGAACCTGATGCGGGCGTGCATTGACCGGGCCCACAAGGTGTGCTGATGGACCTGCCGGCCTGTCGCATCACCGATCGCCAGGACAGATGGTATCTACCTGCAAGCCGAATGATCGCAGGTGGGCTGGTCAGCCCGAAACGGGAAGGCACGCCGCAAGGTGGACCCATGTCACCCTTGCTCTCCGACGTGCTCTTGACCGAACTGGATCGGAACACTAGAGCGCCGGGGATGCCGGTTCTGCCGCTACGCGGACCATGGTGTGCCACGAAGGAGCCCAGCCGAGCACAAGCTTGCTGCGTATCCATGCTGCATACGAGATGAGGGAGGGGCCTCGGAACCACTGTACAGGCGGAGGCTCCAAACCGCCCACTACTGCTGCCTTTAAGAGAGGTGGTGGGAAGCGAGCTGGGGATAAGGCAGCCCCCCCCCCCGGGGCGACTCGACGCAACCTCTATGTCCGAAGCGAACGAGCCGGCCATCGGGTTATGACCAGCATTACCCCCTTCCTGGAAGCTCATCTGCGCCTGACGGTGAACACGGCGAAAAGCGCCGTGGATCTTCCTTGGCGACGGGCCTTCATGGCCAAGCTGAGTCCTCTGCTCAAGCGATCTCACGAGCAATCGCTAACGACGACCACCCGGAAGCTGAACCCGGTACTCAGGAGCTGGGTGAAGTACTATCGTATGACGGCGTCGAAGCGACCGTTTGAAGCACGGAATGGCTGGCTACGGCGGCGACTCCGGTTGATCCTTTGGCTACACTGGAAACGAGCCCGCACACGGCGGCCCCGCGACCTGATGCGGTTAAACCTGACCGAGCCGAGGGCCTGGATGAGTGCCACGAATGGTCGTGGACCCTGGTGGAACAGTGGCGCACCCCACATGAACTTAGCACTGCCAAAGAAGGTGTTCAACGGCCTGTCTTTGGTAAGCTTGCTAATGTAGTTGGCCGCATAACCGGAGTCGTTGGGTAAAGCTGACATACTGCTCGCGGAGACCGGGTATTTCAGTGCCACAAATGTCGCCGCTAGCGAAAAGGCCTGCATGGATCCATTCATTGCCATCAAACGGGAAAATGCCAACAGCCGCCGTTGGAGCGATTCGCCGAACTGATGCCTATAGCCAAGGAAAGCACGTCAGTCGAGCGCATTATGATGGGGTAGGTCAATCCAGCATGTCTAGTCTGATGGCCAGCCTAGCAAGTGCATATGAAGATGAAACACCACTTGGCCACCGTCCCTGCCGCAGTTGATCGTGGTGCGAAAATTTCCCGACACCCCTTCCCTCTCAGCGACCTTACGCGCCGCCAGAGATAGGTCCCCCATCAACCGGACATCTTCTGGCTCCAGATCGTTCATAGTCGGAATATGTTGCTTTGGAATGATCAAAACATGGGTGGGCGCTTGCGGATTACTGTCGTGAAAAGCTAAAACGCTGTCCGTTTCGAGTACGATATCAGGCTTAATCTCGCCGTCGATCATCTTACAGAAGATACAGTCGCTCATAAGTTTCTTTCCTCCTAAAAGCTGCCTATAAGTACACCACAGAGGGGGAATCGGTTGACTCCGGCTCCAGAGACAAGGATAGCATAAACGTGGAAACTACGTTCCCTATCGCACAATGGCCATCGTAAACAGGATTATAGCGAACAGAAAAACATCTGCCTGGGAATGGACTATGGCGCTAATGGTTGTGATCCTGTATTCAATGACCCATGGTCAGCCCAACGTCCAGCCAATCACGTGAGATCTTGAACGCTGCAAACGATAGAGCTTCAGCCCGTGAGCCCGCCAAATCCGGCGGACCGTGTCCGGACTTGTGTTTGTCATTGCTCTGCCATCGAACGGGTGCTCCAATGCATCACATTGACCGGACAGGATTGTGCCGTCAAACGCACAATCTCCTCGGTAGCAACTCGTACTTTGCGATCGCCACGAGGACGGTCCTGGCGCAGCGGGTAGCTGCGGTTATAGTCCTCGTTCCATTCCGCTAACTTCGCCATTACAGTGGTTGCATCACGAAGATCGATCAGGTAAGGATGGTCCCATTTGAATCTCTCATGAAAGTCTCAGCCATGCCGTTGTCCGTCAGCCATTCCAGCGGTTGCGGAACACGCTTAGACTGGCCGAAGCAATATTCCAGACT
>JAKLLS010000031.1:0-1666 GCA_022014155.1 Marinobacter sp. | reverse complement strand
GCCATTCCAGCGGTTGCGGAACACGCTTAGACTGGCCGAAGCAATATTCCAGACTTTTCAACAGTAAGTCCCGAACCTTCTCGACGGTGATGCAAATGGTCATCGCCACGTATCGCCTCAGTTCCCGATTACAGCAGTCCAGGCTGAACGCGGCAAGAAGGGTTACGTTCTCGGCCACGCTCTGACGAAACAAGGTCAGGTGCATAAAAGCAACTACCAGTGAAACGCTGGTATAAAGTTCGCGACGTAGCACCTGCAGAGTCCGGTTACTTGGGATATCCTTGATGGTACCGCTAAAAAAGCTGGTGGTTATGTGCCTGCCATCACCGCCATGTTGTCATAGCCCAGTTTGGGCGCGACATTGCAGCCAATAATCATAAACGCCCCCTGACCTATGGCATCCAAAACAAGAAATAACTGGTGCAGATGCCGCACGAAGAGAGCAATCACGATGGTGACCGGGCCACGGTAATGGTCAGATAGATATTGCGAGGGCGCTGGGTCCAGGTGACCGGGAAGTTACCCAGAAGAAGGTGCCGGACAGTTCCGCCACCAAGGGCCTGGCTGCAATGGCCGGGGAGATTGTGCTGTGCTGATTCGGTTCGGCAGCCTGCAGGAAACAGACGGCTCCGCTGATTCTGGAAGGCATTGGCCACGTGCCATGGGTCGAGTGTCCGACGCTACTTGCCGAGTTATTGCTCAAACATCCGGGCTGACTAAAAGGGGCCAATGCCTATATTGGCCCCTGCACAAATGATCAGAAGAACGCCTGAATCCCGGTCTGGGCTCGACCCAGAATCAGGGCGTGAACATCATGGGTGCCTTCATAGGTGTTCACCACTTCCAGATTCACCAGGTGTCGCGCCACCCCGAATTCATCACTTATGCCGTTACCCCCAAGCATATCCCTGGCCAGGCGGGCAACATCCAGAGCCTTGCCACAGGAATTGCGCTTCATGATGGAAGTGATCTCGACAGCCGCCGTACCCTCATCTTTCATCCGACCAAGACGCAGGCAGCCTTGCAGGGCCAGGGTGATGTCGGTCTGCATGTCTGCCAGCTTTTTCTGGATCAGTTGATTGGCGGCCAGAGGTCGGTTGAACTGTTTTCGATCCAGCACGTATTGACGTGCGGTGTGCCAGCAGTCTTCGGCAGCGCCGAGGGCACCCCAGGAAATACCGTAACGGGCGGAGTTCAGGCAGGTGAACGGCCCCTTCAGCCCCCGCACGTCCGGGAAGGCGTTTTCTTCCGGCACAAAGACGCCGTCCATAACGATTTCACCGGTGATCGAGGCCCGCAGCCCTACCTTGCCGTGAATGGCCGGGGCACTCAGGCCCTCCCAGCCCTTCTCCAGCACAAAGCCGCGAATCGCGCCGTCGTCGTCCTTGGCCCAGACCACGAACACATCAGCGATCGGGCTGTTAGTGATCCACATCTTGGTGCCGGTCAGGCGGTAACCGCCGTCCACCTTGCGGGCGCGGGTCGCCATGTTGCCGGGATCGGAGCCATGGTCTGGTTCGGTCAACCCGAAACACCCAATCCATTCTCCGGAAGCGAGTTTGGGCAGATACTTCTGGCGGGTTTCCTCATTGCCGAATTCGTAGATGGGCACCATCACCAGGGATGACTGCACACTCATCATGGACCGGTAACCGGAGTCCACCCG
>JAKLLS010000138.1 GCA_022014155.1 Marinobacter sp. | reverse complement strand
CCCTGCCGGAAACCGCTTCCATCTGCTCCTGCCACAACGTCACCAAGGGCGATATCTGCGGCGTGATTGACGCGGGCTGCAGCGACCTGGCCAGCGTTAAAGGCGAAACCAAGGCCAGTACCGGCTGCGGCGGCTGCGCGGCGCTGCTGAAGAACGTGGTCGACAGCGAACTGGAAAAGCGCGGCGTGGAAGTGAGCAAGGACATCTGTGAACACTTCCCGTACAGCCGTCAGGAGCTGTTCCACCTGGTGAAGGTCAACGGTGTGCGCACCTTCCAGACCCTGATCCGGGAACACGGCAAGGGCCACGGCTGCGACATCTGTAAACCGGCCGTCGCCTCGATCCTGGCAACCTGCTGGAACGAACACATCCTGGCCACCGACCACGTGCCGCTGCAAGACACCAACGACACCTTCATGGCCAACATGCAGAAGAACGGCACCTATTCCATCGTGCCCCGTGTACCCGGCGGTGAAATCACTCCGGACAAGCTGATCGTGCTGGGTGAGGTGGCCAAGGAGTACAACCTTTACACCAAGATCACTGGTGGTCAGCGGGTGGATCTGTTCGGTGCCACCCTGAGTGAACTACCAGAGATCTGGGAAAAACTCATTGCCGCCGGTTTTGAAACCGGTCACGCCTACGGCAAGTCCCTGCGTACGGTGAAATCCTGCGTCGGTAGTACCTGGTGTCGCTATGGCGTACAGGACAGTGTGGGCATGGCGATCTTCCTGGAGGAGCGCTACAAGGGCCTGCGTTCGCCCCACAAGATCAAGATGGCGGTGTCCGGCTGCACCCGTGAGTGTGCCGAAGCCCAGAGCAAGGATATTGGGGTGATCGCCACCGAGAATGGCTGGAACCTGTATGTCTGCGGTAACGGCGGCATGCGCCCCCGTCACGCCGACCTGTTTGCCACTGACCTATCCGATGAAGAACTGGTCCGTACCATTGACCGCGTGCTGATGTTCTATGTGCGCACGGCCGATCGCCTGCAGCGCACCAGTGTGTGGATGGAGAATCTGGAAGGTGGTCTGGACTACCTGAAAGAGGTGGTGCTGGAAGACAGTCTGGGTCTTGGCAAGGAGCTGGAAGAGCACATGGAAAGCATTGTTGGCACTTACCAGTGCGAATGGAAAACCGCAGTGGAAGATCCGGAGAAGCGCAAGCGCTTCCGCGAGTTCGTCAATGCGCCGGAGAAGAAGGATCCGGTGCAGCAGTGGACTACTGAGCGGGATCAGCGGCGGCCTGTTTTGGAGACCGAGTCTGCGTAGCCTGTTGGTTTGGGGGTGGAGCGAGGGGTATGGGGGTATTTTTCTTCTGGAAAAAGAACTCGCTTCGCTCAGACACCTTTTTCCTGACAGAAAAACACCCCCATACCCCTCACTCACGTGACCATACAGAGATATCAAAAGATTGTTTTGGAGACTGTTATGAAAGCTCGTACTTGCTGGGATGTGGTTTGTAAGGTGGAAGATCTGGTGCCGGAGTCCGGCGTTGCGGTCTGGACGGAGGATGGACCGGTGGCGGTGTTCTACCTGCCGCATCGTCTGCCGGCTTTGTTTGCCGTCAGCCACACCGATCCGTTCAGTGGCTCGAACGTGCTGGCCCGGGGCATCACCGGTGACATCAAGGGTGAACCGGTGGTCGCGTCACCGCTGTACAAGCAGCACTTCAGCCTGGTGACCGGCCAGTGTCTGGAGGATGACACCGTGTGCATCAAAACCTACCCGGTGTTGCTGGATGGGGATCAGATAAGGCTGGAAGTCCCAGTGGCCCAATCGGAAACGGCTGCTGCCTGATTGAGGCGTTGGCGGGCGCTGATTGCTATTTTTCCCGACCGGTATTTACCAGAGGTCAATTCCCTCCCGCCACGGCTAGGGTAAGATCACGGAAAATCCAACAACAAGGATGGCCCCGTGAAGCCACTCAGCCCTGCCGACCAGATGTTTCTCTGGCTGGAAAAACGCCAGCAACCCATGCACGTTGGCGGACTCCAGCTGTTTTCTTTCCCGGAGAATGCGCCGGATGACTATGTGGCACAGCTTGCGGACCAGCTTCGTGAGCACACCACGGTGACATCGCCGTTTAACCGCCGCCTGGACAGTCGATTCGCGCAACCGGTGTGGGTGAAGGATGAGCACCTGGACCTGGAGCATCACTTCCGCTTCGAGGCGTTGCCGACGCCGGGCCGCGTTAGGGAGTTGCTGTCGTTTGTGTCGGCGGAGCATTCCCATCTGATGGATCGCGAGCGGCCACTGTGGGAGTTTCACCTGATTGAGGGTCTGAGAGATCGCCAGTTTGCTGTGTACACCAAGATTCACCACTCCCTGGTAGATGGCGTCTCCGCCATGCGCATGGCGCAACGTATGTTGTCCCCTGACCCCGAACAGCGCGATATGCCCCCGATCTGGGCGTTACCTCCAAGGGCGAGACGTTCATCTGACGGGGAAGGGATGTCGTTGTGGCGAAGCATCGGACAACTGATCGGGGAGTCCGGCAAACAGCTGGGCACTGTGCCCACGGTGGCCCGGGAATTACTGAAAACGATCAATCAGGCCCGCAAGGATCCGGCGTATGATTCAGTATTCCACGCGCCTCGCAGTATTCTGAATCAGAAGATTACCGGTTCCCGCCGCTTTGCGGCGCAGTCCTACTGCCTGAAACGTATTCGCACGGTGGGCCAGGCCTACGGGGTGACGGTGAACGATGTGGTTATGGCCATGTGTGCCAGTGCCCTGCGAACCTACCTGATGAATCAGGATGCCCTGCCGAAGCAACCGCTGATCGCCATGGTGCCGGTGTCCCTGCGCCGGGACGATAGCGACGAAGGCAACCAGGTTGGGATCATCCTCGCTTCTCTGGGCACGCATCTGAGCGACCCTGCCGACCGGCTGATGCACATCCATCAGGATGTCAAACTAGCCAAGGATCGCTACTCGACCATGTCCTCCGAGGAGATCCTGAACTACACCGCACTGACGCTCGCGCCGGCAGCATTCAACCTGCTCACGGGTATGGCGCCGAAATGGCAGACCTTCAATGTGGTGATTTCCAACGTGCCGGGCCCCTCCGAAGACTGCTACTGGAACGGCGCCCGTATGGAAGGCATGTACCCGGTATCCATTGCCATGGACAGGCTGGCCCTGAACATGACCCTGACCAGCTACCGCGACCAGATCGAATTCGGCCTCATCGGCTGCCGCCGCACACTGCCCAGTCTGCAGCGGATGCTGGATTACCTGGAAGAGGGGTTGAGGGAACTGGAAGTCGCCGGGGGGCTTTGACGCCCCTCAGCCAAACCTGACTTCATTGTTCCGCTGGGAGATCTGGCTGTTCAGCGTCCAGAAATCGTAAAGCACGCCAACCAGGAACAGCCCCCCCGTCAGCAGGTAGATAATGCCGGTGATCCACTTGCCCATGTACATCCGGTGCAGGCCAAATACCCCGGTAAAGGTCAGCAGTAGCCAGCCAATGTTGTAGCTGACCTCGCCGTCCCGAAACTTCAGATCCGCCTCCCGGTCCATGGCCGGAATCAGGAACAGATCAATGATCCAGCCGATAAACAGCAAGCCCAGGGTGAAGAACCAGATGGTGCCGGTAATCGGTTTGCCGTAGTAGAAACGGTGGGATCCGAGGAAACCGAAGATCCAGAGGAGGTAACCGAAGAGTTTACTGTGGGTGTCTTTTTCGGATGGCATCTTTTTTCCTGGGTTTGTGGGTGCTTTGTCGGGTTACGCTTCGCTAACCCGACCTACGGAGGCTACTCCTGATTCCTGTGAGGGTATGGGGTGGTATCTTTTTTCAATGGAACAAAGGTGTCTGAGCGTAGCGAGTTCTTTTTCCATTGAAAAAAGATACCACCTCATGCCCATCCCCCCAATTCAAGGCCCCAACTCAGGCGCCGGATCCGGCCCGTCTTCGCGGAATTCGCTGGCTGACTTGCCGGTCCACTTGCGGAAGGCCCGGCTGAAATTGGACAGATCGGCATACCCCAGCTCGTAGGCAATCTCACTCACCGACTGGTTGGTATACCGCAGCAACTGAATCGCCCGGTCCTTCAGCACCGACTCCAGAATCTCGCGATAGGTCGTGTCCTTCTCCGCCAGACGGCGCTTGAGCGTCCGCGACGACACGCAGAAGCGCTCCGCCATGGCTTCCAGGGAAGGCAACGGACCCGGTGTCATCCTCAACATATTACGAATCGCCAGGGTAATATCGCCCTGATCCTTCAATGCCTTCTGCAATTCGAATTCGCATTGCTCACGGGCCATGCGGGAGGCATCCGCGTCCGCCAGGCGCATGCGCACATTCAGCAGATCCTTCGGGAACACCATCATTTCCTCAGGCTTGCCGTATTCGAAGCGCACCGGTAACTGATTCGCAAAGCGGGCGTAATAATCCGGTTCGGGCTTGCTCATATGCACCGTTACACCCGGCAATTTGCCGTCGGCCATCGCAAATCCACGCTTTCCGGCATCCTCACGATCCAGTAATTGCTCCGTCAGCAGAATCAGTGTGGCACTCACGGTTTCCGCCAGGAACGGGTACAGGCCCGGTGCATCAAATTCGGTACGAAGCTGGACCAGAACGTTCTCACCCGCCTCGGACTGGCTCATGCTCAGAAACGGTGCGCGAAGCTGAAGATAACGACGCACTGAATCCAGGGCATCGGCAAACGTCGGGCTGGTCAGAGCGGCAAAACCCAGGGTGCCGTGGATCGTCAACCGGAGTTCCCGCGCCAGCATGAAGCTCAAACCGTCCTTGCCTGCCAGGTCCAATGCCCGTTGCGTCATCAGGATGGCATCGGTCACGAACACCCGGCTGTCATTTGCCTTCAGGTCTTCCGCCGAAAAGCTCAGCCCCTCGTATAACGACCGGTCATTGTAGCCAAGCTGCCGCACGGTTTCGGCCATGACCCGCATATACACGCCAGGCACCAGGAAAAACCCCAGCATTTGCCGTTCTTTGTCCGGGCTGGTGTTCGCCATAGGTTGTCCTTATGGGTGTTTGGGGAAAGTTATTCTGATGCTAACAGAAGCCAGCGACCACAGCACTGGGGCTGGAAGCACCTGTGATACTGTCATCATAGTCAATTTGAACCGCCATCACTGTCCCAACCTGAACGGTGGCCGTCCCCTTCACGCATTCACAGTGATCGTTGACTTGCCCACACTGCAGACATGACATCAGCCAAAGCGTTCAGTCGCAGAGGAGTATGAACATGCTGAGAACAAAAACTGCAGAGTCCAGGGTTCCGGTTTCCAACACACCGGATAACGTTTCCATCAAGCCCCAGCGTATGGGTTTTGAGTTTGGCGAACAGGTACCCCGTTACTGGCTCGACAACAGCTACATCCTGAGTCACACCATGAACGCTCTCTCGGTTCTATTCCCCCAGGGTGAGCAGTTCTTTGTGGATTCCGTTCGCTATTACCGCGACCAGATCGAAGACCCGAAACTCAAGGCTGAAATGCGTGGTTTCATCGGCCAGGAAGCGATGCACTCCCTGGAACACGACGCCATGAACCAGCATGTGCGGGATCGCGGTATGCCCGTGGAAGAGTTGGAAAAGCACCTGGAAGTGGTTCTCGGCATTGCCAAAAAGCTGCCCAAGCGGCACCAGCTGGCCATCACCTGCGGACTCGAGCACCTGACCGCCATGATGGCAGACATGCTTCTGGAACGCAGTGATGTCCGTGAAGATATGCACGAAACCATGCGCCCCCTGTGGATGTGGCACGCCATCGAAGAGACCGAGCACAAGGCCGTGACCTACGACGTGTTCCAGCAGGTCGGCGGCACCTACGCAGAGCGTTCATTCTACCTGGCTTTCAGTACTGCCATGCTGGGAGTGATGGCAAGCTACTTCACCACACGGATGATGCTGAACGATCCCAAGCATTTCTCGCTGAAGGACACCGCCAAGGGACTTTGGCGCATGTGGGGCAAGAACGGCACCTTCTCCAGCCTGATTCCCACCTGGCTGGAATACTTCAAACCGGGCTTCCATCCCTGGGACCACGATAACAGCGAACTGATTGCCAGCTTCAAGGAGCAGATCAGCGAGCACATCGCGCCCCAGTACCAGAACGGTAATCGCCGTACCCTTCAATAATCACTGCAGCAATCACTGCAGTCGGTGATACAGCTTCAGGGTCGGGTTATGCCAACGCATACCCCGACCTGATAACGTCTCCTCTTTGCCACAACCGCCATTCACCCGGCTGGTAAATATCCCATTGCTCATCCGTTGTCAGCGGTTCGGTCACGATGACACTGACAATATCATCAGGCGTGGTTTCAGATTCAAAATCCACTGTGACATCGGCATCCTTCAGCCGTGCCGGACCAAACGGCGCACGGCGGGTAATGCTGGCCATTTTGGTGGTGCAGTAGGTAAACAGCCAGTCGCCGTTGCTCAACAACAGGTTGAACACACCCTCGCTGCCATAGTTCCGGGCTAACGCAACAAGACGATCCAGCACCTCATCAACCGGGGCCTCACGGTCACAGTGCTGACGAAGATCGTTGAGGATATCGCAAAACATGGCTTCGCTGTCTGTCGTGCCCACCGGCTCGTAGAACCCCTGGGGCGCATGGAACGAGGATAGCTGGCCGTTATGGGCAAACACCCAGTAACGCCCCCACAGCTCCCGGATGAAAGGATGGGTATTGGCCAGACAGATCTCACCAACATTGGCCTGACGGATATGGCAGATGGCCACCTCGCTTTTGATCGGGTGGGTCTGGACCACTTCCGCAATGCGGGAATTGGCACTGGCACCAGACTCGTGGAAGGCTCTCACGCCCTTACCCTCATAGAAAGCGACTCCCCAGCCATCCTTGTGGGGACCTGTTTCGCCGCCGCGACGGGTCAGGCCGGTAAAGCTGAAACACAGGTCCGTCGGGGTGTTGGCGCTCATGGCCAATAATTCACACACGGTTCACCCCCTCAGCCAGCAAGCATTTCACCTCTCGGTGTTATCGGTCCCACGCGTGCCACTCGATTGCGGCCAGCACGCTTACCACTGTACAGGCAACGGTCGGCCACGCGAAACAGGGCTTCCGCCTCCCGGCCATGATCAGGCCATTGGGCAATACCAAAAGAGGCGGTAACGCGGATCCGGGACTCACCGTAGACAAGCTCACTATCAGCAATACGCTGGCGCAACGCATCCATCAGCTCAAATGCATCGGCCGGCCTGACATCCCTGAGGATCAGACCGAACTCCTCGCCACCGAGACGACCAACGGAATCCGTCATCCGCAAGCGTTCCAGCAGGCACTGACCAATGTGTCGTAACACATGATCCCCGGCGTCATGCCCCATGTTGTCATTCACCATCTTGAAATGGTCAATGTCCATGATCACCAGAGCAAACCCGGTGCCACTACGCTCGCACTCGGCGATGGTACGGTTCAATTTATGCTGGAAGCTGTTGCGATTCGACAGCCCGGTCAGGGCGTCAGTCTGCGCCATGGTGACAAGCCGCTGCTCCGCCTCTTCCCGGCGGATCTCGTACATATGCACGAAGGTGAGCATCAGCGCGCCACAAAAGACCATATTGAGCAGATCGATCATAACGTGAGCACTGCCAATAGCCCCCAGGTGAATAAAATAGATGACACAGCCCACAATCATGAACGGCACACTCAGAATTAACCCCTCATGCTTGCCAAGAAGCAGATAAGCCAGCACCGGCATCATCAGTACCCAGACAAATGCCGACACCGAGGCTTCCGGTAAAAGCATGATCACCAGGAAAAAGGAAAACAGGGTCACCAGATACCCATAAATCCATTGCTGGAGATGGGGGGAGGCGCGCAGGCGGGCCATGCCAAAAAGCAGTAGGGCACTGGCGGACAACTCAATGGTTGCGATCCACCAGAATCCATTCAGTAATTGCAGGCAGGCAAAAACCACCAGTGACGAACCGGTGATCAGAAACAACAGCCGCATTAACGAGCGGCGATGATTGTCGCGGAGACCCGAGCGGCTAAGTTCCAGTGTAGCCCCCAGATCGGAGTGATGAGGCGTATTCATGCTGACTCTTTCCCTAGATGAACAGCAAGTATAGAAGTAATACTCTGTATGTAAAATGTACAGCAGATTGCGATCGGATCGCAACCTGCTACAGATTACATTATGCCTCAGACATACAGGTTCTTGCGGGAGAATCTCGCTACCAGCGGCTGGTAAGCTGACCCCAGAAGACGGTTGATTGCATCAATACCCCAGGCATCCGGGCCTACCAGAATCCGGGATTCATTCTTCAGGATCCCCTTCACAATAATTTCGGCTGCCTTGTCCGGCGTGGTCATCGCCAGCTTGTCAAAGCCCTTGCGTTGGGCATCAGCATTTTCCGATTTACCCATGCGGGCGGCGTTGGCAATGTTGGTGCGAATGCCACCGGGGTGTACACAGCTGACAGCCACCGGCTGATTTTCCAGCTGCATTTCCTGACGCAGGGCTTCAGTAAAGCCACGCACGGCAAATTTGGCGGCATTGTAGGCGCTCTGCTTGGGCACCCCAATCAGGCCGAACACGCTGGATACGTTAACCACATGGCCGTCACCGGAGGCGATCAGGTGGGGCAGGAAAGCACGGGTACCGTGGGCAACACCCCAGAAATCGATGTCCATCACCCATTTGAAATCGTCATCGGTCATTTCACGAACGGTGGCAGACAGGGCAACACCGGCGTTGTTGATCACCAGGTTTACCTGGCCAAAATCCTTGGCGACTTCTTCGGCATGGGCGTATATAGCGTCACGACTGGACACATCCAGCTTGTAGGTTTTGACGTCCGCACCACCCAGTTCTTTCGCAGTTTCCGCGAGGCCGGTTTCATTCACGTCCGACAGCGCAAGGCGACAACCACGGGCAGCCAGTGACTTGGCGAGCGCACGACCGA
>JAKLLS010000137.1 GCA_022014155.1 Marinobacter sp. | reverse complement strand
CCAGCAGGTCAACCAGAGTGGCGATGTTGTAGCCACCCTGCATCATGCCCAGCAGTTTGACGGCTTTCTCTTTGTTCAGTAGGGGAGAGCTGGCTTCGCCTTTAACGATGGCGGTCAGGAAAGCGGCCTTGACGTAGGCGGCCTCATCCACGCCCGGCGGAATGCGGTTCTCAAGAAGGTAAACGAGAGTTTCTTCTTCACCGGCAGGCGGATTTTTCAGGAGCTCGACCAGTGCGGCGGTCTGCTCTGCATTCAGAGGCTTTGGGGGAATACCCAGAGCTTCACGTTCTGCAACGTGTTCACGATAGGCTTCTAACACGATATGGACCCTCATCAGTTGGAATGTCCCGCGCTGTCGGCATCATTGCCTGGCGGAAGTTTTATACGGAAAAGGTTTTAAACTGGCGCTGCATTCTATAGGAAACCCCTTACAAAGTTAAGATGGACAGAGTTCGGAGTGCTCTGTTATGTGGTGTATACTCCCCGGCCCGTTGTTCCGACCCGATGTTTGCCATGATTGAAGCCCTGCAAGACATTCATGATTTTTTGCCCTGCCGCACGCCTCAGCGCTGGATTGAAAACGCTCTGGCCAATCAGGACCTGATGCTGATTGATCACGCCCATTGTGAGAAAAAAGCCGCGTCGACTGCGTTAAGCCTCATGTACCGGTACGTGGACAATACTGATCTGCTGAACAAGATGTCGCGCCTGGCGCGGGAAGAGTTGCGTCATTTCGAGCAGGTGCTGGCCATCATGAAGAAGCGGGGAGTGGATTACGGTCACCTGAGCCCGGCCCGCTATGCCGCCGGGCTGCGACAGGAAGTACGGACAGAAGATCCCGGCCGACTGGTCGATGTGCTGATTGTCGGCGCCATTATTGAGGCACGCTCCTGTGAGAGGTTTGCTGCGTTGGCTCCCCACCTGGATGGAGAGCTGTCGGACTTCTACACCAGTCTTTTGAAGTCAGAAGCCCGTCATTACCAGGATTACCTGACCCTGGCAGAACAGGCCAATGGTGGTCCCGTGGATGATCGGGTGGCGGTGTTTTTGGCCCTTGAGCAGAAACTGATCGAAGCGTCGGACCATGAATTTCGATTTCACAGCGGGCCAGTGACGGCCTGACGACTGGTTATAACTGCCGGCACAGTTCCATCCAGGCGTCGATGCCGGCACTGCGATATTTCTGTTTGTGCAGTATAAAGTAGAACTGCCGATCGAAACGCCGATACTCAGGAACTGTCAACGGCACCAGACTGCCCCGCCGAAAGGCATCCGCGAGACAGACCTGTGACAGACAGCCAATACCCAACCCTGCTTCCACCGCTCGCTTGATCGCTTCGGTGTGCTCCAGTTCCAGCAGGATGTTCAGATCCGGCAGCAGGCCGTGCATGCCCCGTTCGAAGCTTTGGCGGGTGCCTGAGCCCTGTTCCCGCATAACCCACGTGGCGCTGCGCAGGTCTTCGTCATTCAGATTTTGCTTGCTGGCAAGCGGGTGGTCGGGGGCGCAGAACACCACCAGCTCATCTTCCCGCCAGGGAATCACTTCCAGTTCCGGTGCCTGTAGTTCCCCCTCTATCAAACCGATATCCAGTTCAAAGTCACTGACACGCCTGGCGATGGTGCGGGTATTGGCCACCTCAAGGGAAACCCTGGGATGGGTAGGGGTATTCATGTATTGGGCCATCACCCCGACAGCCAGATAGTTACCAATGGTGAGCGTGGCCCCGACTTTCAGCGCGCCGACTTCCGTATGTTTGCTGAATGCCTGCTCTAGTTCGCCCGCCTGGGCAAGTAGAGCTTCCACTTTCGGACGGTAGAGGCGACCAAGTTCATTCAACTGAAGACGTTTTCCTACGCGATCGAAGAGTTGGATATCGAACTGGTTCTCCAGCTCTTTCAGGGCACTGCTGGCCGCTGATTGGGACATGGCAAGGGATTCCGCCGCACGGGTAATATTCTGGAAATGCGCAGCGGCGAGGAAAACTTCCAGTTGGCGGAAACTGTATTTCATAAGTGAACCACTATAATCGATAATTCCGAATAAGGTTATGAAAATATCCCATTTTGTCGATAGGTTAGCTGCGGGTTAGAATTTATTCAATTCGGATCTTCAACTTTATTGCGTTCGAGCAAACAGAACAGGCGAGAGTTAATCATGAGCAACCTGATCAAAGAGAAAGTCACCAGCGTACGCCACTGGAACGACACCCTGTTCAGCTTCACTACCAGCCGTGATCCCGGGTTTCGTTTCAAGAACGGCCATTTCACCATGATTGGTCTGGAAACCGACGGCAAGCCTCTGATGCGGGCCTACAGCATCGCCAGCGCAAACTATGAGGAAGAGCTGGAGTTTTTCTCCATCAAGGTACAGGACGGCCCTCTGACCTCGCGCCTGCAGAAAATCCAGGTTGGAGACGAGATTCTGGTCAGCCGCAAGCCGACCGGCACCCTGATCATGGACAATCTGCTGCCGGGTAAGAACCTATGGCTGATCAGTACCGGTACTGGTCTGGCACCGTTCATGAGCATCATCAAGGATCCGGAAATCTATGAGGCCTATGACAAGGTGATCGTGACTCACGGCGTGCGTTATGTTTCCGAACTGGCCTATCAGCAGGAGATCGAAGCGCTGCCTGAAAATGAATTCTTCGGAGAAATGGTGGATGGCAAGCTGCTGTACTACCCCACGGTTACCCGGGAAGACTTCCGCAACCAGGGCCGTCTGACCGACGCCATGGAAAGCGGCAAGATCACCCGCGAACTGGGCCTGCCGGACTTCGATCTGGAGAATGACCGCTTCATGATCTGCGGCAGCCCCAGCATGCTCAAGGATACCTGCAGTATCCTCAACAACATGGGCTTCAAGGAGGCCCGTGGCGGCGATCTGGGCCACTACGTGATTGAGCGGGCGTTTGTGGAGCAGTAACAGCCCGCCTATACTGCTGGCCAAGCCGGCCACACAAAGACCCCGGGGTGAGAGCTTCGGGGTTTTTTGTTGCGTCAGTACCCAAGCGAACCTGAGGTTGCCCGGAAACACATGCTCAATGGCATCTGGCTAAGTTTTTTCATCGCCGCGTTCGTCGCGGCGCTCTGGCAATGGTTGGGAGCAGGGGACTCCGAAGTATTCAGCCGTCTGGTGGCCGCTCTGTTCGATATGGCTGAGCTCAGTGTGGAAATCGTGCTGGTACTGGCCGGGACCATGACGTTATGGCTGGGGTTTCTCGCCATTGCCGAGAAGGCAGGGCTTATCCGGCTGATGGCCAGGGTGCTTGACCCGCTCTTTCGGCGGCTGATGCCAGAGGTGCCCAGCGGTCACCCTGCCATGGGGCTGATCAGCATGAACTTCGCCGCCAACATCCTGGGCCTGGACAACGCCGCCACGCCCATCGGTATCAAGGCCATGCATTCCCTGCAGAGCCTGAATCCCAGCAAGGATACCGCCAGCAACGCCCAGATTCTTTTTCTGGTGCTGAACACATCCTCCCTGACCCTGTTGCCGGTGACCATTTTCATGTACCGCGCCCAGCAGGGTGCCTCAGACCCGACGGTGGTATTCCTGCCGATCCTGCTGGCGACGACCGCATCCAGCCTGGTTGGATTGCTGAGTGTCTCGCTGATGCAGCGGCTGAAGCTCGGACATCCGGTGGTGCTGGCATACCTTGTGGCGGGGGCTGCGGCTTTGGGGCTGTTGCTGACCATACTGGCGGGTATGTCGGCTCAGGTGTTGGCGGCAACCTCCACGCTGGTGGGTAATCTGACGCTGTTCAGTATTGTCATTGGCTTTCTGGTCATCGGTGCTCTGCGCAAGGTAAATGTGTACGACGCCTTTATCGATGGGGCCAGGGAAGGGCTGGGGTTCACGGTGACCTTGCTACCGTATCTGATCGCCATGCTGGTTGCTGTTGGCGTTCTGCGGGCCAGCGGTGTGCTGGATGCAGGACTGGATGGCATTCGTTGGGTGGCAGAAGGACTGGGATGGGACACCCGTTTCATTGATGCCTTGCCAACAGCGTTCATCAAGCCGCTATCCGGTAGCGGTGCCAGGGCGATGATGATCGAAACCATGGACAACTTCGGTGTCGACAGTTTTCCCGCGCTGGCAGCAGCGACCATGCAGGGCAGTACGGAAACGACGTTTTATGTGCTTGCGGTTTATTTCGGGGCAGTGGGCGTCCGCAAAATTCGCCACGGCCTTGGCTGTGCGTTGCTGGCGGATCTCGCAGGCATGGTGACCGCCATCGGGGTGTGCTACTGGTTCTTTGGTTAGTTATTAACCCAACCTGTGTTAAAACAACGGTTGAACGGAAAGAACCTGAGGTGGGTGTTTGAAGAAATTCATGGCGATTCTGGGCGTGGCGTTGTTGTTGGCGGTGCTTGCCAGTTATGCATCCCGACCGGTGCCGATTGAACAGAAGCTTGTTTCTATCCAGGCTCAGGAGGCATTGCCGGGCTTTGACCGTATTGGTAATGAGCCCATCGACGTTCAGGCAGCTGTTCTGGATCTGGGAGACGATCCCCTGCTGCTCCTGAAGGTCCAGGCAGCACTTCTGGCGTATTCCGATATGGCCCGCACCATTCTGCCCCTCTATGCCTCCGAGCCGGAATTCCAAGAGGTGTTGCGCACCTATGGCGAGCACGTCTTGCCCCCTATCGACTTTTTCCTGCGTGAACCGGTCAGGTCCATTGAATGGATGGACAAGGCTGCCCGCGAGTATCAGAAAGCAAAGAATTATATTGCAGAACTCCGGGGCAACCCCGCTGATCCCACTGCCAAACCAGAAAAGCGTGACGCACTGACGCCTGAGGAGCGGGGCTGGTATGCCGTGAATTTCATTCGCGACGAAGGGCATGATTTCCTGGGCCAATTTGTGGTGGATCCGAACGGTGAGACCCAATGGGTTCAGACTGAGCGGGTGACTGAGGGTATAACCCGGTTCTTTACCAGTGGGATCCGGCAACTGGAGGCAAATTACCGTACCGGGGAAGAGATTTCGGCCAGTGATGTCGGTTGGGCGTCTGTCGATGTGCTGGTATTCGCCAGCGCAGTCAAGGTGGTTCGGGCCGGACGCAATGTGGCCAGAGCCACACAGGGCGCGAAACTTTCAACCCGGTCGGCTGCACTGGCGGCCCGCATAACAGGCAGCGGCCGCTTGTTACTCAGTAGCGCCCGTTACGCAAAGTGGCCGGTCATCATCGGTGCAGCGTACCTGGTGGTACGCCACCCCAGCGTCATCAATGATTTTTTCGCGGGGGTGGCGGATGTACTGGGTGTTTCTCCCCTGGCCATCCAGATCGCTGGCTGGTTGATCATTCTGGTTCCAGCCATGTACATCGTCAGCTGGTTATTGTGGCCTGCGATCGTCGTGCTTCGGGCGGCTCAGGGACGGCATACATACCAGTAATTCTGGAAATCATGTTCCAGCTCATGCACGTCAATATTCCCGAAACCCGCCGCATGAAAGTACTCCAGGGCTTTTTCCCGCCCCCACATGGCCCCCAGTCCCTCTCCATCCTGCGCCAGGGAAACCGTCATGCAATGCATACAGGAAATGGTGTAAAGCAACGGGCCGATTGGGTGGTCCCGGTCACTGTGGTGATGGCTTGATCCCTTGATGTCCTGGGCGAGATAAACTCCGTCATCAGCCAGCGTTTTTCGGATGCCTCGCAATACAGCGAGAGGGTCCTTTTGATCGTGCACGGCATCGAACGTGGTGATCAGGTCGTAGGGGCCGGATTGGTCAGTGTGCTCAAGGTTACTGACGTCAAATACCTCGAAGGTTGCGTTCTCGTTCCCGAGTGCCCGGGCCTCCTGGCCAGCGTACCGGATGGCGTCCTCGGATATGTCGTAGCCGGTAAACCGACTGTTAGGGAATAACCTGGCCAGTTTGTTCAGTGCCCGCCCCCTGCCACAACCGACGTCAAGGACACGAATCCCTTTTTCCAGCCGTCCCACCAGGCCTGGAATGAGCGGCAGAATATGAGATTCCAGGGCAGGAACAACGGACTGGCCGCTGTCCTCGGCCATCACATCATGGAAGCGCTCGAAGCGCTCGTACGGAACCCCTCCACCGTGGCGAAAGCAGTGAACAATGTCATCCTCCACGGAGCCAAGCAGCGGGATATACTGTGCGAACACGGCTATATTGTCTGTCGGTGACTCCCGGCATAGGCTGGCAGCGTGTTCTGGTGGCAAGTGGTAGGTTCCTCTTTCGGGATGATTCTCGACGATGTTGCCGACGGTCATCGCTCCGAGCCATTCCCTGACGTAACGCTCGTCAAGACCGGCCTTTTCCGCAATCCGGGCGCTGGTTGCTGCTGGCATATCTGCCATGGCGTCAAACAGTCCGGTTCGGTGGCCGATCGAAATCATCAGTGTCAACGCACCTGCGTTCAGTGTGTCCACCATTCGGTCGCCGAAGGCGTCTGCCACCGCCTGATCCGTTTCGGTGACGTTGTAAGTGATGGTCTCTGCGTTGCCTGTCATAGTGCTATCCTCCTTATTATCGTTAACTGGTTGTTTCCAGTCACAGACAGCATGTGCCAGGAAGCAGATGACAACCAGAGAGCACGTGGTACGGTTTTTTCGATACGTATTGAGTCTTTTTTAAACAATGGGATACAGTATTTCGGTGCTCCCGTGGGCACTGGCGGTCAGTGTTCCCGCAAGGCAAACCATACTCAGGGTATGGTTCACCGGAGGTGGCAGATGGAAAAGGGACAGGCTACCCGTGAGCGGTTGTTGGATATCACTGAAACATCCGTGCTCAGGAAGGGCTTTGGTGCTACCTCGATTGAAGAGGTGATTACCGAGGCCGGCATCACCAAAAGTGGCTTCCTGTATCATTTTTCCAACAAGAACGCGTTGGCACGTGCATTGTTGTTGCGTTATATGGCGCGTGAGGATTCGCTGCTGGATGATGTGTTTGCCCGCGGCCGGGAATTGGCTGGGGACCCACTGCAGGGATTTCTGGTGGGGCTCAAATTGTTGGCGGAGATCATGGAAGACTTGCCCCAGGAGTATCCGGGTTGTCTGGTCGCGACCTACTGCTACCAGGAAAGCCTGTTTGATAAAGATGTTCGGGAACTGAACCGGCGAATTGTCCTGGGTTGGCGTATGCGGTTTCGCACCTTGCTGGACTCGATCTACGAACATTACCACCCCCGGGATGTTATCGACCCGGATGCATTGGCGGACATGGTGTCAACAGTCATCGAGGGCGGCCTTGTCCTGGGGCGGGCTACCGGAGAACGCACCATCCTGCCAAACCAGCTGATGCTGCTTCGCAGTTATATCAAGCTGTTGTTCGAGCCTTGCACTTCGCAATAACGGGACGTTGTTCATCCGGTTGAGGGAACGGTACAAAAATGAAAAAGCCTGTTGGGTGGATGAGGGTGCTGGGTGCTTTCTTGATAGCTCTGGTGGTTGGCATAGTGGCTGGCAGCCTCGTTCAGACCCAGTTCAATCTGCTGGCTCTGCAGAATCTGGGCGTTGAGATCGGCATCGGCACGCGCTTACAAACAAGCCTCGAGGATCTGGTGAACTTTGTTCCGGTCTACGCGGTGGTATTTGGCGCCAGCTTCCTGCTGTCACAACTGGTGACGAGCCTGTGCATCCGGCTGCTGGATCTGCGCTGGCGGGCGCTTTTTCTGTCACTAGGCGCGGCTGTAGGGCTGTGGGTAACATTCAAACTGGTGGATTCCATGGCTCCCATGCCCACTTTGATTGCGGCCACCCGGGGCGCTGGGGGAATGTTGGCAATGCTGGCGACGGCGGCATTTTCCGGTTGGCTGTTTGCGTACTTCTCCCGAAGGCGCCAGGGGCATTCCCGTCATCTTGCCATAGGCACCGCGATCATCACCCTGGGATGGATGGCTCCGCCGGAATCGGTTCAGGCCGATGCGTCCTCGGGGTACCGAGTGGAAACCTTCGCTATCGGGTTGGAGCACCCATGGTCCCTAGCGTTCCTGCCTGATGGCCGCTCCCTGGTTACCGAACGGCCAGGGCGATTGCGGTTGCTTTCCGCCGATGGGCAGCAGGTGTCTGCGCCCCTGGCGGGTGTACCTAAGGTCTTCGCTTCTGGTCAGGCCGGGTTGTTTGATGTCCTGGTGGCGCCGGATTTTGATGAGAGCCGCCAGATTTATCTGGCATACGCCTGCGGCACCTGGCGCGCTAATCACACCTGTGTTGCCCGTGGAAAGCTGGTCTCGGGCGGGCTGGACAATGTCCAGGAAATATTCCGTAGTTTGCCGGCGAAAACAGGGGATGCCCACTATGGTGGGCGTATGGTGTGGCTACCCGACGCAACCATTATCCTGACGCTGGGAGACGGTTTTGATTATCGAGAGGAGGCTCAGAAGCTGACGAGCCACATCGGCACTATTGTCAGGATCAACCGTGATGGTTCTGCGCCAGGGGATAACCCGTTTACCGCGGAGTCGAATGCGCTTCCGGAAATATACAGTTATGGGCATCGCAATGTTCAGGGTGTAGTTTACGACTGGCGCAATAACCGCCTGATTACCCATGAACACGGTCCCCGGGGTGGTGATGAGATCAATGTGATCGAAAGCGGCGAAAACTTTGGCTGGCCAGTGGCTACGCGGGGGCTGGATTACACCGGCGCGCGGGTGTCGCCGTTCATCAGGTATGAGGGCATGGCCTCTCCCGCACTGCACTGGACGCCGTCCATCGCGCCGTCGGGCATGACTCTGTACGACGGTGACCTGTTCCCGGAATGGCAGGGCAGTTTGCTGGTTGGCGCCCTCGCTGCAAGACGTGTGCATCGTGTTGTGCTTAGCAACGATGGGGCCGTGGATATGGAAACCCTGTTTGGCGAACTGGGCGCACGAATCCGGGATGTGCGCACCGGTCCGGATGGCGCGGTGTTCCTGCTCACAGACAGTCCGGACGGGAGGGTAATAC
>JAKLLS010000136.1 GCA_022014155.1 Marinobacter sp. | reverse complement strand
TAATCTTGGGGAAAGGGTGTTCGATGGTTAAATGTGCGTTTTGGCACCAAGGTTGCGGAGTGGAGGCACGAAACAATGCGAACGACCGTTGCGGGTTTGTTGTCAGGGATTGCGGTTCTGTTGCTGATGGTTGAGGCGGCCGGGCAGGAGAGAGCAGCGCAATGGCATCTCAGTGAAGAAGAGTTTGAGTGGATTGGCCACCAGGTATTCCTGAACGAATGCGCGGGTCGTCGGAAGTGTCTGGTGCACTGGAACGAAGGTGAAGCGTTTCCGTCCCTGGGAATTGGCCATTTCATCTGGTATCCGGAGGGAGTGAACGAGCGTTTTGTTGAGAGCTTTCCAGCGCTGATCGCGTACATGGAAGAGCGGTCGGTCGACCTTCCGGAATGGCTCGGGGAGCGTGATACCCCGTGGGCGCCCTGGCCGGACAGGGAGGCTTTCCTGAAGGCCGCAGATAGCCCGAGGGTTGAGGCGTTGCGCCAGTTTCTGGCTGGCACAAAGGGTATCCAGGTGGCCTTCATCTTCGAGCGGGCTCAATCATCTCTCACGGCCATTGTCGCCGCGGCACCGGATGAGGAGCGATCACGGATCGGGGAGCGGCTGACGGCGTTGACCGCAACGCCGGGTGGTGCATACGCATTGATGGACTATGTGAATTTCAAGGGGGAAGGGCTGTCACCCGGAGAGCGGTATCGCGGAGAAGGGTGGGGGCTGTTGCAGGTATTGCGTGCGATGTCCGGGCCAGTTGAGGGGCCGGTACTGGCGCAGTTTCGTGAGGTGGCTGCGACAGTGCTGACGCGGCGGGCCAATAATGCCAGTAACCCTATCGAGAAAGAGCGCTGGCTACCTGGCTGGCTCAAGCGGCTCGACACATACAGGGAGCCGCCGGAGTCCGCGCTATGACCGTTTTTCTCAGAGCGGCTGCTTGTCCAGTACAGGTTCCTTTTCAGGCTCAACAGTAAGCCACCAGACATGCTTGTCCCAGTCGCCCAGAACAATGCGACGGGCGGGCTTGCCATTGGCTTCCAGCAGATGTTCCGCAGGGCGGTGGGTGTGGCCATGAATCAGCCGTTGTACGCCATGCTCTTCCATGACCTTGACCACCTCTTCCGAGGTGACGTCCATGATGAACTCTTCCTTGCCCTGGTTTTTCGCCATGCTGATCTCCCGTAACTGGCGGGCCATCTGCTGGCGGTCTTCCAGGGGGCGCTGGAGGATCATCTGCTGCCACTGCGGGTTGCGCATGTTTTCCCGGAACTTCTGGTACTCCACGTCGGCGGTACACAGGCTGTCACCATGCATCAGCAGGGTAGGGGTGCCGTAAAGGTCCACCACGGTGGGATCGTCCAGCAGTATGGCCCCAGCGCGAGCGCAAAAGTCCTCGCCAATCAGGAAGTCACGGTTGCCGTGCATCAGGAAAATGGCGGTGCCACTGTCGCTGAGAGCTTTCAAAGCCTGGGCAATCTGTTCCTGCAGCGGGGTGCGTTCATCGTCCCCGATCCAGGCCTCAAAGAAATCCCCCAGGATGTAGAGTTGCTCTACACCCCGGGCACGATTTTCCAGAAACCCGAGAAATGCATCGGTGATGTCCGGTCTGGACTCTTCCAGGTGAAGGTCGGAAATGAACAGCGTGGTCACGCCGCGCCTCCGTCCCCGACAACCTCCGCCTTTTCAATCACCACGTCTTCGGCGGGAACGTCCTGATGGCCGGCACGCATGGTGGTGCGTACGGCGCGGATAGCATTTACCGTGTCCATGCCGTCAACGACTTTGCCGAACACACAGTAGCCCCAGCCTTCTGCGTTCTTTGCAGTGTGGTCCAGAAAACCGTTGTTCTCGACGTTGATGAAAAACTGGGCCGTTGCGGAGTGCGGGTCCATGGTGCGGGCCATGGCCACAGTGCCTTGCATGTTGCTGAGCCCGTTGTCGGCCTCGTTCTGGATCGGCTCACGGGTTTTACGCGGTGTCATGCCCGGCTCGAATCCGCCGCCCTGAACCATGAAGTTGCTGATAACACGATGAAAAATCAGCCCGTCATAGAAACCGTCACGCACATATTGCTCGAAATTTTTGGCGGTTTCCGGGGCTTTTTCGTAGTCCAGTTCCAGTGTGATGTCACCGTGGGAAGTTTTCAGCAGAATCATCAGGGTTTCCTGTTCAGAAGGTTGAAAAGCGATACGCTGCCCATTGTACTGAAGAGTTTCTGCGTGTGCATGAGTTAGGGCAGTATTTGTGAGTATAATACGCGGTTTCAGATCCACTCCCTTTTAACTAGAGAACCTATGAGCGCCGAGTCGAAGAAAGCCCATAACTTTATTCAGAGCCTGATCGAAGACGCGATTGCCAAAGGCGAACACACCGGCCAGGTGGTGACACGGTTCCCGCCGGAGCCGAACGGCTACCTGCACGTCGGGCATGCCAAGTCCATTTGCCTGAATTTCGGTATTGCCGAGACCTTTGGTGGTGAGTGCAACCTGCGTTTTGATGACACCAATCCCGAGAAGGAATCCCAGGAGTACATTGATGCCATCAAGCAGGATGTGGAGTGGCTGGGCTACACCTGGGGCGGCGACGTCCGTTACGCCTCCGATTACTTCGATGCCATCTATGACTTTGCCGAAGAATTGATCACAAAGGGTAAGGCGTATGTCTGCGCGCTGACGGCGGACCAGATGGCGGAATTTCGTGGTTCCCTGAAGGCTCCGGGCAGAAACAGCCCTTATCGGGATCGCCCGGTCGAAGAGAGTCTACAGCTGTTCCGCGATATGCGTGACGGCAAATACCAGAACGGTGAGCTGGTACTGCGGGCCAAGATTGATATGGCGTCTCCCAATATCAATCTGAGGGATCCAATCCTGTACCGTATCCGCTACGCAGACCATCACCAGACCGGTGACAAGTGGTGCATCTACCCGATGTACGACTTCACCCACCCGATTTCCGATGCCATGGAGGGTATTACTCACTCCCTGTGCACGCTGGAATTCGAGGATCATCGGCCGCTGTACGACTGGGTGCTGGAGAACATTACCGCCCCTTGCCAGCCACGGCAGATTGAATTCGCCCGGCTCAACCTGAACTACACCATCACCTCCAAGCGCAAGCTCAAGCGCCTGGTGGATGAAGGCTTCGTCGACGGCTGGAACGACCCGCGCATGCCCACCATTTCTGGTATGCGCCGCCGTGGCTATACGCCGGAATCCATCCGCACCTTCTGCGACATGATCGGCGTCAACAAGGCTGGCGGCACCGTGGATGTGGGCATGCTGGAACACGCCATCCGTGAGGATCTCAACACCCGCGCGCCGCGCGCTATGTGTGTGATGCGGCCGTTGAAGGTCACCCTGACCAACTATCCGGCGGACAAGACCGAAACCCTGGTGTTGCCGGTTCACCCGCAGAACCCTGACATGGGCGAGCGGGAAGTGACCTGGAGTCAGACGCTGTACATCGACCGCGAAGACTTCGTCGAGGAGCCACCCCGCAAGTGGAAGCGCCTGGCGCCGGATCAGGCGGTTCGCCTGCGCGGTGGTTATGTCATGACCTGCCGGGAAGTTATCCGGGACGACAGTGGTGAGATCGTCGAACTCAAGTGCGAATACGATCCGAACACCCTGGGCGTGAATCCGGAAGGCTACAAGCCGAACGGGGTGGTTCACTGGGTCTCCGCCACCGACAGCGTTGAAGTCGATATCAACCAGTATGACCGGCTGTTCAACCACGAGTCTCCGGACAGCGACAAGGACGGTGATTTTGTCGACCACATCAACCCGGAATCCCTGGTTCGTCTGAGCGGCGCCCGCGCCGAGAAAGGCTTGGCGGAGCCCCGTGCGGATCTGCCATACCAGTTTGAGCGTGAAGGTTATTTCTTCTGTGACCAGGAACTGACTGAAAGCACTGGTCGTCCTGTGTTCAATCGCACCGTCACGCTTCGTGATTCCTGGGGTAAGGGGGGCAAGTGATTCGTATACACAACACGCTCACGCAGCAAAAGGAAGAGTTCAAACCCATCGAGCCGGGCAAGGTGCGCATGTATGTGTGCGGCATGACCGTGTACGACTACTGCCACCTGGGCCACGCCCGGGTGCTGGTGGCTTTCGATGTGATCACCCGTTACCTGCGCCATCGTGGTTATGACGTGCACTATGTGCGCAACATTACCGATATCGATGACAAGATCCTGCGCCGGGCGGACGAGAACGGTGAGGTTTATACCGACCTGACCGAGCGCATGATTGCGGCCATGCATGAGGATGAGGCTCGCCTGGGCGTGCTCTCGCCGACGGAAGAACCCCGAGCCACCGCCTACATCGATGAGATCATCGCCATGATCCACAAGCTGGTCTCCAGTGGCCACGCCTATGCGGCGGATAATGGCGATGTTTATTTTGCTGTCGAGTCATACAAAGACTACGGCAAGCTCAGCAAGAAAAAGCTGGATGATCTGGTGGCCGGTGCCCGGGTGGATGTGCAGGAAGCCAAGCGCAGCCCGGCTGACTTCGCCTTGTGGAAAGCGGCGAAACCTGGCGAGGTGAGCTGGGAATCCCCTTGGGGAGATGGTCGGCCGGGCTGGCACATTGAGTGTTCCGCGATGTCCAATTGCTGCCTGGGTGAAACCTTCGATATCCATGGCGGTGGGCCGGATCTGCTGTTCCCGCACCATGAGAACGAAATCGCTCAGTCAGAATGCGCCAACGGCCATACCTTTGTGAACACCTGGATGCACGCCGGCGCCATCCGCGTGAACAAGGAGAAGATGTCCAAATCCCTGGGCAACTTCTTCACCATCCGCGAGATACTGGAGAAGTACCCGCCGGAGATCGTGCGTTACTTCCTGGTGTCCAGCCACTACCGCAGTCAGGTGGATTACTCGGAAGAGAGTCTGGCGGAAGCGGGACGCACGCTCACAAAGCTTTACCATGCCTTGCGTGGAGTAATCCCGGCAAAGGATGTGGCGGAGACCGAGCACGACAAGCGTTTTGAAGAAGTCATGGATGATGATTTCAACACCGCCGGAGCCATAGCCGTGCTCCATGCCGTGGCCAATGAAATCAATCAGCACCGTCGTGAGGGTAAGGGAGAGCAGGCCAGGCAGGCGGCGGCCGTGCTGGTCCGTCTCGGCGGTGTGCTGGGGCTCCTGCAGCAGGACCCGGAAGCCTTCTTCCAGGCCGACACCGGTGGGGAGCTGACCGCCGAGGACATTGAGGCCATGATTCTGGCCCGGGCGGAAGCGCGCAAGGCGAAAAACTTCGCCGAAGGTGATCGCATCCGCGACGAACTGGCGGAGAAAGGTATCATTCTTGACGATTCTCGTGAAGGAACGACCTGGCGCCGGGGCTGACCTTGTACGGATTTTCACGTACAATCCGGCGCTCACTTTGGAACAACTCCCCGTGTCAGAGGGAGTCGGGAAATTAACCCACTGAGGCAGACAACGATGACAGAACGCGTACAAGTCGGCGGCATTCAGGTCGCGAAGAATCTGTATGATTTCGTGAACAACGAAGCGATTCCGGGCACCGGAGTTGATGCAGACAAATTCTGGGCTGAATTTGACAAGATCGTGAACGAGCTGGCGCCGCGTAACCGCGAACTGCTGGCCAAGCGCGATGCCATTCAGGAAAAGATGGACAGCTGGAACCGTGACCACAAGGGTCAGAAGCTGGACATGGCCGAGTACAAATCTTTCCTGAAAGAGATTGGCTACCTGGTTGACGAGCCGGGCGAGTTCAAGATCTCCACATCCAATGTGGATCCGGAAGTGGCCACCATGGCTGGCCCGCAGCTGGTTGTTCCGATCATGAACGCCCGTTTTGCCCTGAACGCAGCCAACGCCCGCTGGGGCAGCCTGTATGACGCGCTGTACGGTACAGACGCGATCTCGGAAGAGGGTGGTGCGGACAAAGGCCGTGGCTACAACCCGGTTCGCGGTGCCAAGGTTATCGAGTTTGCCCGCAACCTGCTGGACAGCTCAGCTCCGCTGGCCTCCGGCAGCCACAAGGATGCTGCCAAGTACCTGGTTGAGGGTGGCAAACTGGTGGTCAAGCTGCAGAACGGTGAAACCACTGGCCTGAAGGACGAAGCCGGCTTTGTTGGTTACACCGGTGCCGCTGATGCGCCCACTGGTGTGCTGCTGGTCAAGAATGGCATGCACTTCGAAATCCAGATTGACGCCAGCCACCCGATCGGTAAAGACGACGGCGCCAACGTGAAAGACGTGCTGATGGAGTCAGCCCTGACCACCATCATGGACTGTGAAGATTCTGTTGCTGCCGTGGATGCGGACGACAAGGCGCTGGCCTACCGCAACTGGCTCGGCCTGATGAAGGGTGATCTGCAGGAAACCTTCGAAAAAGGTGGTGAGCAGCTGACCCGTAAGATGAATGCTGATCGTAGCTACACCGCTGCTGATGGCGGAGAGCTGAGCCTGAAAGGCCGTAGCCTGATGTTCATCCGGAACGTGGGTCACCTGATGACCAACCCGGCTGTTCTGCTGAAAGATGGCAACGAGATTCCGGAAGGCCTGATGGACGGCCTGATCACGTCCCTGATCGCTATTCACGATCTGAAGGGCAACGGCAAGTTCCAGAACAGCACCACCGGCTCCATGTACATCGTGAAGCCGAAGATGCACGGGCCGGAAGAAGTGGCGTTCACCAACGAATTCTTCGGTCGTGTTGAAGACGCACTCGGTCTGCCGCGCTTCACCCTGAAAGTTGGCATCATGGACGAAGAGCGTCGTACCACCGTGAACCTGAAAGCCTGTATCCACGCTGCAAAAGAGCGTGCGGTATTCATCAACACCGGCTTCCTGGATCGTACCGGCGACGAAATCCATACCTCCATGGAGCTGGGTCCGTTCATCCGTAAGGGGCCAATGAAGCAGGCAACCTGGATCAATGCCTACGAGCAGTGGAACGTGGACATCGGTCTGGAGACCGGTTTCCGTGGCGTGGCACAGATTGGTAAGGGTATGTGGGCCATGCCGGATCTGATGGCCGGCATGCTGGAAGCCAAGATCGGTCACCCGAAAGCTGGTGCCAACACTGCCTGGGTACCGTCCCCGACTGCCGCCACCCTGCACGCGACCCATTACCACCAGGTGTCGGTTGCCGATATCCAGAAAGAGCTGGAGAGCCGTGCTCGCGCCAACCTGGACGACATCCTGACTGTGCCGGTCATGGACGATCCGAAGTCCCTGTCTGCTGAAGATGTGCAGCAGGAGCTGGACAACAACGCCCAGGGTATCCTCGGTTATGTTGTACGCTGGATCGACCAAGGCGTTGGCTGCTCCAAGGTGCCGGACATTAACGACGTGGGTCTGATGGAAGACCGTGCAACCCTGCGCATCGCTTCCCAGCTACTGGCTAACTGGCTGCACCATGGTATCTGTTCGGAAGAGCAGGTCATGGAGACCATGAAGCGCATGGCTGCCGTGGTCGATAAGCAGAACGCGGCTGACCCGGCGTACCGCCCGATGGCGGGGAACTTCGATGACAGCATCGCCTTCCAGGCAGCGCTGGATCTGGTTCTGAAGGGTCGCGAGCAGCCGAACGGCTACACCGAACCACTTCTGCACGCATACCGCCTGAAGGCGAAGGCCAAGTACGGCCAGTAAGCTTTAGCCGTATAAAAAAGCCCCGCTTTCGAGTGGGGCTTTTTTGTGGGAGTTTTCAGGGAGTTGTCGGATTACTCAGTCCTTATGCAGCACATTCGCTGCGTACAAGGTATTCTCCAGCAGCGTCGCAATCGTCATCGGCCCCACACCGCCAGGCACCGGGGTGATATAGGCAGCTCGCTCCGCGGCGGCTTCAAAGTCGACGTCGCCCCGCAATTTGCCGTCCTCCATGCGATTGATGCCCACATCGATCACCGTGGCTCCGGGTTTCACCCATTCGCCTTTGATCAGGCCAGGTTTGCCCACGGCGGCAATCAGGATGTCGGCTTCGCCCACAAACTTTTCCAGGTTCGGAGTGAAGCGGTGGCAGACGGTGATTGTGGCACCTTTGAGCAGCAGTTCCATGCTCATGGGGCGACCAACAATGTTGGATGCGCCGACAATGACCGCGTGTTGGCCCTTGTAGGGTGTCTCAATGCTGTCCAGCAGGGTAATGACGCCTGCGGGAGTGCACGGGCGAAGAGCCGGCTTACGCTGCATCAGGCGACCGATGTTGTAGGGGTGGAAGCCGTCCACGTCCTTGTCGGGTCGAATCTTTACCAGAATCGGGTCGGCGTCAAGATGGTCTGGCAGTGGCAGCTGCACGAGAATGCCGTCGACGGTCGGGTTCTCATTGAGTTCTTCTACCAGTGCCTCCAGGGATTCCTGGGAGGTATCTTCCGGAAGGTCATAGGATAGGGACAGGATGCCCGCCTCGTCGCATGCCTTACGCTTGTTGCCTACGTATACCTGCGAGGCGGCATCGTTGCCGACCAGCACCACGGCGAGCCCCGGGGCTCTCAGTCCTTGCTGTCGGCGGGCTTCCACGCCGGCGGCAACTTGCTGGCGAACCTTGGCGGCAATCTCTTTTCCATTGATCAGTTTGGCGCTCATGTCTTTGTCTTGTCGGTTGGGCATAAATGAAGGCTGCGCATTGTCTCATGCTTCCGTCGGAACTCCAATTGGAGGTATGCTTGGGGCAGGGCAGAGGAACTTATTCTGCTGTCGTTGGTCACTTAATCCGTTGCCGCTTCAATCAATTTTCAATTCTGTGTTGACGGCAGGGGGCGGCGCCGGTAATATGCGCGCCAACTTTGCTGAGGCACTTGTTGTTCAGTTCAGACGGGGTATAGCGCAGTCTGGTAGCGCGCCTGCTTTGGGAGCAGGATGTCGGGAGTTCGAATCTCTCTACCCCGACCACTTTTCTGGATATTCAGGTGGGCGAACGGTCAAGCGCCCGTAGCTCAGCTGGATAGAGCATCCGCCTTCTAAGCGGATGGTCGCAGGTTCGAGTCCTGCCGGGCGCGCCATAAAGTCGTG
>JAKLLS010000135.1 GCA_022014155.1 Marinobacter sp. | reverse complement strand
ATGGCGGAAGTCAGCAGGAACAGGAACGCGGCCTGTCCGTTGGGGGTTGCCACACTCGGCAGGTTGGTGCCGGTGTTGATGGCAATGGCCAGGGTCTGGAAGTGGTCGTAGCTGATGCTACCCGCATCCATTGCCTGCTTGATCTCGCTGATGTACACGGTGGCAACGAAGACGTTGTCACTGATCATCGACAGCAGGCCGTTGGCGATAAAGAACATGCCCGGTTGCTGCTCCACCGGCAGTGACAGGACATACTCGATAATGGGTTTGAACAGGTGCTGTTCGTGGATCACTGCCACGATGGCGAAGAACACCACCAGCAACGAGGTGAACGGCAGGGATTCCTGGAATGCCTTGCCGATCTGGTGCTCATCGGTGATGCCGGTGAATGAGGTGATCAGGATGATCACCAGCAGACCGATCAGCCCGACTTCGGCCAAATGGAACGCCAGCCCCACCACCAGGATCAGCGCCGCCAGGGCCTGAATCCACAGGGCGGCCTGATCGGCCTTGGTGCGCTTATTGCGCTCATTATCGGCAAACTCCTCCAGCACGCGACGCACCGGTTTTGGCAGACGACCGCCATAACCAAACCAGCGCAGTTTCTCCAGCAACCAGCAGGTGGTCAGGCCGGCAAACAGCACCGGAATACTCACCGGCGCCATGTGCAGGAAGAAGCTGGCAAAATCCCAGCCCACTACCTTGGCAATCAGCAGGTTCTGGGGCTCACCCACCATGGTGGCCACGCCCCCCAGGGCGGTACCAATGGCGCCGTGCATCAACAGGCTGCGCAGGAAGGCACGGAAGTTTTCCAGATCTTCCCGGTGCAGTTCTATCACGTCGTCATCGCTGTTGGCGTTGTGATCCTTGTGCTGGTAGCCCTTGCCGGAGGCCACCTTGTGATACACCGAGAAGAAACCCACCGCGACGCTGATTATTACCGCCGTCACAGTCAGTGCATCCAGGAAGGCAGACAATAGCGCAGCGGCTCCACAGAACAGCAGTGACAGCGCCGATTTGGAACGCACACCCACCAGGATCTGGGTGAAGGTCACCAGCAACAGCTCCTTCATGAAGTAGATGCCGGCCACCATGAACATCAGCAACAGGATGACGGGAAAGTTAGTGAGTACTTCCATATACACCGCGTCAGGCGTGGTAAGGCCGATCAGTAGGGCCTCTACCGCCAACAGGCCACCGGGCAGCAACGGGTAACATTTCAACGCCATCGCCAGGGTAAAGATGAACTCGGCGATCAACAGCCAGCCCGTGACGCCAGGACCAAAGACATACAACGAGATGGGGTTGATAGCCAGAAACAGCAGGATGACCTGCTTGTACCAGACAGGCGCCTTGCCAAGAAAGTTGTGGGTGAAACCTGAGATGACCGAATTAGGCATTACAAAATCTTCTGAGTGATCGGGCGATAAACATAATGCGACAGGGCAGTCGCATCTTCCTTGATATTTGTGTACCGGTCAGTCACCCACTGGTGGTAAAAATCCCCACCATTGGTCGTAGTTAACCAGCAGCACAGGTCAGCCCAACGCTAGGGCGGAGTGATCATCAGAGCGTGTTTTTCGGGGGCGGGCATGGAACAGGTTTCCGACTGCGCGTGTTTTAGGGGCGCGAATAGTACCAGAAAAATGAACCTTGGGTAACCAGAAGGTTGCTCCTGGCTACCCTCACCGCCCGGTTTCCGCAATCAGAAAAACGCCTGGATACCAGTCTGCGCGCGGCCAAGGATCAACGCATGCACATCGTGCGTGCCCTCGTAGGTGTTGACCACCTCCAGGTTCACCAGATGGCGGGCCACACCGAATTCGTCACTAATGCCATTGCCCCCCAGCATGTCCCGGGCCAGGCGGGCTATATCCAGCGCCCTGCCGCAGGAATTCCGCTTCATGATGGAGGTAATTTCCACTGCCGCCGTACCTTCGTCCTTCATGTGTCCCAGGCGCAAACAACCCTGCAGGGCCAGGGTAATATCCGTCTGCATATCCGCCAGTTTCTTCTGGATTAACTGGTTGGCAGCCAGCGGACGACCAAACTGCTTGCGATCCAGCACGTACTGACGGGCGGTGTGCCAGCAATCTTCGGCGGCGCCCAGCGCGCCCCACGCAATACCGTAGCGGGCGGAATTCAGGCAGGTGAACGGGCCCTTGAGACCACTGACCTCCGGAAAGGCGTTTTCCTCCGGTACGAACACATCATCCATCACAATTTCACCGGTGATCGAGGCGCGCAGGCCCACTTTGCCGTGAATAGCCGGAGCGCTCAGACCGTCCCAACCCTTCTCCAGGACAAAGCCGCGAATCCGCCCCTCATCATCCTTGGCCCAGACCACAAAGACGTCGGCAATGGGGCTGTTGGTGATCCACATTTTGTTGCCGGTCAGGCGATAACCACCGTCGACCTTGCGCGCGCGGGTTACCATGCCGCCGGGATCGGAGCCGTGGTCCGGCTCGGTCAGACCGAAGCAGCCAATCCACTCTCCGCTGGCCAGTCGGGGCAGGTATTTCTGCCGGGTTTCCTCGTTACCGAACTCGTAGATGGGTACCATCACCAGGGAGGACTGCACACTCATCATCGAGCGGTAACCGGAATCGACCCGCTCCACTTCGCGCGCAATCAAGCCGTAACAGACGTTGTTAAGGCCACTGCCGCCATATTCCGTGGGAATGGTGGCACCGAGCAGGCCGGTTTCTCCCATTTCCCGGAATATCGCGGGATCGGTCTGTTCCTTGCGGAACGCTTCCAGCACCCGGGGTCTGAGCTTGTCCCGGGCAAATTGCCGGGCACTGTCGCATACCATGCGCTCGTCCTCGGTCAGTTGCTGATCCAGCAACAGCGGATCTTCCCAGTTGAAACTTGCGGTATTTGCCATGATATTTGCCTCTTCTCGTTGCTCTTGTTGGGAATAGTCGGAAAGCCGCATCAATGCGTCAGTTGTGGTTGGCCCTGCCGGGAACGTCCAGCAACGCCGAATAACCTCCGAGGTGAAAGTCATCGTCCCCGAACTGGTGGGTCAACATCACCAGGCGCTTGGCATGGTGAGCAAGCGCATACTCCCAAGTCATACCAATGCCGCCATGAAGCTGGATCGCCTGCTCGGCAATCATTTGCGACGCCCGGGCCGTGATGAACTTGGCCGCCGTGAGTTTGCGGCTACGTTCCCCGGAACCCGGATCATCCGCGACGCAGGCAGCGAGAATGGTCATTGAAGTCGCCAGTTCCAGCTCGCCGCGCATGTCTGCCATGCGATGCTGTAACACCTGGAACCCGCTGATGGGGCTGCCGAACTGCTGGCGTGTCTTGAGATAGTCCAGGGTCAGCCGAAAGGCTTCTTCCATGCTGCCCAGGGCCTCGGCACATTGTGCCGCCATTGCCCTTCCGCGCTGGTAATGCAGTGCCGACAGGGCGCCTCCGGGATGTCCCAGCAAGTCATCAGCTTCTACGTAGATATCTTCCAGCAAAAGGTCACAGGCTTGTGGGCCATCCGCACAGGGATAGCCGATGCGCGACACCCCCTCGGATTTGGGATCAAGGATAAACAGACTGACGCCCTCAGTGCCGTCAATATGGGCGGTCACCAACAGATATCGTGCCCGTTCGCCGCCAATGACCACGCGTTTGCGGCCGTTCAGGCGCCAGCCCCGCTCACAGGGCGTGGCACGGCACTCAATCCGATCAACGTGGTAATGGCTGCCCGCTTCTTCGTCCGCCACCGCCAGGCGACAATCGCCAGCAGCCACGGCGGGCAGAATGCGCTGACACTGGTCGGGAGACCCCAGTTGCTGAACCAGGCCCGCACCATATATCTGCGAGTGCAGATACGATTCAAGGCACAAGCCCCGGCCGAGCTCCTTCATCACCACCATGCTTTCCACACCGCTACCGCCAAAGCCATCGTAGGCCTGAGCAATAGGCACCGAGGTAATCCCGAGTTCCGACAGCTGACGCCAAAACTCCGGGCTGTCACCGGTGTCGCTGCGGTAAAACGCTTCCCGCTGTTCGAACCCATAGGTATTGCGCACCAGGCGCTGTATGGTATCCGAGAGCATTTGCTGCTCTTCGTTCAGATTGAAATCCATGGTGCCTCCTACAGTTCCAGAAGCCGTTTGGCGATGATGTTTTTCTGTATCTCGTTGGAGCCGCCGTAAATCGATAGCTTGCGCAAATTGAAGTACTGGCTGGCCGGCGCCGCACTGTAATTCCGGTAGAGGGGGAAATCGTCGAAGCCCGGATTCAGCTCTTCCTCCAGAAACGGCAGGGCATTGGGTCCCAGCGCCTTGCGCGTCAGGTCACTGATCGCCTGGCGAATTTCCGAGCCCTGGATTTTCAGCAATGAACTTTCCGCACCAGGGACACCCCCGTCCCGGGTGGCGGCGAGGATTCTCAGAGTGCTCATTTCCACCGCCATCAGGCGCATTTCCACCTCGGCAATCCGCGCCCGGAACAGGGGATCGTCCACCAGCATTCCGCCACCATTGCGCTCCCGTGCCGCAATGTCTTTCAGGTGCGCCAAGGCGGCCTTGGAAAGACCGATCCCGGCCTGACCGGTACGCTCGTGGGTAAGCAGGTACTTGGCACAGGTCCAGCCTCTGTTTTCCTCCCCTACCAGGTTGCCTACCGGCACCCGCACATTGTCGAAGAACACCTCGTTGACTTCGTGCTCGCCATCCAGGGTGATAATCGGTCGCACGGTGATGCCGGGGCTGTCCATATCGATCAGCAGGAAGGAGATACCCTCCTGCTTCCTGGCGGAGGTGTCGGTTCTCACCAGACAGAAGATCCGGTTGGCATGCTGCCCCAGGGTGGTCCAGGTTTTCTGACCATTGACCACGTAATGGTCGCCGTCCCGTTCGGCGCGAGTTTTCAGCCCGGCCAGATCGGAGCCAGCACCGGGTTCGGAATAGCCCTGACACCACCAGTCCTCGCCGGACAGAATGCGCGGCAGGTACCAGGATTTCTGGGCTTCGCTGCCAAACCGAATGATGACTGGCGCCACCATGTTCACGCCAAAGGAGATGATTCGGGGCGCACCGAACGCCGCACACTCTTCCTCGAATATGTGTTTTTGCACCACCGTCCAGCCGGTACCTCCATACGCTTCCGGCCAGTTGACCGCGTACCAGCCCCGACGGTTGAGAATCCGCTGCCAGTGCAGATGATCGTCTTTCGTCAATCGCCGGCCCAGCCGGACCCTGCTGGCAATATCCGCAGGCAGTTCGCTGGTCAGAAAGGCCCTCACCTCGTCGCGAAAGGCCTGCTCCTCGGGAGTGAAATGAATATCCATAACCTGTCCTCTGATCACTGAGCCATTACCGCTAGCGATGGCTCCACACGGGTTGGCGCTTCTCAAGGAAGGCGGTCATGCCTTCCTTCTGGTCCTCACTGGCAAAGCTGGCGTGGATCAACCGCCGCTCCAGGTGAACCCCTTGCTGTAACGAGGTCTCGAAGGCGTGGCTGACCGCTTCCTTGTTGAGCATGGTTGCCATCAGGGAATGGCTGGCGATCTCGGCGGCAACCGCCATGGCCTCGTCCAGCAAGCGATCCGCCGGGACTATCCGGCTCACCAGGCCGCTGCGCTCCGCTTCGTTGGCGTCCATGGTGCGCCCGGTCAGGCACAGGTCCATGGCCTTGGCCTTGCCGACTGCGCGGGCCAGTCGTTGGGTGCCACCGGCGCCCGGCAAGGTGCCGACTTTTACCTCCGGTTGCCCGAAGCGGGCATTGTCCGCTGCGATCAACAGGTCACACATCATCGCCAGTTCGCAGCCGCCGCCGAGGGCCAGCCCGGCCACAGCCGCAATCACCGGTTTGCGGCAACGGGTCACCTGTTCCCAGTTGGCGGTGACAAAACCTTCCCGATAAGCCTCGGAGAACGTCAGCGACTGCACTTCGGAAATATCCGCTCCTGCGGCGAAGGCCCGGTCATTACCGGTGATCACGATCGCGCGGATGGCGTCTTCTTGCTCCAGAGCCCTGAGAGCATCCGACAATTCGGTCATCAGGGCGTTATTGAGGGCGTTGAGAACCTCCGGCCGGTTCAGCCGGACCAACGCCACCGGACCCTGCCTTTCTAGCAATATGTTGTTATATGTCATAACCATCTCCACGAAGAAATTCGCCAATCACTCCTTAAAAATCCCTATTGGAACGACAACCAGTCTAGACCCCAAAAATATTTAAGGCAATATGTTGACATAATATTTTGGGTGGGCGTATCTTGAAATGGAGCAATGACCTGCACCGATCAGGTCAACCAACAACAAACACAGCGCACACAACAGGTGAATGACATGGATACTGGCATTACGCCCCAACCGGAACGTCGCTCCGCCATGGTCAAGAGCGGAGCCTGGAACGACAAGATCATTACCCAATACCTGGACGACGCCGTCGCCGCGACGCCCGACCGCACCGCCATTGTTGGCTACCGTGTGACTGACGACACCCGCGAGTCCCTGAGCTACCGGGAATTGAACGACACTGTCACTCGAATGGCCGCCGGTCTCGCCGCCATGGGTATCGAAGAAGACGATATCGTGGCCTGCCAGCTACCGAACTGGTGGCAGACCATCGCCCTGCACCTGGCGTGCATGCGCATTGGCGCCATCCTCAACCCGTTGATGCCGATCTTTCGTGAGCGGGAACTGCGTTTCATGCTGGCCCATGGCGACGCCAAGCTACTGGTGATCCCCAAGGTCTTCCGGGGGTTCGACTACGAAGCCATGGTGGACGCGCTTGTGGAGGAACTGCCGGAGCTGAAGACCGTGCTGGTGATTGGCGGTGAGGGTGAGCGCAGTTTCGAGCAGCGGCTGCTGAATACCGCCTGGGAAAGGGACACGGATACCGAAGCCCTGTTCCGCGACCGCCAGCCCACCGCCGACGATGTCATCCAGATTCTCTATACCTCCGGCACCACCGGCGAGCCCAAGGGGGTCATGCACACCTCCAATACCCTGTTTTCCAACGTCCGCCCCTACGCCGACCGGCTGCACCTGACCCCGGATGACTCGATACTGATGGCCTCACCCCTGGCGCACCAGACCGGCTTCCTCTATGGCGTGATGATGCCGGTGTACCTGGGCACCACGGTGGTGCTGCAGGATATCTGGGACGCAGAGTATGTGGCCCGGGTAATCGCCGCCGAGAAACCGGCCTTCACCATGGCCGCTACGCCGTTCCTTGCGGACCTCATCAAGATTGCCCCGCAACACGAGGGCGAACTGGATTCCCTGCGTATTTTCGTCTCCGCCGGCGCGCCTATCCCCAGTGCTTTGGTGGAACAGGCTGGCAAGACCCTGAAAGCAAAAATCGTGTCCGCCTGGGGCATGACCGAAAACGGCGCAGTCACCATGACCTGCCCGGAAGACCCGGCCGAACGCGCCAGTCAGTCCGATGGCAAGGCGTTGCCCTGGATGGACGTGAAAGTGGCCGATTTCCAGGGCAACGCCCTGCCTGCCGGTGAGGAAGGCAATCTGCTCGTGCGCGGCGCCAGCCTGTTTGTGGGTTACCTCAAGCGTCCGGAACTCTACGGCGTGGATGACGACGGCTGGTTCGGCACCGGCGACCTCGCCCGGATGGACCCGGACGGCTACATCCGCATTACCGGTCGCACCAAGGACGTAGTGATCCGTGGTGGCGAGAACATTCCGGTGGTCGAGGTGGAAAACCTGCTCTACAAGTACCCCGGCATTGCCGATGTGGCACTGGTGGGCTGCCCCGACGATCGCCTCGGTGAGCGCCTGTGCGCCTACATCACCCTCGACGACAGCGTGCCCGATGTCAGCCTTGAGGAGATCAAGGAGCACCTGGTCAAACATCAGCTCTCCAAAAACTACCTGCCGGAATACCTGGAAGTGATCGAGGCCATGCCCCGCACACCCTCCGGCAAGATCCAGAAATTCAAACTGCGGGAGCAGGCCAAAACCATCCGCCTGGAACCGGCGAAACGCGCCTGACCCGAACGAACCCGCTACAGCAACAGGAGCACATCATCATGAAAGGCCTTAACGGAAAAACAGTCATCGTTACCGGCGGCGGGGGCGGCATCGGCCGCGCCGTCAGCCTGCGCTTTGCCGAAGAAGGCAGCCTGGTCGCCGTGCTGGACCGTGACGAAAATGCGGCCCGCGCCACCGTGGACCTGATCAGCGAAGCTGGCGGCAAGGCTCGTGCCTACGCCGCCGACATCACCGATTACGCCGCCATTACCGACACCGTGGCCGCCATCGAAAGTGATCTGGGCACCCCCACGGTGTTGGTCAACAACGCCGGTTTCGACCGCTTCATGCCGTTCCTGAAAACCGAGCCCAAACTCTGGGAGCAGCTGATTGCAGTCAACCTCACTGGCGCGCTGAACATGCACCACGTGGTACTGCCGAAAATGATCAGCGCCGGCGGTGGCAAGGTCATCAACATTGCCTCCGACGCCGCCCGGGTTGGTTCCTCCGGCGAATCCGTCTACGCCGCCTGCAAGGCCGGTCTGGTGGGATTCAGCAAGACCGTGGCGCGGGAACTGGCCACCAAGAATGTATGCCTGAATGTGGTCTGCCCCGGGCCTACCGACACCGCTCTGCTCAAGGGGGTGGCGGAAACCGCCTCCAACCCGGAAAAGCTGCTGGAAGCCTTCCGCAACGCCGTGCCCATGAAGCGCCTGGCCCAGCCGGAAGACTACCCCGGCATCATCGCGCTGCTCGCCAGTGACGACGCCAACTTCATTACCGGGCAGGTCATCAGTGTGTCCGGCGGCCTGACCATGGCCGGTTAAACCGACAACTTTGCGACTACGGAGAACCATCATGAACTACGAAGACATCCTCTACGACGAAACCAACGGTGTTGCCACCATCACCATCAACCGCCCGGAGCGCTACAACGCCTTCCGTGGCCAGACCTGCATGGAACTGCTGGACGCCTTCAACCGCGCCGGCTGGAACAAGGACATCGGCGTCATCGTGTTCACCGGCGCCGGCGACAAAGCCTTCTGCACCGGCGGCGA
>JAKLLS010000134.1 GCA_022014155.1 Marinobacter sp. | reverse complement strand
GTCCTGACGAATTCCTCAAGAAATACGGTTTCGACAAGGACGAAGAGGAGCGGGACCACAGCCTGCGCCATAACGCTATGGAGCACGCAAAACACCTGAAGCGCCCCCACGCAGGAACGCCCCATGACTGGGAAGAGTGGGAACGCTACAAGCAGGAGCATCCCGATGAAGTCGAGGAGGATGAAGAGAGCAACCGCTGACTGCGGATGACGTTACTGCTCTAACATCCGGTCCAGCCGCTCATCCTTGGCCCGCCATTGATCCGCCAGCCAGTCCTTAACGTTTCGGCGATGCTCCGCATCCGTTGAATAATCCCGACCCTTCAGGTGTTCCGGGATAGCAACGGTGTGGATCTCCATCTTCACTTCCGTTACCCGACCGCTGATAAAATCCCAGAACGTGGGCGCGCCACCCGGGTACGCGATGGTGACATCCACCAGTGTCTGGATGGAATCCCCCATAGCATCCAGCACAAAGGCGACACCGCCCGCCTTGGGGGTGAGCAAATGGGTGTAGGGTGACTTTTGCTTGTCGTGCTTGGCAGGTGTAAAGCGCGTGCCCTCCACGAAGTTCATCACACTCACCGGGGTGAAGCGGAACTTTTCACAGGCCCTGCGGGTAGCCTTGAGATCTTCCCCGCGCTTTTCCGGATGCTTGATCAGATATTCCCGTGTGTATCGCTTCATGAACGGAAAATCCAGCCCCCACCATGCCAGGCCGATCACCGGCACCCAGATCAGCTGCTGTTTCAGGAAAAACTTCAGGAACGGAGCCCTGCGGTTAAAGACCCGCTGCATGGCAAAGATATCGACCCAGCTCTGGTGATTGCTGAGCACCAGGTACCAGCTCTCCCGCTGCAGGTTCTCCGCGCCTTTCACGTCCCAGTGGGTACCGTGGGTCAGCTTCATCCAGCCGGTGTTGCAGGCGACCCAGGATTCCGAGATCCAGATGATGGCTCGGGTGCAGAGCACGCGGAAGCCCTGGTGGGGAATGATGAGTTTCAGTAGCGCCGGGATGTATAGCAGCAGGCACCAGAACAGAGTGTTAATTCCCAGCAGGATGGAGTTGAGTACACCGATAACGGGAGCGGGCAGGAAGCTGAGCATGGTGGTCCTGTTTTGGTTGTTGTTTCCAATGGGGTGCAATCATAGCAACCAGAGACAGGATTGGGCAGTGGCCCGAAGTGACCGGTGTGCCCCAACTATGTGACGGTGATGCCATAGCTCAATTCAGCATGCGGCGGTAGCCTTCAGGAAATTGCCAAGCATCAACGTGAGTTGCGAATCCCACTATGGACATTCCCATGCCAAACCTCTTCAAATCCGCGGCTGATAAAGCGTCGGGACTCACCCGGCAAACGGCTCTTTACGCGGGCAATGCCTTTGACCGGGTATTCCGCGCTACCAGCCTGGTAAAGGCGGGACAAACGCCGTTTGAAACGTTGTACACCGATGGGCTGGTCAGTCTGCGGTATTATCCGCCGCTGGCGGAGGATTTTATCGATCTGGATGGCGAGACCATAACGGTCGAACGCACCGCACACAAAACACCAATTGTCATAGTACCGCCACTGGCGGTGAATATGCTGATCTACGATCTGTTTCCCCAGCGTAGTCTGGTGCGCTTCCTGCGGGCGAAAGGGTTTGAGGTGTACCTGATTGACTGGGGCATTCCGACCCGCAAGCACAGTCACTACAATTTGCACACCTATGTGGCGGAGTTGCTGCCTGCCTACCTGAACCGGGTACGGGAGCACAGTGGCGAGCAGGAGTTGTCGCTGCATGGCTGGAGCATGGGGGGCATGTTTACGCTGTTCTACTCGGCCCTGAGCAAGGATCAGCACATCCGCAACGCCGTGGTTCTGGGTTTGCCCATCGACAGTCATGCGTCCGGTCTGATGGGGCTGATGTACCAGCGTGTGGCGGATGTAGCAGAATTTGTGCGCAAGCGTACCGGCTTTCGCATCCACAATGTGGAACCCCACTGGTTCCACACACCGGGCTGGGCCAATACGATTGGCTTCAAGCTGACCAATCCGATTGGCAGTGTGATGGGTTATTGGGAGCTGATTGTGCGACTGGGTGACCGGGAGTTTGTCAGTAACCACGCTACCACGTCGGCGTTTCTGGACCGGATGGTGGCTTATCCCGGCGGCATTATTCAGGACACCGTAGTGCGTATCTGGATCGACAATCAGCTGTCAAAGGGTGAGATTCAGATCGGTGAAGACGTTGCCCGCCTGGAGAATGTGAACGCCAACTTACTGGCTATCGCTGGCCAGGAGGACACTCTGGCTACACCCGGTGCGGCGAAGCGGGTAATGGATCACGTCAGCTCTGCCGACAGGACATTCCGGGTAGTGCCAGGGGGGCATATGGGCATTCTGGCCGGCAGCAAGGCGCCCCGGGAAAGCTGGCTGGAATTGGCGGAATGGTTGGCGGAGCGATCTGACTGAGCTTTCATCATCCGGGTTAGCGGGCAGGGTGCTACTATTAGGGAAGGATAAGCCGAACACACCCTGACCGAAAAGGAAGGATTCTATGCCCCCGAAGTCAGAGGAAACAAAAACCGATTCCGCCCCCCAGGCCCAACGTAAACAATTGGTTGCCATTGCCCGCGACATTGTCCGCAATGACGGTATGGCCGCACTCAAGCTTGAGGCTCTGGCGGAAAAAAGCGATACGCCACTGTCCACCGTCGAATCCCTGTTCAAAGATAAACCCGGACTGATCCGGGCACTCTACGAGGCCTGGGTGGAGGAATGGCAACGACGGCTGATGGCCGCCCTCCCCGAGACACCGCCAGAGGCCATGCTGCGACAGGCTGCCCACATTTACCGTGAACTGGCCTGCTCTGATCGCGCCCTGTTCCTGGCAGCCAGCACCCCCATCGCCATTGAGGCCGACCTGTTCGGCGTGTTGTCCAAGTCGACCGCGTTTGAGCTGTTTGCCAACTTCCTCAAGACGGGCATGGCGGAGCGCCGGTTCCGTGTCACCGCCGATCCTGATGCCACTGTCCGGACCCTGTGGGGAGTGGTGCATGGCACCGTGCTGCTGGAAATCTGCAGCGGTTACGACGAACTGACGGGCAAGCGGACGCTGGATGAGAGTATCAGTCTGATGACCCGGGGGCTGCAGCGCTGACAGGTTCCGGAGTTCCTTTTCAAAGGTGTTTAAGGGCTTCGGGTAACTCTGAAAGACTGTTTATTACCGCTGACGCCTCTATGCCCCAGTCTTCAAAGACTTTGTTGATATCTCTCTGCACCCAGACCGCTTTTAAGCCGGCGGCTCGGGCGCCGATCACGTCCCAGGCATTACTCGATACCAGGCATAACGGTTCGTCCCAGGCTCCCGTTGCCCTTCTGGCATAGGTGTACACGGCCGGGTCGGGCTTGAAGCTCTTGATATCATCAACGGAAACCAGGCCTTCGAACTGGTCCAGCAGATTGTTATGGCCCAGGACTTTTTCCAGGGCGGGGTAGCTTCCGTTGGAGAATGCGAACAGCGGATAATTGCCTTTCAGGGCTTTCAGGGCAGGCAACGCATCATCAAACGCCGGCAGGGACAGATACGCAGCCATCAACTCATCCTCTCGATCCTCGGCCAGAGGCAGTTGGTGAGTGGCCATGGCGTACCGCAGGGCCTGACGGGTGCACACACCGAAATCTTCATAGACCCGCATCAGACCTTTGCGGAAAGAAAACTCCAGCTGCTTCTCCCGCCACAGGGCACTGACAGCCTCTGCGCTTTCGCCAGCGTCCTGCTCTAACAGCTCCGCCATCCCCATGGGGTCGACCAGTGTGCCGTATACGTCGAATGCGAGCCTGAGCGTCATGGTGCCTCCTGAAGTTATTGAGCGATCACTCACCATACACTAGTTCAGGGATCCTACTTTGTGTATGCGACCAGGGTGTAAGTGGATTACACTGCGACCCATGAACGGCATCGATACATTAAACCTCGACACTCGCTCCCTGAGCACCTTTCTGACGGTGCTCGATGAGGGCAGTGTGTCCCGCGCAGCGGTTCGTCTGGAGATCAGCCAGTCGGCCGTGAGCCACACCCTGGACCGGTTGCGCCAGTCGCTCGGGGACCCGTTGTTTGTAAAGTCCGGGCGCGGTATTACACCCACACAGTATGCGCTGCGGGCGGGACCTCACATCCGGCAGATTCTGGATGATCTGCAGTCCCTGTCCAGCGGACCGCCGTTCACACCCGCAACCGCGGAGTTCACCTTCACCATCGCCGCCAACGATTACCAGCGCGATCTCCTTTTACCCGGGTTGGTCAGCACCCTGCGACGGGAGGCGCCAGGCATTCGGCTGCAGGTGATTCCCTCCGGCATTCCGACTGCCGATATGCTGCGAAAGGACGTCTGCGACCTGATTATCTCGCCCCACGCACCAGAGGCGACGGATATCATGCAGCGGGGATTGATGGCCGACCGTATGGTGGTGTTCTACGATCCGAATCACCGCGAGCCGCCACAGGATATGACGGAGTACCTCAAGGCGGATCATATCGCGCTACTGTTCGCTACCGGAGAGAAGCCCACCCTTGAAACCTTGCTGAATGCCCGCGGGCTGACCCGGCGCAATGTCGTTACGGTGTCCAATTTCTCCGGTCTGCCGGAATTCCTGCGTGGTACCGATATGTTGGCCACTGCCCCGGAGCGCATGAGTAATCATTTACTCAGGGGCTTCGCCTGGGTTCCCCTGCCTTTTGATTTCAAACCTTTCACCCTGCTGATGCTGTGGCATCGCCGCAACCAGAACGACCCCGCCCACCGCTGGCTTCGCAACCAGGTGAATGCCGTGGCGGCGACGATGAACGGTCTTAACGATTAATCAATCGATATTGTTCATACATCGTATGAAGTGTTGGGTCGTTATTCCCGAACTACTGGGGGCGTAAACTCTGTTGACTCTCTGCTTGCTCATCCTCCGATTAGACCGGGAAACAGTATGCTTGCGCTTACCAGCGTCTGGACGACCATAATACTTGCCGCCGCCGTGGCCCTGGGGCCTTTGGCCACCGATATGTATCTGCCGGCACTGCCGCAGATTGGCAACGATTTCAGCACCGGAACCGATCAGGTCCAGTTAACCCTTAGCCTGTACATGCTGGGCTTTGCTCTGGCGCAATTGGTTTGCGGACCGCTGGCCGACCGCTTTGGCCGCAAGCCCATTATGATCGGCGGCTTCTTGCTGTTTGCCCTCGCCAGCATCGGCTGTGCGCTGGCCACCAATATCGAAACCCTGATGCTCTGCCGTTTCTTGCAGGCCCTCGGCGGCTCTGCTGGCCCCGTATTGGGTCGCGCCGCGATCCGTGACATCTACACGCCGCGTGAAGCTGCCCGCATCATGGCCATCCTGGCCAGCATCATGGCCCTGGCGCCAGCAATTGCACCGACCATCGGCGGCTTTCTGGTTTCCGGCCTGGGTTGGGCCTCTATTTTCATCGTACTGGCCGGCTATGCTCTGATCATGTCCGTGGTGGTGGCCTTCGGTATTCCCGAGCCCATGCGCCCGGAATACCGCCAGCCGTTGCGGCTGTGCAGCCTGTTGCGAAATTACCGCACCATCGCCACGGACATCAGCTTCCTCGGTTACACCCTGACCAACGCCCTGATCTTCTCCGGCCTGTTCGCTTTCCTGTCCGGATCTTCCTTCGTGCTGATCGATTTCCTGGGCGTGGAGCCCGAGCATTTCGGACTCTTCTTCGCTTGCATCGTGGTGGGCTACGTCACCGGCAACCTGACCGCCATCCGCCTCGGCAGCCGGCTGTTACCGGATCAGATACTGGTGCGGGGCCTGACCATAGCCGTGGTTGGCGGCGCGACCATGGCCGGCCTGGCCGTAGCCGAAATCTACACCGTTTGGGCAGTGATCCTGCCCCAGGCCCTGTTCATGGTCGGCGTCGGCATGGTCCTGCCCCAGACCATGGCCGGCGCCATGGCCAACTTCCCCCACATGGCCGGCTCCGCCTCGGCCCTGTTCGGCTTCACCCAGATGGCCGTGGCAGCCATCGCCGGCGCGCTTGTTGGCCACCTGCACGATGGCACCTCACTGGTCATGGCCACCATCATCGCCGCCAGCGCCGCAGCAGCCCTGGCCAGTTATCTGATTCTGGTTCAGCGTCATCCGGCGGAAGGTTTCGAGTCGCAACCGGTTACCACGCGTTCGTAAAAATGAAATACTGGGACACAACTCCCAAACTCGGAATCGACCGGGGTGGCCCTTCCCAAAACTGTGCGGAGCCATGGATGGCGAAGCCCAAACGCCTCATGGATGAGCTTGAGCGTGTTTTGGGAAGGGCCGCCCCGGTCGATCTCCCCCAAGCTTGAAGCGTGTTTTAGACACATGCCACCCTGACCGCCATGCACCAAGGTCGAGGATGCAAATTCATCCAATCTGAGCTAAACAGAGTAAGCTGTTCTATCAGAATCCAGACAACAGGAGCATCGCAATGAGCAACGTAACCCTCGATGGCAACCCCATAGAAGTCAGTGGAAAATTCCCAACAACCGGCGACAACGCCCCACCCTTCACATTGACCAGCAGCGGCCTGGAAGAAGTCAAACTCGAAAACTGGGCAGGCAAACGCAAAATCCTCAACATTATTCCCAGTATCGACACCGGCGTATGTGCCGCCTCCACCCGCAAGTTCAATGAAAAAGCCAGCGGCCTCGACAACACCGTCGTACTCGTTATCTCCGCTGACCTGCCATTCGCTGCCGGACGTTTCTGTGGAGCCGAAGGAATCAAAGACGTGGAAACCCTCTCCACATTCCGCAACTACAGCTTCCAACAGGACTACGGCGTCGCCATCCAGAGCGGCCCCCTGGCCGGCCTGTGTTCCCGTGCGGTCATCGTGCTGGATGAAAGCAACAAGGTCCTACACAGTGAGCTGGTCAGCGAAATCAAGAACGAACCGGATTATGACGCGGCCCTGAAGGTACTTTGATCCGAGCACCAGACCACCCGTGAGTACAGCACCCGACAGTAGCACCCTGGCCCGCCAGCTCTTCTCCATGACCTGGCCGATGTTGTTCGGGGTGCTGTCACTGATGACCTTCCATCTGGCCGACAGTGCCTTTGTGGGCCAGCTGGGGCGTGATCCTCTCGCCGCCCTTGGCTTTACCGTTCCCATGCAACAACTGGTCAGCGGCATGTACGTTGGTCTGGGCATTGCCACCACAGCGATTATCTCCCGCACCTTGGGCCAGAACGACGAACTCAGGGCCCGGCGACTGGGTGGCCTGGTGATCACCGTAGGCACTTCCCTGGCCCTGCTGCTGTGTACTACCGTCTGGTTGCTACAAACTCACATTCTCACCCTCCTCGGGGCGGAACCGGCACTGCTACCGGTCATCAAAGAATACTGGGCACCCTGGCTGGTGTCGGCCTGGACGGGTGCCATGCTCTACTTCGGATACAGCATCTGCCGATCCCATGGCGACACCAAGCTGCCGGGGTATCTGATGATCGCCACAAGTCTGCTCAACATCGCACTGGATCCACTGTACATTTTCGTCTTTGACTGGGGTCTTCCGGGGGCGGCCTGGGCCACGATTACGGCCTTTGGTATCGGCACTCTGGTTATCTACCCGACCCTGTTACGGCGCCAGTGGATCAGCTTCCAGTTGCGACAACTCAGCCTCGGTAAGGCACTGAAACAGCTCAACGGCATCATGGCGCCAGCCATGGTCAGCCAACTGATGCCGCCAGCCTCGGCCATGTTGGCCACGGCCCTGGTGGCGGGGTTCGGGTCTGCCGCCGTCGCCGCCTGGGGGCTGGGAACCCGACTGGAATTCTTCTCGATTGTGGTGGTGCTGGCACTAACCATGTCCATGCCGCCGATGATCGGGCGCATGCTGGGGGCCGATGATATTGGCCAGATCCGCAAACTGGTGCGGCTGGCAGTGCGTTTTGTGGTGGGCTGGCAACTGGCCATTGGCCTGGTCTGGGTATTGGCATCGGGGCTGGTCGCTCAGCTGTTTAGCAGTGATGCGGAGGTGCAAACGGTGCTGGGTAACTATCTGGTACGGGTACCGCTCAGTTACAGCGGTCTCGGCGTCTGCATGCTGATGGTGTCGGTGTGCAATGCACTTGGGCTGTCGCTGAGAGCCTTGCTGGTTTCCACGTTACGGCTGTTCGTCTGTTTTCTGCCGTTGCTGTGGATTGGCTCGCAGATCAGCGGCCTTACCGGCCTGATGAGCGGGGCGCTGGTGGGGAATCTGATGGCCGGCGCGATGGCTTACACTTTCTACCGCGCCGGGATGGCCAGACTGCGGCAATCAGGCAAAGCGTGAACGGAATTCTTCTGGTATCGGCACCACAGTTTTGCGCTGGTAATTGAAGAACACAAAGCCGTACTTGGCCAGTGCCACCGGTTGGCCACTTTCCGCCTTACTGACGCGGAACACGAAATCGCCCCCGTACTTGTTGAAATCCATCAGCCCGACTTCGAACCGCAGCATTTCCGGGAAGAAGGATTCGGACTGGTACATGGTGGCCAGGTCGGTAACGATAATGCCAATGCCATTCTGATCGGCTTCCTGGATGCCGTATTTCACCAGGAACTGGGCCCGAGCTTCCGAGAGCATGGATATGAGGGCGTCATTGCCCAAGTGATTGGCGCCGTTGATATCGGTGATCCGAACCGGCATCTTGGTTTCAAAACAAAAAACGTCATCCGGAAAAGAGAGCTTTATACGGGCCACGATCGGGTACCTGTTTCTATACAAGTTCAGTTTGAGGGCGGAATCATACGCTCTTGGACTTTAGTGGTCATCTCAAGACCTCCAACGTGAAATGGGTTATGTTGCCAATATGATCTGCGCCTCATTTTCTGGGGTTGCGCGCACCAATAAAAACAGATTCATGAGAATGTTATGGATATTCGCCCTGCTGCAACACTGGTTCTGACACGCGACACCTCTGAAGGCCTTCAGGTTCTGCTTTTACAGCGCACCTGGGAGGCGGTTTTCATGCCCGGTTATTTTGTATTTC
>JAKLLS010000133.1 GCA_022014155.1 Marinobacter sp. | reverse complement strand
TCAACGCCTTTTCCGAGGTGTCTATGTGCCCGCCGTTTTCCGATCCTGACCAGCGTCTGTTTGTCCGTAACGCCACCTTGGCCGATATTCCCGGCATCATCGAGCTCAGCTGCCGTGTCTATGAAGGCACTGGCATGTACGGCTATACCAAGGGGCCGCTGACCGGGCAGATCAATACCTTCCCTGATGGTCAGTTTGTCGCCATGCTGGGCGACACCGTTGTGGGTTACTGCGCGACGTTCCGCATTACCGAGGAGGTCGCTCTGGCGGCTCATGACTGGACCTCAATCACCGGCAACGGGTACGCCTCACGTCACGATCCAGAGGGTGACTGGCTGTATGGCATGGAAGTATGTGTGGATCCTGACTGCCGTGGTTACCGGATTGGCGAGCGGCTGTACAACGAACGCAAACAGTTATGCCAGGCGCTGAACCTGCGAGGTGTGGTGTTTGCCGGTCGCCTGCCCAGCCTGCGACAGCGCCTGAAAAAATTCGGCAATGTTGAGGACTATGTTGAAGCCATCAAGAGCAAGGAGCAAAAGGATCCGGTACTGTCCTTTCAACTCCACCAGGGTTTCGAGGTGCACGGTATTATTCCCCATTACCTGGACGCGGACCATGACTCCATGGGGTACGGGATTCACCTGGTCTGGCGTAACCCGAAAGTACCCCGGAACGGCCAGAATGAACGACCCAGGCGGTATGGCCAGCGCATGCGGGATACCGTACGCATCGGCACGGTTCAGTACCAGCAGCGGCCCGTAGGGTCCTTTGATGAATTCAGCGAGATTGTCCGTTACTTCGTGGATGTTGTATCCACCTATAAGGGCGACTTTGTCGTGTTCCCGGAGCTGTTCACTCTTCAGCTTCTCTCGATTGAGGCGCGTAAGGGGAGCCCGGCTGAAACCTTTGCAGCGGTCACTCACTATGCAGAGCGTTATCGGGACCTGATGCGGGACCTGGCCCTGCGTTACAATATCAACATCGTTGCCGGTTCCACGCCAGTGCGTGAAGACGACGGCATCATCCGCAATATGGCCCATGTGTTTTTAAGGGATGGCCAGGCATTCACCCAGCCCAAGATTCACCCGACCCCGAACGAGGCCTTCTGGTGGAATGTACAGGGCGGCAATCGGGTCAGTGCCATCGAGACCGATTGCGGCACTATTGGCGTGCTGATCTGCTACGACGCGGAATTCCCGGAATTGACCCGGCACCTGGTAGATCAGGGCGTCCAGATTATCTTCGTGCCGTTCTGCACGGACGAACGCCAGAGCTATCTGCGGGTACGTTATTGTTGTCAGGCCAGGGCTGTGGAGAACCAGGTGTATGTTGTGATGTCTGGCAATGTCGGTAACCTGCCGAATGTACCGAATATGGAAATCCAGTACGGCCAGAGCTGCATCCTTACCCCCTGTGATTTTCCGTTTGCCCGGGATGGCATCGCTGCCGACACCGAACCAAACGTCGAAACAGTGGCCTTTGCGGATCTCCGGTCGGAGGTGCTGATCACCGCTCGTAACAGTGGTACCGTAAAAAATCTTCAGGATCGCCGGCACGACCTCTACAGTGTGACCTGGCGTGGTGAATAGCCGGAACCGACAGGAGCGTTGTTTTGCCATTTGATGGCCCCATGCCATGGAAGCGATGGATCTACCTTGCAGTCCTGGTGGTATTTGCCTTGACAGCACAGCCTGCGTTCGCCGCTGGCTGGTCGCTGATACTGCAGCAGGGTCAGATCGGACTGACGTTGCCGGATATTCATTCCGGAGGCTGGGCTGTAACCGGAATTCGTGCCGATGTGATCACCGCCGTCGAGGCAGACAACCGCGTTGCTACCGTCCAGTTCAGGACCGGGTCCCGGTTGCGGGCGGCGTGGCTGGTTCAGAATGTAGCTGAGTCGCCCTTCCAGATGGAGGATGTCCGGGTAGACCTGAGGGACGTCACCCTGACCGTGGACCTTAATGGCACGGCTCCGTTGTCAGAGCGAAGCACCGTGGCCGGCCATGTGGTTATCACAGTTGGCGAACTGCAACACCCTCGCCTGATAGGGCAGGGTTGGCGGTTTGAGGGAGTTGTGAATGGTTCCCTGACGGATCTGCGGGTCGAAGGTCAGGTTCGTTCTGACTCCGGACTGGTTGCTGACATGACTCTGAGAAACGTACCGGGCGAATTTCTCGCCGCCCGTGCCACCACACAGGTTGAAGGGGAAAATGGCAGCAACGCCATGGCCGGAACTCTTTCTGACTGGCCCCCGCTCCTGGAGCTGGATGCGGGGCAGGTACGGGCTGAGGCATTGCTCCGTCTGGAACCCGACGTTCCATTGGCACTCCATGCCCAGGTGGATTTCGACGGCGTTGGCGGGATCATGAATCGTACCGCGATATCCGACCTGAACGGACGGCTGTTGATTGATCTGAAGCAGGATTTACTGACGGCCGGCTTTCGCGATGTGACTATCGGCCAAGTCAACTCCGGTATTGGCATCGGCCCCGTTCATTTTCTGGCTGGCTACACGGCTCCGAGGTCTGATCTCTTTGGTGGCTTGCTGGATATCCAGCAAGCCACTGCCGGCTTTCTGGGTGGTCGTCTGAGAGTGGTGCCCGGTGCCATTGATCTCTCCAGGAAGCCCTGGCAGCTGCCAGTTGATGTCTATGACGTCTCCCTGGCGCGCCTGCTGCAGGTGTACCCAACGGAAGGCCTTGACGGCACCGGCGTGCTCAGTGGCCGTATTCCGGTTCAGGTCAGTGACGCCGGTATCAAGGTGGCGCAGGGTCAGCTTGCCGCCATTGCCCCGGGAGGGTTGCTGACGCTCCCCGCGAATCGGCTCCGTGCCATGCTTGGCGGTAATCAGGCGATGAGCCTGGTGGTGGAAGCTTTGCAAAACTTTCACTATTCGGTGCTGGAGAGCACGATAGACTACGATGAAAAGGGCAAACTGGTACTCGAAGTAAGGCTGGAAGGGGAGAACCCTGAAGTCAGGGGTGGGCAACCGGTGGTACTCAATATCAGTCTGGAAGAGGACATTCCCGCCCTGTTAACCAGCTTACAGTTGAGTGGCAGGGTGAATGAAGCCGTGACCGAACGCGTTCGGGAGCGACTGCAACAATCCGGGGAGGAGGCAGTGCCATGACGAATGTATTGCGGTCGTACCGGTCGCTTGCGGTGAGAGCATTGATGATACTGATGCTACCGCTGGCGTTATACGCCTGTACACCAACGGTGCAGATGGCTGCACCCAAAGAACCGATTACGGTGAACCTGAACGTCAAGATCCAGCACGAAATCTACGTCAAAGTAGACAAGGAAGTGGATGAACTGTTCAGTGAACAGGGGTTGTTCTGAGCGAAGCCTGACATTGCAAGGGGTTGAATATGAAACGACTGATACAACTGGGCGCGTTCATTCTGGCGATCGCTATGAGTGTGCCGGCGTTCGCCATGGGGCTGGATGAAGCCAAGCAGAAGCTGGAATCCGCCAAGCAACAGGGCCTGGTGGGTGAGACGCCGACAGGCTACCTTGACGTGGTCCGTGCCGGTGGGCAAGCCCGCGAGGTGGTGGAAGCCATAAACAGTGCCCGCAGGGACGAGTACACCCGCATTGCGGAAAAACACAACATACCGGTGACACAAGTCGAGACCGTAGCGGGCCAGAAAGCGATCGAGAAAACGCCCACTGGTCAGTTCGTGTTGATAGAAGGGCAGTGGGTAAAAAAATAGAAGTGTGACGTTTCTGGCGGGAGCGGGGCAGGCCAGATGTTGCCGCTATACGGAGAGTGGCGATGTCACATTAAACCAGTAATCTTCCATGACCCGGACAATCTGGATTAAACCTTCGAACCGCAGAGGCATATGGATAACCGATGCGGCCCCGAGCCGGTATAGTTCCGGGGTGTTGGGCGAGGTGCTTTGCCGGTAAAAAACGATAACGGGAATGGCTTTTATCGTGGGTGTCTGTTTGACGCGGGCCAGAACGTCAGCGCTGGACCAATTGCTATCGTCCAGCGCGATCATGAGCAGGTTGGGCAATGAAGTGTTACCGCCAGCATGAAGTGCTTCAAACAGCTGATCCGGGTTCTCGAAAATCAGCAGTTCATGCCCCAATGAATTGACTTGCAAGGCGTCGATCAGCTCCTCCCGTTCTCCTTCGGCGGACGCCAGAAGTGCGATTCTGAACCGTTTTTTACGGGGTGTTGATTCCATTCGTCCATCATTCCCTGGGTTGGCGGGCATGTTCATTGACTGTCGTTCTCCCCCGCTGATGGCGATGGGACTGGTTGCTCCCGCTCCATACCGTTGTGGTTTTGGGCGAACAGCAAGGCCTGTTCCGCTGGCATCGGCTTTGCGATCAAGTAGCCTTGCCCCAAACTGCATTTGATTGCTGTGAGAGCCTGAAGTTGCTCCTCCGTTTCAATTCCCTCCGCAATGACCTGCATACCCAGTGATTCAGCCATGGTGACAATGGCTCGGCAAATCGCCGGCTCCGCCAGCGAATCCATGCCCTCAACAGAGACGAAACTTTTGTCGATTTTGAGATAATCCGAGGGGAAGTGCTTCAGGTATTTCAGCGAAGAATACCCTGTGCCGAAATCGTCAATGGAGATCCTGGCGCCGGTTGATCTTATCTGTTCCAGTTCCTCCAGGGCGTTATCATCCTCAGAGTGTATGTCCACCAGGGTTTCTTCGGTCAACTCTATTTCAAGCAGGTGTGCTGGTATTCCCTCTTCATCCAGAATGGCCTTCAGAGATGCACCGAAGTTGCCGGACTTGAGTTGGAGTGGAGATACATTGATGGCAATCGGGTAATGAGAGATTCCCTGCGCTTCCCAGGCTTTCAGTAGCTTGCACGCCTGATAAATGACCCATTCACCCAGAGGAATGATCAGCCCGGTTTTTTCGGCAACCGGGATGAATTCGGTTGGTGAAATAAATCGTTTGACGCCCCCTTCATCTTCAAGCCAGCGGAGCAGGGCTTCAAAACCGATGATTTTTTGATCGCAGAGGTTCCATTTGGGCTGCAGGTAGAGCTCGCATTCGTTGTGCTCCAGTGCCCGGCGCAACCCTTTCTCCAGTCTGATACTTTTTTCCAGCTGGGTTTGTAACCTGGCGGTGAAACACTGTAACCGGTTGATTCCGTGTCGTTTGGCTTCGTAGAGCGCAATATCAGCCTTTTGCATCAGTTTAATGGGGGTTTTCCCATTCTCAGGATACAGGGCTATGCCAATACTGGCCGATATATTCAGTTCGTGGCCGCGAATCGCGGTTGGTGGGGCAATCGCTTCGAGCAGTTTGTTAGCCACCAGTACTGCGTCTTCATAGGCATGAATTTCGTCAACCAGGATCGTGAATTCATCTCCACCGATTCTGGCGGCGAAATCAGAATTGCGGATGACTTTGCGTATGCGATCGGCGATCAGGGTAAGCAGCAGGTCGCCGGTTGGGTGTCCCAGGGAGTCGTTAATTTCCTTGAAACGGTCAAGATCCAGAAAAAGCACGGCCAGTTTGCCCTTCTTTCGCTCAGCTCGCGCTAATGACGCTTCCAGCATCTCTTCAAACAGCAAGCGGTTGCCAAGTCCGGTCAAGGGGTCACGTTTGGCCAATCGCTCCAGATTGATTTCCGCACGTTTGTGCTCCACCGCGTGATGAATGGTGCGCTCAAGCAGCGACGTGGACAATTCATTTTTGGGAATGAAATCGGCAGCCCCAAGGTTGATCACTTCATCGTCAATTCGGCCTGAATCTGCACCGGTCAGGACGACAACCGGCTGCGGTATGTGCAATAGCGATGCTTCTTTCAGAAAGTCGATGGCGGTGTCGGCACCCAAAAAATAGTCCAGCAGGAAAATGTCATGGCTTGCTTCGGTAAGATACTGCTGTGCTTGCTGAAAGCTTTTTACGTGCGTGAGCTGGAAACGAAATCGCTGAGACGCCTGAAGAAGACTTTCCAGAATGATGAAGTCGGCGTTGTCGTCTTCGATGACGACAACGTTGAACTCATTGTTCGTTGACATCAGGTAACTCCACGATGGAACACCAGTAACTGTTAAAGATTTTTATCTGACCGACCAGTTTTTCAAAATCGACCGGCTTCGATATAAAGGAACTGGCGCCCAGGTCATAGCTTCTGAAAACCTCTTCTTCCCGATTGGAGGTGGTCAGGACGATGATCGGTATATGTTTTAAATCCGGATGACTTTTAATTTCTATCAAACAATCTCGACCGTCCTTTTTGGGCATGTTCAGGTCAAGCAGAATTAGGTCCGGAAAGGGGTGTTCGTCGGCGTTATAAGGAGGAACTCGATGTAAATAATTCAGAAGCTCCTCTCCATTTTCCACGAAATACAGTGGATTAATGGATTTGCTTTCCAGGAAGGCTTCCTGGGTCAGCATGCGATCCAGAGGGTCATCATCGGCCATTAAAATCGTGATTGGTCTCATGCGGAAAAAGTCTCCCGATTATTAATGGGCAGATCGATCTGGAACGTTGAACCTTCTCCAATCTTGCACGTGGCTGTTATCTGGCCGCCATGTCGCTCAATGACTTTTTTGCAGATGGCCAGCCCCATACCGGTACCTTCATACTCGTCGCGTCCGTGAAGACGCTTGAAGACTTCGAATATCTGGCCTTTGTACTGTGGATCAAAGCCAATACCGTTATCCGTAACGGTTAGCCTGTAGAGATCGTCGGTAACGGGGCCGCCGGTAATCCGTATGACGGGAGGCGTATCAGGTGACCTGTATTTCAAAGCGTTTCCGATCAGATTCTGAATCACCTGTCTGAGCTGGGAGCGGTTTCCCTGCACGGAACCCTGAATATCTTTTTCGATGTGGGCATCGCATTCATCAATTCGAAGCTGTAGGTCTCTCTCGGCTTCATCGGTCAATTCTGAAAAAGAGACATTCTCGAAGTCACGGCTTTGCGTTGTAACCCGGCTGTAAGCCAGAAGGCTATTAATCAGGGCTTCCATTCGCTCTGCGGCGTCACGAATGTAATAGACGAATTGCTGCCCTTTTTCGTCGAAACTTCCGTAGCGTCCCGAGGTCAGAAGTTGCGTAAAGGACATCAGCTTTCTCAAAGGCTCCCTGAGATCGTGAGAGGCGATGAAAGCAAATTGTTCGAGGTCCTCGTTTGATCGCTCGAGCGCCAGGGATTTGGCTTTCTCTTTCTCTTCTGCTTTTCGACGGTATGCAATTTCCATTTCCAGTTGTTTCTTTGCTTCCAACAATTCCTTTACATACTCCTGTAGATCATTTCGAGCTGACCGGAGACTGCTTTCAGAAGCTTTGCGCAGGTTGATCTCGGTCTGTAAATCGCTATTGGCTTTCTGGAGTTCCATAGGCCGGGGCAGGGCGAGCGCCTTGGGAATCAGTGGCCAAATCAGGGCCGCGGTCAGGACCGATACAATGGCGGTAACAGCCTTAACCGCACCGGATAGGTAATAATCGCCATGCCATATGTTCCAGACGGACAGAACGTGAGTGGTACCACAGGCGAAGATGAATAGGGCAAACAGGACGAACATCCACTGATATTCCAGGTCCTTGCGTTTGAGCACCAGCACGTAGAGGGCAACGGGGATTGTGAAATAAGCTATCGCTATGAGCATGTCAGAAATAGAATGCAGAAGAACAAGGTCCGGGCGCCACAAGTAGCAATGACCGTGCCCCATAAAGGTTACGTCAAACCACTCATTCAGGCCATTGGCGTGATCAGTCACCGGTGGCTCCTTTTTGTTGTATCCGCTTTTGCGCCGCCGTCCAGGTTGATGCTTGATATACGGCAAGGTGCTTAAAGTTAGATCATACCCCTATAGTCTAGTACCGGTTACTGAATTCATCCTTGTGCGTGTCAACGCTTGACACTGCGCTGTCTTGGTTTGGCCGGTTTTTTCTTTTTCCCGGATCCGGTAGGCTTCTTATCTCCATGTTTGCGCGGCTTGTCTGACTTTCCCGGGATGTTTTCGGTGTGCTTTCGTGGATTGCTCTGACGAGGCTTGCGTACTGTTTTTTTTGGGGTTGGCGGTGCTTCCGAGGACGAACCCCGGATGGCATCAAACAGTTCCGCCAATTCTGTCTGCGTCAGATCCCGCCACTGTCCCACCGCAAGCCCTTTCAGGCTGATGTTCATGATGCGGATACGTTCAAGTTTGGTGACTTCGTAGCCGAAGTGCTCACACATCCGGCGAATCTGGCGATTCAACCCCTGAATCAGGGTGATGCGAAAGACAAAGCGGGACTCCTGATTCACTTTGCACTTCTTGGTTACGGTACCGAGTATCGGAACGCCGCCGGCCATGCCCTGGATGAATTCCCTGGTAATCGGTTTGTCGACCGTGACCAGGTATTCCTTTTCGTGATTGTTGCCGGCCCGGAGGATCTTGTTGACCAGATCCCCGTTGCTGGTCATGAAGATCAGGCCCTGGGAATCCTTGTCCAGTCGTCCGATGGGGAAGATCCGTTCGCTGTGGCCAACGAACCTCTGGATGTTGTGTTTTTCAGCGCTGTCGGTGGTACTGACGATCCCGACCGGTTTGTTCAGGGCGATAAAAACCAGGTCTTCTTCCGACCGCGGCTCAATGATCTGTCCGTTCACCTTGACCGTATCACCGGGTAGTACCTGGTCTCCGACTGTTGCCGGTTTGCCATTTATACGGACATTGCCCTGTTCAATGTAACGGTCAGCCTCCCGGCGTGAACACAGGCCGCTTTCACTGATGTATTTGTTAAGGCGGGTAGTGGTTCCGGAGGTCATGGGTGTCCTGTGATAGATTCGTTTATTGTCGGGGCTGGTTTGGTTCGGAGCATGATAACAGGGTCACCTGAATGCGCCAGTGACGGGCACTGTGGACGGGGATGTTATAAATGGTCAAATGTCCTGGATACGTGAGATATTTCATGGTCAAGCAGGTACTATATGTGTATATAAAATTAATACTCCCAAGGGTGTCTTGCCAACCATGCCCGACCAGGAAAACGCCAACATGCTCGTTACGACTTCTCAGGGTTTGTTGCCGTTTATT
>JAKLLS010000030.1 GCA_022014155.1 Marinobacter sp. | reverse complement strand
GCCACAGCGTGCCGTCCAGCAGCACGGTATTGAGCTCCAGCACGTGATCCCGGGTTTTGCCGTAGACTACCGAACCTTGCCCGCTGGCATCGGTGTTGATCATACCGCCGATGGTGGCACGGTTGCTGGTTGACAGTTCGGGGGCAAAAAACAGGCCATGGGGTTTCAGGGCCGCGTTGAGCTGGTCCTTGACGACGCCAGCCTGCACCCGCACCCAGCCCTCTTCCGGGCAGATTTCAAGGATTCGGTTCATGTGCCTGGAAAGATCCACAACCAGGCCGTCGGTGAGGGACTGGCCATTGGTCCCCGTGCCACCGCCTCGGGGGCTGAACACCACGTCCCGGAACCTGTCCTGCTCTCCCAATCGAGTGAGCAGGATCAGGTCCTTATTGTCCCTTGGATAAAGCACCGCCTGGGGCAACACCTGATAGATGGAGTTGTCGGTGGACAGAACGATCCGGTTGCCGTAGTCGGGACTGATATCTCCTTCGAAACCCCGACTTTTCAGTTCACTGATAAAGTCGAGATAGAGAGGCTGGGTCGGCGTGGTTTCAGTGATTGCAGGTATCATGCGCGTTCAGTCTCCGAGGCTGGCCTGGTTCACATAAGGCCCAGCAGGCGTGGCAAAAACAGCGAAAGCTCCGGTACAAAGGTCGTCACCAGCATCACCGGAACGCCGGCCAGGAAAATGAAGGCCAGGGCCGGCATCACGGCTTTGTGTATCGACACCTCACCTATGCGGCACGACATGTAGAGAATCGGTGCGACTGGCGGACTGTTGGCGCCAATCACCACGGAACAGGCAACGATTGACGCAAAATGCACTGGATCGACACCATTGGCGACCATCAAAGGCATGAACAGCGGTGCGATAACCACGGTAACGGAGACATCGTCGAGAATGGCGCCGGCAACGATCAAAAAGAGGTTGACCGCGATCAGGACGGAAATGGGATCGGTCAGCAGCATGCTGATGGATTCCGTCATCTGCTGGGGGATTTGCTCCATAGAGAGAATCCGGCCGATCATGAAGGAAAACAGCAGGATCATCATGATTGATCCGGTTGTCTCCGACGCACCGATGAGACTGTTGCAGAAATTGCGCGGATTCAGGTCCCGATACACGAAAAAGCCGATGATGACGGCTGCAAATGCCGCTACCGCAGCTGCTTCGGTTGGCGTGAAAACACCGCCGTAAATACCACCAAGTATCAGCAGCGGCAAGCACAGGGCCGGCATTGCATTGAAGGTGGCTTTGCGCCGCGAAAGTCCTGATTTGAGCTCTTTGCCCGCTTCGTCGAGGATTTCCTGGAACCAGAGACCTGAGAAAATCCGGTTAAGCACGACCAGGGCAATGATCAGCAGAAGAGCGGGACCGATTGAGGCTGCAAACAGCGCGGCGACTGACTGCCGGGTAACAACTGCAAACAGGATCATGATGATGGATGGGGGGATCAGAATGCCGAGCAATGCCGAAATACCGAGCATTGCAGAGGAGTAACCTCGTGGATAGCCACGCTGCTCCAGCGGAGAGATCATGATCTTGCCGATAGAGGCAACGGCAGCGGTCGATGTTCCGGCGATGGCGCCGAATACACCGGACGCGATAATCATCGAGGCTCCCATCCCGCCGCGCCTGCGGCCTATCAATACCTCAATAAAGCTGACCAGGCGGCTGGCGATACCACCGCTTTGCATTAGAAAACCGGTGATAACGAAGAGTGGAAGAGCAATCAACACGACGGAGTTGATTGAGCGGTACCCCTGCATCATCAGGGAGTTGAGTCCGGAATCGTATGCCATTGTCAGGAACGCCAATACCCCGGCAAATGACCAGGCGATCGGTACGCCGATTCCCATCAGCAATAAAAGCAACCCAAGTGCTATAAGAGCTTCCATAAAAATAACCTGTTCAAGCGGATTCTTTGGGAATTCTGGCCACGGCTGTTGTCAGATTCCTGGCGTCGAGAATGAGATCCCGGAGCGCATACAAGAATGAAGCCACTGCTGCGAGCATGATCGCGCTCTGGGGGATCCAGACGGGGATGGAAAGGGCGGGCGTGACCTGAGGTCTCTTCAAGCCCCACATCAGCATTTTGTACGACCAGTAGATGAAGAACAGGCTTATGACCCCGGTTATCAGCGAGATCAGTATCTTATGAAAACTTCGCGTTCTTTCGGATCTGAGGCTTAGCGCTAGAAGGTCGATAACCAGGTGATCCCTTTTCCGGCTAGCGGTTATTGCACCCAACATGTAGAGCCAGATACCAAAAACCATGACCAGCTCTAAAACACCAACGATCGACCAGCCAAAAACATAGCGTGACAGTATCAGGAACAGCATCAACCCCATGATTGCCAGGCTGCTTACAATGACGGCCGTGTCGATAACATTTGAAATCAAATGACTTGCAAGGTTTTTTTTACGGGGTATATTCATATCAACACTTCGATAATATTGTTTTTTGAGCATTCCTGGAGATGGTTTTTGTTCCAGGCATTGTAAAAGCGCTTTCCCAGCCGCGGATATTTTACAAAGAAAGAATTGATTTCAGGGTTTGTGCAGCGCTAATAAAAAAGACTGTTGTTCTTGATATCACGCCTGCAAGAAATCCTGTTATAAATCGAATCTCTTTATAAAATATCCGGGCTAATATTAAGATATCTGTATTAATTTATAATAAATATATTTAAAGGGTCAGGCTTTTGTTGGTAGCTCGAAACAGGTCTCCCTAAATTACTGGAAGGCAGGGCGTCGAGTTCACAGCTGATTCGCATTGCTTTCAACAATGTCCATTATCTCGTCGCCCAGTTCTTCGCGCATCAATGGCCACACGTTGATCCGGGCCAATTCAGCATGGGCCTTGAGCTGCTCTGCATCGAGTTCCACATAGGTCATGCCGGATTCGATGGCCTTCTCGACGTACATCTGATCGACTTTCTGAGCCTCTTTGAACTGTTTTGCTACCATCTCCCGGGATGCGCGCTCGATGGCTTCGCGTTGGTTCTCGTTCAAACCTTCAAGGGTTTGCTCGTTCACCAGGAACATGGCTGTCATGAACATGTGACGGGTGCGCAGGTAGTAATCCAGCGTATCGCGGAAATATTCATAGTCCCAATAGATCACATTGCCGGAGTCACCATCTACAACACCGGTTTGAAGTGCTGTGTAGACCTCGCCCCAGTCGATAGAGGCGGTTCTGTAGCCCAGCGACTGCATGGTTTGTGGGAACGGAAATACTGGAATGGTGCGGACAGTGAGCTCCCTTGCCTCTTCCGGGTTGAGGGCAACCTGTCCTCGAGTTGCCACGCCGTTAAAACCCTCCGGCCAGGGCCCCAGGAATTTGATTCCCAAGTCCGAGAATATGCCTTCGAGCATACCGTTCATCCACCCATCTTTCGCGTAAGCCTGGAGGGCCTGGTCCCAGTTGGTCACCATGTAGGGGGCATAAACAACGCCAATGCGTTTGTCGTAAGAGGTCATGGGCCAGGTCAGCATGGCATCGACATCGCCGGTGACCAGCAGATCAAATACCTCCTGCTGACCGCCAAGTTCGTTCTGATAGTAAGTGCGTGCTTCGATCTCGCCGTCAGAGTATTTTTCTACCAGTTCGCTCCACTCCGTAAGTGCCTGGCCTGCCGGCGCATCCTTGGGGGATGAGTCAATCGCGAATTTGAGCGTATCAGCCGCTAAGGCATTGCCTGCACTAAACGATAATGCTGCTGCAAGGAAAACAGGCTTGATTTGGATTTGGCTAATCTTGTTTTTGATCATAATTGCCACCAATCTGTTGAATTGTTTTGATGTCGTCTCTTGGTGTCTCTTTTGGGCGTTTCTCAGATTTTCTTTAGAAGAATAAGAACCCGATGCTCAGGTTATTTCAGTTGCACCCTCGTGAATATAAGATTTACGATCTTTTCCGGTAGATCTAGGACGTCGACTGGAGTCATTTGCGCCCAAATACAATGGTTTTGTCCAGTTCCGGCTGGTCGGAAAAAGAAATACGAGAAATATCCTGCCTAAATATTATATTTTTTGTAGAAGACGTCCTATTAACACACAATTATCTCCCATAGTGTTTGTTATAAAGGACGGCTGTTAAGGCTCGTCCATTTATCTAATAACGATGAGCAGGCACAGTGTATGGAACGGTATAGAGGTTATTGGTATGCACAGGCGCTGGACTACGACAGTCATGTAGCTCCGGCCTTGAAATCCGACATCGAAGCAGACGTCTGCATTATTGGCGGGGGTTATCTCGGACTTTGGACGGCGATTCGCCTGAAGCGTGAAAACGCTGACCTTAAAGTCGTGGTGGTTGAGCGGGATCTATGCGGAGGCGGAGCCAGCGGCCGCAACGGCGGTGTGGTCACCAACTGGTGGGCAAAGTTCCTGTCGTTGGTCAAGGTTTGCGGGCGTGATGAGGCTTTCCGCATATGCAAGGCTGCGGAATCCGCAATCGACGAAATCGGCGAGTTTTGCGAGCAAAACGGCATTGATGCGCAGTTTCGAAAAGAAGGTTGGATCTGGTCCGCCAGCTCCGAAAAACAACGAGGTTCCTGGGATATCCTCATCGAGTCGCTGAAGGAATATAACATCGACCACTATATACCCCTGGATTCAAACGAGACTCAGACTCGCACGGGCAGCCCGCGCAATCTTGAGGCGATCTTCGATCCCAATGCTGCAACCGTCCAGCCGGCCTTGCTGGCGCGGGGGCTGCGGCGCCACGCCCTGGATATCGGTGTCGAGATCTATGAAAAGACGCCAATGATGAGCCTGGAGCGCAGCAAGACTCCCGTGGTCCACGTTGAACAAGGCAGTGTGCGGGCGCAGAAGGTTGTCGTGGCGATGAATGCCTGGGGCGCGATCTTCCCTGAACTCCGTCGCAATATCGCCGTGGTCTCGAGCGACATGATCGCCACGGCAAAGGTGCCCGAACGCCTCAAGAAAATCGGGTTTACCGGCGGCGAAGCGATGACCGATTCCAGGGTTGTGTTGAATTACTACCGTAACACCCCCGAAGGTCGCGTTGTCTTTGGCAAGCCGCTGGGCAGGTTCGGGCTTGCCGGGCGGGTTGGTGATATCTATGAAGGGCCCACTCCGGCGGTCAACGCAATTACCAAGGCATTCCATGAGATCTATCCGGACCTCTCCGATGTGCCCATTATCAGTAGCTGGACCGGCCCCATTGACCGCTCCATGAGTGGTCTGCCTACCTTCGGACATCTCGGTGGCCACGAGAACATCGTCTACGCCATCGGGTTTTCAGGCAATGGCGTTGGCACTACGGTGTTTGCCAGTCGCATTGTCAGCTCCCTGGTGTTGGAGAAAAACGACGAGTGGAGTCGCTGTGGACTGGTCGACACTAAAATCAAGCGCTTCCCGATCGAACCATTCCGCTATGTTGGTGGCCATATGGTGCGCGACGCCCTGGTACGCAAGGAAGCCTTTGAAGACCGCGATCAGACTGCTGGATGGCTCACTCGTCGTCTTGCCGCGCTGGCTCCGGCCGGCTTTGCACCCACGAAAAAGAGCTGATAGGTGAACCATGGAAAAGATTGTATTCCTCGACAAAAGCGCCGTGGCGCCGGGAATCCGGTTGCCGGAGCCCTCCTTTGCCCATCAATGGGTCGAGTACGATTACACCGACAGTCCTCAACTGGTTCAACGTGCGGAGGGCGCAACCATCGCGGTTACCTGCGGCGCCCCCCTGCGAGCCCCGGAACTGGCCCAACTGCCCGATCTGAAAATGATCAGTGTGGCGATGACCGGAACCGATCACGTCGACCTTGATTACTGCCATGATCACGGCATTACGGTCAGTCATGTTCCGGCTTATTCACCTGGGACTGTTGCCGAACATGCACTTGGACTGTTACTGGCCCTGCGCCGCAAGATACTGGCCTATCACAGACTGCTCAACAGCAGCGAATGGTATGGCGAGGGCTGGCAGACCAACGTATTTCTCGACCACGAAATCTGGGATGTTCATTCCAGCCGGATTGGCATTGTTGGCACCGGTATGATCGGCCGTGCGATGGGCAGTATGGCTGCTGGAATAGGGATGGACGTGGTGTACTACAACCCGGCCGCGACCGATTCCGACTTGTCTCTTGTGACGTTTGACGAGCTTCTGGAAACCTGTGACGCCATCAGTCTGCACTGTCCGTTGACCGACTCAACACGGGATATGTTCACCCTGGACGAGTTGCGGCACATGAAAAAAAACGCAGTCATCATTAATACCGCCCGTGGCGGCGTGATCAACGAGCAGGATCTGGCGCAGGCACTCAGGTCCGGAGACCTTGCGGGGGCGGCCATTGACATAGTCGAGCATGAACCGCTGCGCCCCGATGAACCGCTGCTGGAGCTAATGGACTTGCCCAACTTCATTATGACTCCCCACGTCGGCTGGAGCAGCCGGCAGTCGATGCAGGGCCTTATGGATCGTGCCATTCAGAATATCAACCAATTCATCAACGGCACACCGACCAATCTGGTCTGAGTGCGGCGAACAGGACACATATCATGAAAACCAGTTATATCAATGGCAGCTTTATACCTTCGGGTGATCGGGTTTTGACCAACATCAATCCGTCTGATACCTCGGATGTTGTCGATCAGTTCAGTCGTGCCGGCCGCGCGGAAGCGGAATCGGCGATCGCGGCAGCAGTCTCTGCGGCCCCTGCCTGGGGGGTATCGAATCCTCAGCAGCGTTTTGATGCCCTGGACTTCATCGGCAGTGAAATCCTGGCCCGACGTGAGGAGCTGGGCGCCCTGCTGTCGCGGGAAGAAGGCAAGACCCTGCCCGAGGGCATCGGCGAAGTGACCCGGGCCGGCTACTTGTTCAAGTTTTTTGCTGGCGAAGCTGTACGTATTGGCGGCGAACGGCTGGAATCCGTTCGAGCTGGCGCCACGGTTGATATCACTCGGGAGCCGGTCGGCGTGGTGGGTATTGTTACGCCCTGGAATTTCCCCATCGCGATTCCGTCCTGGAAGATTGCACCGGCGCTCTGCTACGGCAACTGTGTCGTGTTTAAGCCTGCGGAAATGGTTCCCTCATCCGCCTGGGCCCTGGCTGAGATTATTTCCCGCGCCGGATTGCCGGACGGGGTTTTCAATATGGTGATTGGTCCGGGTTCGGAAGTGGGGGATGCCATCGTTACCAGCAAAGACGTGCAGGCGATTACCTTTACCGGCTCCGTCGGCACTGGAGCCACCATTGCCCAGCAGTGCGCGGCACGTATGGCAAAGGTGCAGCTTGAACTTGGGGGCAAGAATCCGCTGATCGTATTGGATGACGCCAACCTTGAGCAGGCGGTGGAGGTTGCGATACAGGGGGGCTTCTACTCGACCGGCCAGCGCTGTACGGCCAGCTCCCGCCTGATCGTAACCGAGGGCATCTATGACGACTTTATTAACTTGCTGGCGGAAAGAACGAAAGCCCTGCGTGTTGGCCACGCCCTGGCCGAAGGCACCCAGATTGGCCCCGTTGTGAGCGAAAGTCAGTTGGAGCAGGACCTGTCCTATATCGAATTGGCTCAACAGGAGGGCGCGCGCCTTCTGGTGGGTGGCAATCGGGTGGAGGCAGAGACCGAAGGCTACTTCCTGCAGCCTGCGATTTTTACCGATGTCGACAATAGTATGCGTATCTGTCAGGAGGAGGTGTTTGGCCCTGTCGTCACCGTTTCCCGTGTGAAGGACTACGACGCTGCCCTGGCCGAAGCGAACGACACTCCGTTTGGCCTGTCCTCCGGTATTTGCACAACCTCACTGAAGCATGCGGAGCACTACAAGCGGCACGCCCAGGCTGGCATGGTCATGGTCAATATGCCGACAGCGGGTGTTGATTACCACGTACCTTTCGGTGGCACCAAAGGGTCCAGTTACGGGCCCCGTGAGCAGGGGCGCTATGCCGCGGATTTCTATACCCGGGTAAAAACCGCCTATCAGTCCGCAGGCTGAAATACCCCCTGATCGCCATATTGAGCGGGAGACTGTCGCCGGTCTACAGGTGGCAGTATCCGCTCCAGTGGCTTGAGATAATGCAGAGGCAGCAGCATGAGAATAAAAAATCTTCCAGCGGACGACCATAGCTGCGGCTGGAGCAGCATTCTGCCATCCCACGAACCACAGCGGCTCCCGGGTTCGGTGGAAGCGGATTGGGTTATTGTCGGGGCGGGCTTCACCGGCCTTGCGGCAGCCCGTCAGCTGGCGCACCATCGACCGGATGATCGCATTCTGCTGGTGGATGCCCAATGCGTTGGGGATGGCGCCTCGGGGCGAAATTCCGGATTCCTGATCGATCTGCCTCACGACCTTAGCGCGCCTGACTATATTGGCGACCTTGATACCGCGCGTAAAGACATGGCGCTCAATCGCGCAGCTATCGACTACCTACGCACTATCGTCAAATCAGAGGAAATCGAGTGCCATTGGCGCGAATCCGGTAAAATTCAGGGTGCGGTCAACGCAAAGGGTGTGAACGTACTCAACGCCTACCGTACGGGCCTGGATCGCCTGGGTGCCGAATACCAGATGATGGATGCCGCCGAGCTCAAACGTAAATTGGGCTCCGGTTATTACACCCAGGGCCTGTACACTCCGGGCACGGTACTGGTCCAGCCTGCGGCACTGGTCCGTGGCCTGGCGCGAACCCTTCCGGAGAACGTGCAGCTGTGTGAAATGACGCCGGTCACTCAGGTTGACTATGGCAGCTCCATTCAGTTGCAAACACCTGCCGGAACGATCAAGGCCCGGAACCTGTTGCTGACCAACAACGCCTTTGCGCAAGAGTTTGGCTTCTTTACTGGCCGTCTGCTCCCTGTGTTCACCTACGCAGGCTTAACACGACAGCTGACCGAGGCGGAGCAACAACGTCTGGGTGGAACGCCGTACTGGGGTGTGATTCCAGCTGATCCCTTTGGCAGCACGGTAAGGCGCACACCTGACCAACGAATTCTGGTACGCAACTCGTTCACCTTCAATCCCAACGGACGGAGTTCGGAAGCGACAACGGCCCGGGCCGGCAAACACATTGTCGATGGCTTCAACGCGCGCTTTCCCATGCTTGATGGGGTGGAGATGGAATACAGCTGGGGTGGCGCGCTTTGTATGAGTCGGAATCATGCGCCTTACTTTGGTGAACTGAGACCCAATGTTTATGGTGCTGGTTGCCACAACGGCATCGGTGTCACCAAGGGAACGATTACCGGAAAATTACTGGCTGACTATCTGGCCAACCAGGATTCCGAGCTTTTGCGGTATATGTTGTCTCAACCGGCACCCGCTCTGAACCCGCCACGGCCCTTTCTGGATATGGGGGTTAACACTACGTTGTGGTTCAACCAGTTGAAGGCAGGTGCGGAACGCTGAAAACCTTTAAACCAATCCCGGCATATCGCATGACTGCGTCAGGGTTGTGGGTTATGTTGTACCTGTTGTATTTGAAAAGCCTTGCTCGCTGCCGTTGTGGTATTCCCATACTATGAGCTTTCATTACCCAGGTGCTTTTGAAGACGAAAACGAACGCCCACAGGACGCCGCACCCGATCTGAATGTGGGCTTTCTTCTTATGCAGGATTTTACGCTGATGCCTGTCGCGGGTTTCGTCGAGTCTCTGCGTTTCGCTGCGGACCGTTCCTTTCGCAGCCAGCAGCTTTACTGCCGATGGAACTGGATTTCAGAGAAGAAACAGTCCGTTAAGTCCAGTTGCTACATGGAGATAAACCCCCAGATTGGCCTGGAGGACCCGCAACAGTACGACTACATTGCGGTTGCCGGCGGCCTGCTTGATGCGTCGACTTCACCGTCCACCGCTATTATCGATTTTCTTCGGGAAGGTTACGACAAAGGCGTGCCGCTGATTGGTCTTTGTTCCGGTAGCTTTGTTCTGGCCGAGGCCGGCCTGCTTGACCGTCGCAAATGCGCCGTTCATTTCACCGTCTCCGAGTATTTCAAGAAGCGTTATCCTAACGCCAGGGCTGTCGTAGACTCGGGTCATATCCGTGATGGCAACATCATTACCTGTCCCGGCGGCACCGCCATTGATCTGGCGGCGGAACTGATATCAACCCACTGTGGCCGCGCGAGAGCAAAGAAAGGGCTGGATTATCTACTGATTTCACAGCTATCCAAAGATGGCAGTGATGACGTACCTACCGACCAGTTTTTTGAAGTGGCACGCTATGAAAACCGCCTGTTGGAGCGTGCCATCCTGCTGATGCAGGAGAACCTCAGCACGCCTTACTCGATTAAAAACCTGTCAGAGCAGCTCAATACCACCGAGCGACAGCTGACCCGTCTGTTCTCCAGCTTTCTTCACACCGCCCCTGCCGGCTACTGGCGAAAGTTACGTCTCGAGCATGGTCGTAACTTATTGCTGAACACGACAAAAAGGGTGACGGAAATAGCCTATGAAACGGGCTTTTCAGATGCCTCACACTTTTCGCAGTGGTACAGGAAGAGCTACGGGGAAACGCCCGCCGAATTTCGTAAAAGACGTACCAGCATTGACGTCTGAATCCCGGGTTACTGCCCATTCAATTGTTTTTTAACCTGGAATAGCTGATTTCACGCCATAGGCGGCGAGTCCCATCTGAATAAGTTTGATTCATGGCAGATGATAAGAAAAATTCAGTCGCGTAATAGTTGATGGGATTCTAGACTGGCTTCAATCAGTCAAGAGGCGAGGAACCAGCTATGGACTTTACCATCTCAGCAAAAGGCCAGGATTATCTCGAACGCGTCAAGGCGTTCATGCAGGATGAGATTTTCCCCATCGAGAGGCAATACCACGAGGAATTGATGGCCCAGGAGAACCGTTGGGTTGTGCTGCCGATCATCAAGGAACTGAAGGAAAAGGCCAAAGCCCAGGGCCTGTGGAACATGTTCTTCCCCGATGAAAAGTACGGTTGTGGCCTGCTCAATTCCGATTATGCCCTGATTGCGGAAGAAACCGGCAAGAGCTTCATTGCCCCGGAAATCTTCAACTGCAACGCGCCGGACACCGGCAATATGGAAGTGCTGATCCATTACGGCTCCGAAGAGCAGAAAGCCGAATGGCTACCACGGCTGCAAAGCGGCGAAATCCGTTCCGCTTTCTGTATGACTGAACCGGCGGTTGCCTCCTCCGACGCCACCAACATGGAAGCCACCGCGATCGTTGAAGGTGATGAAGTGGTCCTCAATGGCCGCAAATGGTGGAGCACCGGCGTCGGCCATCCGGATTGCAAGGTGGCCATCTTCATGGGGCTGACCGACCCCGATGCTCACAAACACCGCCGCCACTCCATGGTTTTGGTGCCGCTGGATACCCCGGGCGTAAAGATTGAACGTATGCTGCCGGTCTTCGGCGCTTACGATGAGCCCTACGGCCACGGTGTCGTCTCTTTTGAGAATGTCCGTTTGCCCAAGAGTGCCTTTATTGCCGGCCCGGGCCGTGGTTTTGAGATCGCTCAGGGCCGCCTGGGACCGGGCCGTGTGCATCACTGTATGCGTGCTATCGGCGCCGCTGAGCGCACTCTGGAGTTACTGATCAAGCGTGCGACCAGCCGTGAAGCGTTCGGGCGGCCGATCGCCAAATTGGGCGGTAACCCGGACATTATTGCCAATGCCCGCATGTCGATTGAGCAGGCCCGTTTGTTGACTCTTAAGTGCGCCTGGGCGCTTGATACCAAGGGTATCGCCGGGGCTCTGCAGGAAGTTTCCATGATCAAGGCGGTGATTCCGTCCATGCTGCAGACTATTGTGGATCAGGCGATTCAGATTCACGGTGGCGCTGGTGTCAGCGACGATGATTTCCCACTGACGCAATTGTTCGCCTATGCTCGGGTATTGCGGTTGGCTGATGGGCCGGACGAGGTTCATCGGGCTATGGTGGCTCGCCTGGAGCTTCGCAAGTACAAGTCCTGAGCCTTGGGTTGTGTCGCCCTCCAGCCTTTGAGTTGGGTGTAGGGGGCCGGCGGGGCGGTGTTTCTGAAAACCGCTCCTTCGGCACATCCCTGTGGCGCTTCTGCTCCGCCATCCATGGCTCCGCAAATTTTCAGAAACACCGCCCCGCCGTCCCCTTCGGACTGCGGAGTGGGATTCGGGGTTCAACGACGGCGAGAGTGAGTCGGGTTCGACTGAGCTATTTCTCGAATCGAAGTTTGCCAAAACCATAGGGCTTGACGAACAGCTTACTGAGACGTTGGGGAGCTGGTGCCGGGTCGGCCCTTCCAAAACGTTGCGGAGCCATGGGTGAAGGGCGTAAGCGCTTCACGGGCTGGCCATGGATGGCCTGCCCTGGACCCTCAGCGCGACGCAGGAGCAATTAGCGCTGAGGGGCGGAGCACAGCGTACAGGGACGTATTCACAGCGTGTTTTGGAAGGGCCGGCCCGGCACCAGCTCTTGCACCAATAACAAAAGAACCCAAACTCGAACGCATAAGACAACGGTGAGAACAACGATGACACAAAGAGTATTTATCACAGGTGGGGCCAGCGGCCTGGGCCGGGCAATTGCACTGCGTTTTGCCAAAGAGGGCGCCAAGGTCTGTATTGGCGATATCAACCCGGAGCAGGGTGTCGACGTTGAGCAAGAGATCAACGCCGCCGGGGGCGAAGGCTATTTTGTCGAGTGTGATGTCCGCCGGCTGACAGACTTTGAGAAGGTCCGGGATGATCTGGTGAAAAAGTGGGGCGGTGTCGATGTGGTGGTGAACAATGCCGGTGTTGCCTCTGCAGGCTCCATTGAAGACACCACCATGGCGGACTGGGAGTGGATTCTGGACATCAACGTGCTGGGTGTGGTCCGTGGTTGCAAGGCGTTTACGCCGCAGTTCAAAGAGCAGGGTTCTGGGGCGTTTGTGAATGTGGCCTCCATGGCCGGACTCATGCTGGCGCCGTTGATGGACAGCTACAATGTTACCAAGGCCGGAGTTATTGCCCTGTCCGAGACGCTGAGTCAGGAGTTGAGGGATTCCGGGATCCATGTGAGTTGCGTGTGCCCGGCGTTTTTCCAGACCAATCTGACCGCCAGCATGCGTTCGGACCTTCCCGGTATTCAGCAGAATGTGAGCAAGCTGATGAAGCGCTCCAGCATCACCGCGGACGATGTGGCCGAGGATATCTTCCGTTCCGTCAAAGACAAGAGCTTTTGGGTGCTGCCCCACGCCAGGGAGCGTCGCATGTGGATGCTCAAACGCCATGCGCCCTGGGCCTTTGACTGGCTGATGCACCAGGAAAGCAAGCGCTGGATGAACAAGATGGGTGGCAGTAAAGCGTAAGAGCTGCAGCCCATCCCTGAATTGTTGAATCGTCCATACAGACGAACTGAAAGGAGAGCCCTGAATGACCCAGATCGACCAGGCCGTGGACATCCGCGAAGGTGAAGAGCTGGACGTCAACGCCGTTGACCGCTTTATGAAACAGGCCATTCCGGATCTGCAAGGTGAGCCCGACATCCGACAGTATCCGGGCGGCGCCTCCAACCTGACCTATCAGGTGGATTACGGTGACCGTTCCTACGTATTGCGTCGCCCGCCATTCGGCAAGATCGCCAAATCCGCCCACGACATGCTGCGGGAGGCGAGGGTGATGGATGCATTGAAACCGGTGTATCCCTACGTGCCGAATATCGTGGCTATCTGTGATGACCATGACGTTCTGGGCTGTGACTTCTATGTGATGGAGCGTCTGAAGGGCATTATCCTGCGTGAGGATTTTCCGAAGGACTTTGAGCTGAGCGAAACTGATGCCCGCAAGCTTTGCCTGAATGTGATCGACAAGCTGGTCGATCTGCACCGGGTGGATGCCAAAGCGGCAGGCCTGGACAAGCTCGGCAAGGGTGCCGGTTACGTGCAGCGCCAGATTGGTGGCTGGAGCGACCGTTTCCGCAAGGCCCGTACTGAGGACGTAGGCGATTTTGAGGCAGTGATGAGCTGGCTGAACGACAAGATGCCCGAGGACATCGCCCAGGTCGTCATCCACAACGATTTCCGCTTCGACAACGTGGTGCTGAATCCGGATAACCCGTTTGACGTGATCGGCGTACTGGATTGGGAAATGGCCACCATTGGCGATCCGCTGATGGATCTGGGCAACAGCCTGGCGTACTGGATCGAGGCGGACGATGAGGGGCCGTTCCAGATGCTGCGTCGGCAGCCAACCCACCGGCCGGGGATGCTGACCCGTAAGGAAGTGGTGGAATACTACATGGAGAAGTCTGGCTTTAAAGTCGACAACTTCGATTTCTACGAGATCTACGGACTCTTCCGTCTCGCAGTGATTGTTCAGCAGATCTATTACCGCTTCTATCACGGCCAGACCAAAGACAACCGTTTTGCCGCCTTTGGTCATGCGGCCAATTACCTTGAGAAGCGCTGTCAGCGGCTGATTGAGGCGAGTGAACTGTAATGGCGACAATCTATCTGATCCGCCACGGACAGGCGAGTTTCGGCAAAGACAACTACGACCAGCTCTCGCCCCGTGGCTGGGAGCAGGGCCGGGTACTCGGCCGCTGGCTGTCAGGCAAGGTTCGTCCCGATGCCGTGTTTGGCGGCAATATGGAGCGCCACCGGGAAACCGTGGAAGCCATTGCCAGCGGTTATGGCGATGCCCTGCCGGACATGCAGGCGGTGGGTGGTCTGAATGAATTTGATCATATGCAGGTGGTTGAACGCCTGCGCCCGGATTGGGCGGACCGGCAACGAATGGCCACGGATCTTGCTGCTTTCCCTAAGCCCGCCCGCGCCTTCCAGCAGGTGTTCGAGGAAGCTATGGCCCGCTGGGTCAGCGGTAACCACGATAACGAATACACGGAAAGCTGGGAGGCCTTCCGTGCCCGTGTCATCACGGCGCTTAACGAATTGATCGAGTACGCCGATGGTGGTGATACCCTGGTGTCTACCTCCGGCGGACCCATTGCTGTGATCGCCCAGCACCTGTTGCACCTGAGTGACCACAAGGCGCTGGAGATGAACAACGTGATCGCCAATACCAGTGTTTCACGCATCCTTTATTCCGGCGCTCGCCGAAGCCTGGCGGTTTTCAACAATTACAGTCATCTGGAAGCGGAAAACCCTGCACTGGTGACGTTCCGATAACGATTTGAGGTGAATGAATGAGCAAGGAACTGTTTGATCTGACAGACAAAGTGGCGCTGGTTACGGGCGCGAGCCGGGGTATCGGTGAAAGCGTCGCCCGCACACTGGCGGATTACGGGGCCCACGTTATCTGCAGCAGCCGCAAGATCGAGGGCTGCGAAGCAGTGGCCAGCAGCATTCGTGATGCCGGTGGCAGTGCGGAAGCCTATGCCTGTCATATTGGAGAGATGGACCAGATCGAGGATATCTGGGCGTACATCGGGAAGGAGCACGGAAGACTGGATATCCTGGTCAACAATGCCGCGGCCAACCCGTATTTCGGTCCGGTGGAGGACACCGACCTGGGCGCTTACCAGAAAACCGTGGATGTGAATATTCGCGGGTATTTCTTCATGTGTGCCCGTGGCGCGCAATTGATGAAGAAAAACGGTGGAGGATCGATCGTCAATGTGGCGTCCGTCAACGGCGTAAACCCCGGCCACTTCCAGGGCATCTACTCGGTGACCAAGGCTGCGGTGATTTCCATGACCAAGTCGTTCGCCATGGAACTGGGCCAGCAGAAAATCCGCGTCAACGCACTGTTGCCAGGACTGACGGACACCAAGTTCGCCAGTGCCCTGACCACCACCGATGCAATCAAGAAGCAGGCCATGGCTCACATTCCGATGAAACGGGTGGCTGACCCGAGTGAAATGGCCGGAACGGTTCTGTACCTGGCTTCGGATGCGTCCAGTTACACCACCGGCGCTTGCATTAATGCCGATGGTGGTTACCTGACAGTCTGAAGTTAGTCAGGGCCGATGGCTGAAAACGAAAGGCCAGCTACTCACTGTTGGTAGCTGGCCAGATCGCGACATTACTCCCGCCGTTGGATTTTACCTTCTTCATCTGAAATTACGATTTCGACACGACGGTTTTGCTGGCGGCCCGCAGCGCTGTTGTTACTCGCTACGGGATATTCCTCCCCATATCCCCGGGTTTCTATACGGTTTCCTCCGATCCCCATATCCATCAGGGCATTACGGACAGATTCAGCACGACGCTCTGACAGCCCCTGGTTGTACGAGGCTTCCCCGGTACTGTCGGTGTAGCCTTCAACACGAACCCGGCGCTGCTCATACTCAGACATGAATTCCGCAAGACGGCGGATTGTTGCTTCTCCGGCGGGCTTCAGTTCAGCCCGGTTAAGATCAAAAAGCACATCTCCCAGGGTCAGGACCATGCCACGATCGGTCTGTTCGGCCTCCATTTCTGCCATTCGGGCACGAAGCAGTTCAGCTTCACGCCGGGCCGCGTCAGCCTCGGCGGAGCTCATCTGTAGTTCCAGCTCCTTACGGCGCGCCTCGGCGGACGTGATTTCGCTCTGCAGTTGTGCACGTTTCCCCTGTTCTCTGGCGATTTGCGCATGTCGGTTCGCGAGGTAGGCTGCGTGCTCGATTTCGACAATCTCCGCTCCGTCCTCCAGCAGCGATTCTGCACGCGCCAGTTGATCTCGCGCGTTCCTCAATTGCCGGTCTCCGCTGCGAGCAACATCCGGATCGTTCTGGATGTCTGCGTAGGAGGCTCTTGCTTCGTCGACCATCGCGTTATTTGGGGGTGCGCCTGCGCATCCTGCCATCAAGACAGAAATCCCGACTGCCAAACCCAGAGCTGTGTTTCGCTTGTTCATAACCATCTCCTTGCTCAGCTGAGGCCTTTACTGGCGTTGTTCGATCCGCTCTCTTAAAGCGTCGATGTTCTGATTGATCTCAGCGACGGCCTGTTGGGCCTTGGCTGTTTCTGATCGTGCGCCAGCCAGCTGCGCATCCACGGATGCTTTTTCCAGCAGGCGTTCGGCCTCAACATACTTTTCCTGTTCGATGAGCTCTTCGGCATCGGCGACCCGGTTCTGCGCCTGGTTGAGGAGAACCGGGTCGAATTCCCTGGCATCCGCGGATACGGCCTGCTGAATGGAGGCTTCTGCGGTTTGTAGTTCTGCATCCGGCCGCTCCCCGGAACTGGCACAGCCACCGACGGCCAGGGCAAGGCCGAGGATGCTTGCGGCGCTTAACTTCGAATTATGTTTGTTCATGCACTATCTCCTTCCAGTGAAGGATGGGGATTTGCTTCCCACCCGAACGATCGACACTCAGGTACTGCGATAATCCGGAGTCGAGCACGGACGCCCTTGTTGGAGCGTCTATTGTTGCTACGGGTAAGATTAGCAGTCAGTTTTCAAGTCGGCATGAAAGGTTGGCAAGAAAGAGGTAACAAAAACAAAGGCAGTGGCCCGCTTAGCGGACTTCGGAGCCACCGTCTGCCTGAGAGAGGGTTGTGCCTACCGGCGGCTTGTGGTGCAACGAGTAAAGGATGCGGTCAAGCACGGCCTGACCATTCCAGGCCGGGTCGGTATTCACCATACCCACCACTGCCCAGGTTGTGTCGCTTTCGTCCCGGGTATAACCGGCGATGGAACGTACGTTTTCCAGGTAGCCGGTCTTGATCCGGCCCAGGCCGTCCATGCCAGCGTTGCGCAGTCGTCGCGCCATGGTTCCGTCCATCGCGATTAGCGGCATGGAGGCCATCAAGTCCGCGGAAAAACGACTGTTCCAGGCATGCTGAAGGATTTGTGCTCCCTGGCGGGCACTGATTCGACCATGACGGGTCAATCCGGCACCGTTGTCGATAACCATGCCTGCGGTATTGACGCCCTTGTTCTCCAGCCACTCGTAAATCATGCGTATACCGGCAACGCGGTCATCATGTTCGTCATCCTGACGGTTTTCCGCACCGATGGTCAGCAGCAGTTGGCGAGCCATCACGTTGCTGCTCCACTTGTTAATATCCCTCACCATGGTAACCAGGTCCGGGGAGGTGGTTCTCAGCATCAGGCGGACATCATCAGGTGTGGTACCCGTGACGCCGTCTCCCGCCAGGGAAATTCCCATCTCGGAAAGCAGGGATCGAATCAGTGACGCAGTGTACTGTTCATGTGGTAGCAGTGATAAATACGCGGTAGTGCGGCAGCCTTGGGGCAGTTCACCGGTGACCCGCACGGTGACCCGCTGGTCAGCGTGGAACACCGGCTCCCAGGTAAAGCCCCGGCGGGATGGGCATGGGCCTTCAGCGGTTGCTGTCACCCGGTTATCGATGACCACGTCGTTCAGGGCAGGGGCGCTCCAGGCATGGGTGCCCCGCTCGTCGGCACGCACCTGGAAATGGATCAGGTTAAGGTTGGTAAGTACGCCTGATGGTTCCACCAGGAACGGCGCGTAAGGGTTGTCGCCGTTGTCGTCGAACCTTGGCAGTCCTCCGGCAATCTCGAAGTAATTGCCGTCAAGGACCAAATCCCCATTGATGGTGGTGATGCCCATGCCGCGGAGTTCCCGCAGGGTGCTCCACAAACGTTCCAGAGTCAGTTTGGGGTCACCACCGAATTTTACGTAGAAGTTACCTTCCAGCGTGTTGCCCGTCAGTTGGCCATCGGTGTAGAAATCCGTATTCCAGTGATGAGTCGGGCCCAGGATTTCCAGTGCGGCGTAGGTGGTGACCAGCTTCATGATCGAGCCCGGGCTCATGAGCGCGTCTGCATTAATGTACTGATCGATGCCCGGCCCATTCAGGGGGATGGCAGCCATGCTCAGGGCGTCTTCATTATTCAGGGACTTAACGGCGTAATCCCTGACCTGGTTGCTCCAGGTTCTGTTTCCGGATTTGGTTGTTCCGTCGTCCGCCATGACAAGCGGACTGCAAGCCATGGCCAGGGATACAGTGGCGGCCATAAACGCTTTTGGTGCACGCAGTTCGCCCCGCGCTTCTGACAATGCGTGCAGGCAATAGGAAGCAGACTGTCGGAAGCGAAGTGTAGTTGACGTGAACATGACCGGACTCATCGTGTGTTATTCCACAACAATAGCCCAATTTTGCGGATCATACTATGTGGGAAAGCTCTACATGACGTTAAAAAATGCCACTAGTGTCATTGTTTGCACTGTACTTTTGTGAAGAGTTGTAAGGTGTCTTTGGAATCAGGAAGTTAGTCGCCCAGGTTTGAACGCTTTCTGGGTATCCGCGCCACGGGCCAATGGAAAACCGGCGGTTTGCGTGATAATGACGACCAACATTTATTGGCAGTGAGGTTGAACTATGCCCAATTTGCTTGTCCACAATGTGAATGTACTTGGCTCAGTGGCTACTTCGTCATTGACGGCGTGGCGTGGCTGTCTGGTTGTGAAGCCAGTGTCGCAACCAGAAAAACCACTGGTGCTCTATGATATGGAAGCCTGCCCGTATTGTCGCCGGGTACGGGAGGCATTGACTGCGCTGAATCTGAATGCCGAGATTCGCCCGTGTCCCAAAGGGGGCAGGCGCTTCAGGCCGGAAGCCGAGGCGCTTGGCGGAAAGCAACAGTTTCCCCTGCTGGTGGACGAAAACACGGGCAAAGTGATGTATGAGTCCGAGGCCATTGTGGAGTACCTGTTCCGTCAATATGGTGGCCGGTCAGTCCCCGGATATTATCGCGCCAAAGGCTACCAGCCGGCCCTTGGGTCACTGGCATCAGCTGCCAGCGCTTTGCGTGGGCTGAGAGCCGCCGCCGCGAAGGTTCCGGAACAACCGTTACACCTCTGGAGTTTTGAAGGTAGCCCCTTTTCCCGTCTGGTGCGCGAGAAGTTGTGTGAACTGGAGATCCCCTACACCCTTCATAACCTCGGCAAGGAGCACTGGACCGAGATTGGTCCGGCAAAGCAGCGTATCAAGCCTGGGCCTTATACCCCGATTCCGGGGGGTAAGCGGGATGTGTTTTTTCAGGTCCACAAACGGGTGCAAGTGCCGTATCTGGAGGACCCCAATACCGGCGAGGGACTGTTCGAATCGTCCACCATCCTGAAGTATCTGGAAACGACGTACGCCGCCTAATCCCATTCTGGTGCAAATTCGGGGTTGGCGAGACGCTTGCCCCGGTCAAGCCTGTCTATGGCCATAATTTCGTCGGCACTGAGCTGAACCTTTAAGGCATCCAGATTGGCTTTCTGGTGTTTCGGCCGGACGGAGGACGGAATGGGTACCACGCCTTTGGAAAGAGCCCAGGCAATGGCAACTTGCGCCGGTGAGGCATTGTGCTCGTTACCGATGCGGATAAGAGTGTCGTCTTCCATCACTCTGCCCACTGCCAAAGGCATATAACCGGTTATGGTGATGCCCATCATTTGGGCGTGCTCAATCACCTTTTGATTGTTGAGGAAAGGGTGGACTTCCACCTGATTGGTAAAAATGGGCGTCTCTCCGAGGATCTCTCTGGCCTGGTCCATCTGTGCACAGGTGAAGTTGGAAATGCCTATGTGATTAGTCAGTCCTTCACGCTGGGCATCCCGCAAGGCGCACAGGTACTCGGACATAGGTACTGCATCGTCCGGGGAGGGCCAGTGAATCAGCGCCAGGTCAACATGATCGGTTTTCAACCGCGCCAGGCTGTCATGGAGGCTGTTGATCAGGTCACTGGCGTGGAGCTTATCGTGCCAGATCTTGGTGGTCAGGAAGATTTCCCGGCGTGGGATACCGCTGGAAACGATGCCATCACCCACTTCCGCCTCGTTTTCATAAACCTGGGCGGTATCGATATGACGATAACCCAATGACAACGCGCTCTTCACCGCGTCTCTGGCGTCATTCCCTTTCAGGCGAAACGTCCCCATACCGATCTTTGGAAGTGCGCTGAATGACATGATGTCCTCCTTTGCGGAATCTGTGTTTGTAATGTGGTGTTTGCGCACTGGTTCTTCAAGTGGGCCGCAGGTATCATTGCGCTCCTGTCATTCAATCTGCAGCGCGGAACAATAGGGCAAATCATGCTGACCGGCCGGTGCCTATGCGGCAACATTACTTTTGAATACGAAGGGCCCCTGGGTCCGGTTGCCTTGTGCCATTGCAGTCAGTGCCGTCGTGCCCATGGCAGTGCCTTTTCCGCCAGTGCTCCGGTGCAGAAAGTGCGTTTCCGATTCCTGAGTGGCGAAGACAAGGTGCAGGAATTCGAATCCCGCCCCGGCAAATACCGCGCCTTCTGTGGCCGCTGCGGCAGCCACCTCTACAGCCGTGTAGATGCCATTCCTGGCATTCTTCGGTTACGTGTTGGCGTGATCAACGAGCCGCTTGGTAAAGGGCCGGCCCAACATGTTTTTGTAGGTTCCAAATCCGACTGGTTCGAGATTACGGACGATCTTCCCCAGTTCGAAAAAACCGAGAGAACCAACGACCCGCACTGACCCCCCTGTTATTCCAGGGGCACCAACCGATAAACTTTACCGTCGGCAGAATCGGTCAGTAACCATAGTACGCCGTCGGGCCCCATGCGGACATCACGGATTCGCTCGCCGAGGTCTTCCAGCAGATCCTCTTCCTCTTTCACCGTTTCATTTTCAATACTCAGACGCACCAGTTTTTTCATCTTGAGAGCGCCGACAAACAGGTCTCCCCGCCACTCGGGAAACCGGTCCCCGGTGTAGAACACCATGCCGGATGGGGCGATGGACGGGTCCCAGTAGTGCAGGGGATCGGTTACACCTTCCATAGTGGTTTTGTCTGAGATCGTTGCGCCTGAGTAGTCGATGCCGTAAGTCACTTTCGGCCAGCCGTAATTGTTGCCAGCCCGGATGATATTAATTTCGTCACCTCCCTTGGGACCGTGTTCGTGACTCCAGATTTCACCGGTAGCGGGGTGGATAGTCATGCCCTGGATGTTACGGTTGCCATAAGTATAGAGGGTATCGCTGCCGGAAGACTTCTCAATAAATGGATTGCCGGGGACTGGATCGCCATTGGTGGTCAGGCGATGGACGCCTCCGGCATCGTCACCGGTGTCCTGGGCGCGGTCCATTTCACCCCGGTCGCCAACAGCAATGTACAGGTTGCCGTCACGGTCGAACGCCATACGACCGGCAAAGTGGTGACTGGCAATGCCGCGTGGCAGAGCTTCAAAGATAACCTCGACATCGGACAGGGCGTTGCCATCAAGGGTAGCCCGCGCCACGCGCGTGGTCATGCCTTTGCGGCTGATCTTGTGGGCGTAGCTGAGAAACAGTGTCTGATTGGTTTCAAAATCAGGGTGGAGGATGATGTCCAGTAGTCCGCCCTGTCCGGACACCACAAGCTCCGGCAATCCTTGTACGGGGGGGCCTTGAAGTTCTCCGTCCTCTATCCGACGTAATCGGCCGTCACGTTCGGTCACCAATTGGGAGCCATCCGGCAGAAACGCAAGGCTCCAAGGGTGCGCCAGCCCAGTCGCAATGGTTTCCAGCCTGAAGTTGGCTTTGTCCGAAGTAAACGTGCTGCCATTCGCTATTGCTATCTGGGCCAAACATCCCAGCGTAGTTGCAGTCAGTGTGTAAGCGGCTGCCATCCTGACAATTCCGACCATGGTGCTTGTCCTCTGTACGTTGCCGGGCGTCCTGATATTTCAGAATAGCACTGTCAGGCGTACGTGCGAGTGATCGAACTCCACTCAATTCGATAGAGCAGTTATCATTTGCTGTTTTAAATTAGAATGATTCGCATTAATATAAGGGCCGTTTTTTCATCATTCTGAAGTCAGGAGAGAAGTCATGCCGCAGTCCCCGACCACCGGCTTTCGCCGCAAAGCGCTAGCCAGTGCCATCCTCTGGGCCAGTTTGCCCGGTTTTTCCGTCGCACAGGAGCAGGAAACCACCACGCTGGAGGCCATCCAGGTGTCCGCAGACAGGGGGGTAGAGTCTTCCGAGTCCACTGGTAGTTACAAAGCCGGTACAACCAGTACGGCAATGAAAATGGCCCTGTCCCACAGGGAAACTCCCCAGTCGGTGACGGTGATTACTCGCAAGCAGATGGATGACTTTGGTCAGGATGACGTGAACGATGTGCTCGAGGGCGCGACCGGGGTGACCGTCGAGTCAGTGGAAACGGACCGTACCTACTACACCGCTCGTGGTTTTGATATCAACAACTTCCAGTATGACGGCGTGGGCCTGCCTGCGGTTTATGACAATGTTCAGGGCGATCTGGATACTGCATTTTACGACCGGATCGAAGTGCTCCGCGGTGCTAACGGTCTGATGACCGGCTCTGGCAACCCGTCAGCTACAATCAATTTCATCCGCAAGCGCCCGACTGCAGACACACAGGCCTCCGTGGCCGTGACAGGTGGCTCCTGGGATAACCGCCGCATCGTCGGTGATCTATCCGGTTCCGTGTCCGAGTCTGGCAAGGTACGTGGTCGTGTTGTCGCTGGATATCAGGATCGGGATTCTTACCTCGATCGCTACAGCAACGAGAAGCAGATGTTTTATGGTGTGGTGGAAGCCGACATCACCGAAACCACCTTGTTGACCCTGGGACACGCCACTCAGACCTCCGACACCGACAGCCCGCTCTGGGGGGCCCAGCCGCTGTTTTACACAGACGGTTCGGCAACGGACTTCAAACGTTCCACCAGCACAGCCTCTGACTGGTCTTTCTGGGACAACACCAATCACAATAGTTTCATTGAGCTGCAACAACAGCTGAGCGGCGGCTGGCAAGCGAAGGGCTCTGTGTTGCGCCTCGAGCAGGACAGTGAGTCCGAGCTGTTTTATCAGTTTGGTGTGCCCGACCGGGAAACGGGCGAAGGGCTGATGGCTTTCGCCAGTCAGTATGACCTGAACGTTGAGCAGTTGGTGGTGGATGCCTATGCCACCGGGCCTTTCCAACTGGCCAATCGCACCCATGAACTGGTACTGGGAGCAACCTGGTCACGTTCGGAAACCGTTGATGAATCCCGCTATGGTCAGGGAATCGGCGATCCACTGCCACCGCTGGATGAGTGGGACGGCAACTATCCCAAGCCGACATTTGATGCCGGAGTGGATGGATCTGACTGGACTGATAAGGAAATCAGCACTTACCTGGCTTCCCGCTGGTCCCTGACCGATCGACTGACGGCCATCACCGGTGTGCGGCTGACCTGGCTGGATGCCGAGGGAATCAATTACGGCAACAGCAAGGACACCAGCTACGATGCGATTGATACCCCTTACGCCGGGCTGATTTACGATCTCAACCGCAATCATTCCGTATATGCCAGTTACACCGAAATCTTCACTCCGCAAACGGAAGAAGACTTCAACCGGGATCGTCTGGACCCGATTGATGGCGTGAACTACGAGTTGGGGCTGAAGAGCGAATTCCTAAATGACCGCGTTTACACGACGGCTGCCATTTTCCGGACCAAACAGGAAAATCTGGCCGAGGCCGCTGGTACCTTTGAGAACGGTGTTGATACTTTTTATCGCGGCGTAGATGGTGTCACCAGTGAAGGTGTTGAGCTGGAGTTCGTGGGTGATGTAACTGATCGCATTCAGGTGTTTGCCGGGTATACCTGGGTCAACATCGAAGACGCGGATGGTAATTCTACGCGAGAGTTTATTCCGGAGCATCTGGCACAACTGCGCGGTACCTGGAAAGTGCCCGGTGTGAATGGCCTCGAACTGGGCAGTCAGGTGCGCTGGCAGTCAGGCATCAGTCAAGACCAGGGGCTTGCCACGGTTGGTCCGAATACAGGTTCAACGATTGTCACCGAACAAAGCAGCTATGCGGTTCTGGACCTTATGGCAAGCTATGACTTTGCCCGTAACTGGAATGCGACTCTGAATGTGAACAACGTCACTGACGAGAAATACATCGAGAGCTTGAAGAAGTTTGGTGCCTCGGCCCAGGGCTTCTATGGAGCACCGGCCAATGCCAACCTGACGGTAGCCTGGACGTACTGATAGTGGGCCGGAGCAGGGGTATTTTCCTGCTCCGGCATTGATTCAGCCACGGTGGTACCGGTTATACACAGTTCTGATCAGATGCTGAGGGGAGGGCAGGGAATGACACCCGAGCAGGAAATGATTGAAGGATTAAAATTAGCCGCGAGTTCCGGGCTGTTTATAGGCCTGGCTGCCATAGGCCTGTTGTTGAGCTCGGCTTTTGGTGGCTAAGAGTTCCCATACGTTCCTTTCGATAGATACCACACGTTCCGCAGTAACCGCCTTCCGGTAACAGATACTTCAGGCAGCAGCCTTTGCGCTGAGGGATCGCGCATGATTGACCACTGAACTCGGCGGGTATCCAGTCAATAAAGCGGTTGGCATCGCACTCAAATTGGTTCAGCCATGCCTGTGCAAGCTGGCATACGGCTGACGGCTCCCCACGATTCCAGACCACGGAAAAAGGTGCCCCCAGCCCCAGACCAATACTGCTCCAGTAAGCGCCCGGACTGACGCCGAGTGACTGCCGAAAGACCGGGTACCAGGCATTCACCTGTGCCTCCATGCCACTGACAAATTCACAAACGTCGACGGGGGCCTCAGTGGTCGCCAGAAACCAGCGTGGTGACGGTTGTTCTCCAGGGTGTAAGGCGCCCAGAAAGATCCTTTCGGGATCCGGCAGGGGCGCTTTCCCGTGCAGGAATAGCCGTAAGGTCAGTGGTGCGATGATGTTCAGGGCAAGATCCTGTTGCAGCACCGATAACCGCGCGGTCACCGCGCGGTTGTCCTGAGCATCGGGATAGTCGGTGCGGACCTGCTGGCGTAATAATTCTGGCTCCCGAAGGCCTTGTGCCAGTGAGAACAAAGCGGGGCGGTTGATATCCTCAGGCTGCAGGGCACCGGCCAGCTCAGTATCCCGGTCCAGCCCGGCACCGGCGAGCAGTTGACGGTAATGCTCCGGCCAAAGCCGGAGTTCCGGTTCAGGCGCGTCCATGACGGCTCAGCCCCCACAGGAAGTAGACACCGCCGACCAGTGCTGCCAGTAATCCGGCTGGCAGTTGCCCCGGATAAACCACAATGCGGGACAGATAATCGGCAGCGGCAAGCAGAAGCCCGCCGACCAGGGCGGCCGCAATCATCTGACGGCCAACCGTCTGCTGGCCCAGCACACGGGCGAGATGAGGGGCAATCAGGCCCACAAAACTCAGGGGACCGATCACCACCGTAGCCGACGCGGTTAATACGGCTGCAACTAACAGAAGTAGTAAGCGAGCTTTCGCAACCGGTAATCCTAACGCCGATGCGGACGTGTCACCAAGCGGGAGCAGTGTCAGCGGACGCACCACCAGGCACAGAAATCCGCAGATCAGAACAATGAATGCCATTAGGCCGAAGGCTTCGCTCTCGGACGTCAGCCAGGTGGAGCCGTACATCCAGTTCAGAAGTTGAGCGGCCACGGTACCGCCTGAGGCCATGACCAGCCGTAGGCCTGCATCCATGAATACATACAGCGCCAGGCCACCAAGCAGGAGCTGGTTGCCGGCAAAACGGTGCTTTCGCGCCAGCAGAATGAGTAAGCCGAGTGCCGCTGCGGCGCCGAGGGTGGCGGCGCCAAGCTGCCCGAGGCGTCCGACTTCCAGACCGGATAATACAATCATCACCATTACCAGGGCGGCGCCACCACTGATGCCCAGCATCTCCGGGCTGCCCATGGGGTTGCCCGTCATGCGTTGAATCAGTGTGCCCGCCAGTCCCAGGGCAACACCTGCAAGGGTCGCTGCCAGCAGTCTCGGGCCTCGCCAGACCCAGGCCTCGTGCCACTGGGTGATGGGGGTCCAGTTCCAGTCATCCAGTCCCGGTGACCAGCCCATTGAGATGACGATGGTGGCCAGTAGCAGGGTGACAATGACACCACTGATCATCACGGGTGAGCGTCGTTTGGGCTGAAAGCCGGCCGGGCTCGATTCCTGGCCGGGCATGTGGTGGGTATTCCTGATGCCTTGCAGGGCCAGCAGGATGACGGGCCCACCGATGAGCGCTGTGGTGGTTCCTGTCGGGACCAGGGAGCCGTCACCCCATGTCGAAGCCCAATGCGCGAGGGTGTCCGCCAACAGCAGCAGGCCGCCCCCCATCACCGTGCTCCAAAGCAAGCGGCTGCCGAGGGTGCGTGCACCCAGGAGTCTGGCAAGCACCGGCGCCGCGAGCCCGACAAAAGCCACGACCCCGACCCGGCTGACCACAGTGGTACTCATTAATACCACCAGTAACAATGCCAACACACGAATCAGTCCTACGCGGGCGCCCAGTGAGCTGGCGGATGCCTGTCCAAGCTGGAGCAATTGCAACGGTCGCATCAGCAGTAACATCAGGATTGCGAGCACCAGTACCCGGGGCCAGAGATCCATAAACGGACCCCAGTTGTTCTGTACCAGGGAGCCGGCCCCCCAGATGTACAGGTTGCCGAGCCATTCTCCCTTAAGCAGCAGAAAGGCCATGTTCATGGCGCCCAGGAAAAAGGTAATCACCAACCCTGCAAGAATGACCGTGACCGGGGAAAAGCCCAGGCGCCAGGTCAGTGCAATCACCAGTCCGATGGCCAGTAAACCGCCCCCGATGGCGGCGAGATCCGGGCTGAACGCAAGCAGGCCCGGCGCAAAAAGCGTGGCTACCGTAATGCCAAACTGACCGCCGGCTTCGACACCGAGCGTGGTGGGGGACGCCAGCGGGTTGCCGAGGATCTGCTGGGTAACGGCCCCCGCCAACCCCAGCCCACAGCCAATCAGCATGGCGATGGACACACGGGGAGCCCAGCTGTGATGGGCCAGCACCGATGCGTACTGATCAGGGTTGAATGTCCAGAATGCGGAAAGTATTGCGATAGGGTCCAGCTGATTCAGCCAGGGCGTGGCGCTGGCAAAGAGCGCACCGAGCCAGAGAATAACCGCCGCTATTGGCAGGGTGGAGGTGTCAGCGTACATTGTCAGAGCCTCCTTCCAGCAGGCTATCGGTCAGCTGTTTCGCGAGTCGTTTAATCGGAAATACACCACCGAACGGCCAGGTGGCGTCAATTTGATAGATCTGCTCGCGCTTCACTGGAGGCAGGTAGGTCCAGAAAGGGCTATTGGCAAGATTATCGGACAGGCCGGGCAGCGTTGGGGAAATCACCACTACGCGGCTGTCTTCGTAAGGGGCGATGGCTTCGAGCCCGACTACCGAAAAACCCCAGAAGTTGCCTTTCCGTGACCAGGCGTTGGTCAATCCAAGCCCGTCAAGAGCGCGTTGGTAGAGGCCGTTGGGTGCATAGATCCGCACATGTCGATCGTCCAGGAAGTTCACCAGGGCCACGGGCCTGTCGGTCAAGCCCGCTTTTTCCAAGCGCTGGCGCTGGGTGTCGAGGGTTTGCTCTATATCCGCCAGAATCGCTTGAGCGCGCTCCTCGCGATCCAGCATTGCACCCAGTGTCAGTAGCATCTCCCGGGCCTTGTCGAACGGTTGGCTTCCTTCCTGGTAAGCACTGATCACATAGGTGGGGGCGATTTGTTCCAGCAGCTGTGCGGCCGGCGCCATTTCCGAGCTGGTCACAATCAGGTCCGGTTTCAGTTCGGCGATGGCCTCCAGGCTTGGTGCCACCCGGGCGCCGATATCATAAACGCCGTTCGGAAGTTCCGGTTCCTTGACCCAGACAGAATAACCATCCCGATCCGCAACGCCCACAGGGGTAACGCCCAGAAGCAACAGAGTTTCGGTGGCTGCCCAGTTGAGGCTAATCACCCGTTTGGGGGGCTCGTCGAGGGTGAGGGTGCCCTGTTCATGTTGCCAGGTACCGGCGCTGGCCAGCATGGGCAGCAGGCTCAAAAGCAGCGCCGTGATCAGGCGAAATGGTTGGGAGTTAGTGAACATAGGAGACCCACTGTCCCGGCGCCCGCTCCATAACGCCCATGGGCACGCCGTAAATGGTTTCGAGAATTCCGGAATCCATAATCTCGCGTGGGCTTCCGTCTGCAACCAACTCTCCGGTTTTAAGGGCCACCAAACGGTCGCAGAAACGGGCTGCCAGATCCACGTCGTGCAGTACCACGACCACCGTCAACTCCCGCTCTTCGGCCAGGCGGTGTACCAGGCGTAGCGTCTCGACCTGGTGTTTAACATCCAGGGCGGAGATAGGTTCGTCCAGTAACAGGCAGCGGGTCTGTTGTGCCAGCAGCATGGCGATCCAGGCGCGTTGACGCTCACCTCCTGAGAGGGTGTCGACGGAACGATGCTGGAAGTAACGGAGTCCGGTGTCGTCAATAGCCTGATCGATCAACTGGTGATCTTCATCGTTATAACGCCCCAGGGGGCCGCGCCATGGGTAGCGGCCGAGAGCCACCAGTTCGCGTACCGTCAGACCATCCGTGCCAGGGGGGTGTTGGGGGAGGTAGCCTACGATGCGGGCAAATTCACGGGCACCGGTACTGTTGAACGAGGTGCCCAGTACGCTGACCTCGCCAGAGGACGGTGACAGCTGGCGGGCCAGAACCTTCAGCAGCGTGGACTTGCCAGAGCCGTTATGTCCGAGCAGGGCAGTGACTTCGCCTTCGCGAAACTCAAGGTTGATATTGCGCAGTATGCCGGCGTCACCAATATGTACACCCAGGCTGGATACTTTGAAGAACGCAGACATACAGACTCCCTTCGTTCTTTGAGATGGATTCCGAGGGCCTGCAGAATAATCTAAATGCGAATTACTATCAATATTATAATGATCAGGCCTGTCCGGTCTGAACCCGCCACTGGGCCGAGTAGGCGCCGTTTTTGTCCAGTAGCGTCTGATGGCTGCCGCTTTCCACAACCTTACCGTTCTCCACAACCGCGATGGTGTCTGCGTCCACAATGGTGGAGAGTCGATGGGCGATCATAATCACCGTACGGTTATGGCCGATGCGCCTCAGAGACCGCTGGATGGCTGCCTCGGTTTCGTTGTCCACCGCACTGGTGGCTTCGTCCAGTACCAGGACCGGTGGATTCTTCAGCAGTGCGCGTGCCAGGGAAAGGCGTTGACGTTGGCCGCCGGACAGGCGGACACCGCGCTCACCCACCTCGGTATCCAGTCCGTTGGGCAGGGCTTCGATGAAGGACCAGGCTTCAGCGGTACGGGCGGCGTCAATGATGTCTTCGTCACTGGCGTCGGGCCTGCCGTAGGCCAGGTTGTCCCGAATGGTGCCTTCAAACAGGTAGACGTCCTGGCTGACCAGGCCGATGGCGTTTCGCAGTGATTTCAGACTGACCGATTGTATTGGCTTGTCATCGATTTGAATCGTACCTTCCGTTGGGTCGTAAAAACGCAGCAACAGTTTGATCAGGGTGGATTTCCCCGAGCCGGTTGCGCCCACCAGCGCCAGGGTATTTCCGGCCGGTACATCCAGGCTGATACCGCTGATGCCGGCGCCGCTGGAAGGGTAGTGAAAGCTCACATTGTTAAAGCTGACGCTGCCGCGAACGGGCTCTGGCAGAGGCGTGGCGGCCTCGTCGCGCACATGGACCGGTTCTGCCAGCAAGTCCAGGATCCGCCGCGTACTGGCCATGGCGCGCTCAAACAGGTCGATCACTTCCGCCAGGCCGGTCAGGGGCCACAGCAGGCGCTGGGTCAGGAACACCAGCACGCCGTAGGCACCGACGTTGAGGGTGCCTTCCAGGGCCATCATGCCGCCAACGGTGAAGGTGGCGAGGAAGCCCGCGAGGATTGCCATGCGAATAACAGGGATGAACGCGGAACTGATACGAATTGCCCGGCGATTGGCTTCCACGTATGCCTCGCTACTGGCCTTCAGGCGTTCCGCTTCACGCTGCTCGGCGGTGAAACTCTTGATGGTGGCAATACCGCCGAGGTTATTGGCGAGACGGCTGGAGAGGTCTCCGACCTTTTCCCGCACATCTGCGTACAGTGGGCCAGCCTTACGTTGGAAATAGAAGGCTCCCCAGACGATCAGGGGAATCGGGGTAAACGCCAGCAGCGCAATCAATGGTGACAATACAAAGAACACGGCGCCGACGGCGACTACGGTCACCAATACCTGAATCATGGCGTTGGCACCGCCGTCCAGGAAGCGTTCGAGCTGATTGACGTCGTCGTTCATGGTGGCGACCAGTTGGCCGGAGCTACGGGCTTCAAAGAAGCTCATGTCCAGGCGCTGGGCATGTTCGTAGGCATCCTGCCGCAAATCGGATTGCAGTCGCTGTGCAAGGTTACGCCAGAGAATCTGGAACAGGTACTCGAAAATGGATTCGCCGGCCCAGATGAAGAAGGTCAGAACGGCCAGAATGGTGATCTGTTCCTGGGCTGTTTCGAACCCCAGGCCAGCCACAAAACTCTCTTCTTTGTTGACCACCACGTCAATGGCGATACCAATAAGGATTTCCGGGGCGATGTCGAACAGTTTATTGATAATGGAGCAGGCAGTGGCCGCAATGATCTGTCGCCGATACCCTCTGGCATAGCGCAGCAAGCGACCGAGTGCGGCAAAACTGCTGGTGGCTTTGGTGAAATGCTGTGTCATGATCCGCTCCGCTTGCGCCAGAAAGCGGCAAGGGTAGCGGATTCTTCAGGTTTTTAAAAACAGAATCATTATCACTTGCGGGCGTTGCGCTGCAGCCAGCGGTCCAGCTTGTCGGCAAATTCCTTGCGATCGGTCTGGCTGAACGGGGCCGGACCTCCCGTGACCTGGCCGGCGCTTCGCATTTCTTCCATGAAGTTACGCATGGCCAGGCGCTGGCGGATGTTTTCTTTGGTGAAGGCCTGCCCCCGGGGGTTGAAGACGTCCGCGCCTTTGTCGATCGCCTCTGCGGCGAGGGGAATGTCCTGGGTGATGACGAGATCTCCGGAGCTCATCTGATCCATGATTTCGTTGTCCGCGACGTCAAAGCCTTGGGGAACCTGCATGCGTTTGATGTAGGGGCTTGGCGGCAGGCTGATGGCGTGATTGGCAATGAAGGTAGTATCAATTTGCCAGCGGGTGGCGGCGCGGCAGAGAATTTCCCGGATGGGTACGGGGCAGGCGTCGGCGTCGACCCAGATTGGCATGGTTGGTTCCTT
>JAKLLS010000029.1 GCA_022014155.1 Marinobacter sp. | reverse complement strand
GCAACGCTGCCCAGGGTCAAGAAACAACTGAAGGTGGGACGCAATGGCTGACGACAACAAAAAAGACGATCAGGAACTCAGCGAAGACGAAAAGCTCGCAGCTGAATGGGAATCCGCCATGGAAGAGTCCGGTGACGATGGGGGCTCCCGCGAGGATGAGTGGGCCGCGGCCATGGCCGAAGCAGAGCCGTCCGAGGAAGGCAAGGGTAGCAATGACAACGTCCGCGCCGCGCCGATGGAGGAATTCGACGAAACTACCGGCGTGACCCAGGGCAGCGGTCCTGCGCCGGATATGGACGTCATTCTGGACATCCCGGTCACTATTTCGATGGAAGTGGGCAACACCCAGATTCCGATTCGCAACCTGCTGCAGTTGAACCAGGGCTCCGTCATTGAGCTGGATCGCCTAGCGGGTGAACCACTGGATGTGCTGGTTAATGGCACCCTGATCGCCCATGGTGAGGTTGTCATGGTCAACGAAAAGTTTGGTATTCGACTCACCGACGTCATCAGCCCGGGCGAGCGAATCAAGCGGTTGCAGAAGTAATATGGGGCGGATGAGTGGAATCTTCAGTCGGCGCTGGTGCAGTTGCGTCGCGGTTATCCTGACGGGATTGCTGCCAATCATGGCGCTGGCGGAAGAAGCCCCCGTGCAGGAAGAGAGCAACCGGGCTCCGGACACCCTGATCACCATGCTGAGTCTGGGCGGTGGGTTGCTTGCGGTCATTGCGATCATATACGGCTGTGCCTGGATCATTCGTCGCATGAATGGCATGACCGGAATGAACAACCAGGCCATCAAAGTGGTTTCCGTCATGGCGCTGGGTGCCAGGGAACGTATTGCGCTGATCGATGTCGGTGGTACGCAGATACTGGTGGGCATCACCCCTTCCGCCATCCGCACACTGCACGTGTTTGACGAACCAGTCGTGACCCCCGGTCAGGGCTCGTCCAGTGATTTTGCCCGCCGCCTTCAGGGCATGATTGGCAAGTCCTGGAACGCACCGTCATCGAAGGAAGGCTGAGCCGATGATCGCAAGTATTCTGAAGCGATGCCTTTCACTGGCTCCCCTGATTCTGCTGGCGGGCTGGAGTCCGGCGGTATTCGCCGACCTGCCCGGGATTCCGGCGTTCACCATGACTCCGGGCGAGGAGCAGGGTGTGCAGGAGTATTCCGTCACCTTGCAGATCCTGGCGTTGATGACCGCGCTGACGTTCCTGCCGGCCATGTTGATGATGATGACCTCGTTCACCCGCATCATCGTGGTGTTTGCCATCCTGCGTCAGGCCTTGGGGTTGCAAGCGACACCGTCCAACCAGATTCTTTTGGGGCTGGCCCTGTTTCTCAGCATTTTCATCATGAAGCCGGTTCTGGAAGAGGCAAACCGGGTTGGCCTGCAACCCTATATGACAGAAGAAATTACCTCACTGGAAGCGGTTGAACGCGCCAGCATGCCGTTCCGCGAATTCATGCTGGGCCAGACCCGGGAAAGTGACCTCGGACTGTTCATGCGCATTGCGGACGAACAGTATGACTCGCCGGAGGACGTGTCCTTCTGGGTGCTGTTGCCCGCGTTCGTCACCAGTGAGCTGAAAACCGCCTTCCAGATTGGCTTCATACTGTTTATCCCCTTCCTGATCATCGACATGGTCGTGGCCAGCGTGCTGATGGCCATGGGTATGATGATGCTGTCACCGATCATTATCTCGCTGCCGTTCAAGATCATGCTCTTCGTACTGGTGGACGGCTGGGCGCTGATCATGGGTACACTGGCCGCCAGTTACGGGATATAGGAGCCGCGTATGACCCCGGAAACCGTCATAGATATCGTCCGTGAAGCGCTGTGGATGATCGTCCTGTTGTCCGCCGTTATCATCGGCCCCGGCCTGGTGATCGGTCTGGTGGTCAGCACCTTCCAGGCCGCTACCCAGATCAACGAACAGACCCTCAGCTTCCTGCCGCGCCTACTGGTAACCCTGATCGTCATCATCGCCGCCGGCCCGTGGATGCTGACCAAACTGCTTGATCACGCGGAAGGCTTGATAACCAGCATTCCCTACCTGATTGGCTGATTGATGATACCGACCGAAATCAGCGCTGACCTGATCGGCCAGTGGGTCGGACAGCACCTTTGGCCACTGTTTCGCATCGCCAGCTTCCTGATGGTCGTCCCCATCTTCGGCGCCCAGCTGGTACCGGCCAGAGCGCGCCTGGGCCTGGCCCTGCTCATCACTATCCTCATCGTGCCCTTGCTCCCGCCCGCGCCCCAGGTGGAAGCATTCAGTGCCGATGCGGTGGTGATCACCCTTCAACAGATCCTTATTGGCGTCGGCATGGGCTTCGCCATGACCGCGCTGTGGCAACTTTTCGTCGTCGCCGGCCAGATGATCGCCATGCAAATGGGCCTCGGCTTCGCCTCCATGGTCGACCCCGCCAACGGCGTCAACGTTCCGGTGCTGTCCCAGATCTACACCATCACCATCACCCTGCTGTTCCTCGCCATGAACGGCCACCTGGTGATGTTTGAAATCTTCGTGGAAAGCTTCCGGACACTGCCCGTCGGATTTGAAGGCCTGGGCCAGGTCGGAGTCTGGGAACTGGCCCACCGCGTCAGCTGGATGTTTGTGTCCGCCATGCTGTTGGCATTACCAGCGGTCTCCGCCGTTCTGATCGTCAGCATTGCCTTCGGCGTGATGACCCGAGCGGCACCCCAGATGAATATTTTCGCCCTGGGCTTTCCAATTGGCCTGATTTTTGGACTCTTCTCCATATGGGTGCTGCACGCCAATTTTCTGCCGCACTTCGAGCAGTACACGAGAGAAACCTTTGAGTTTATGCGGAACCTGCAAGGGCAGCCCTGATGGCTGAAGAAAACGACAATAGTCAGGAAAAAACGGAAGAGGCCACCCCCCGAAGGCTGGAAAAAGCCAAGGAGGACGGCCAGACCGCTCGTTCCAAGGAACTGGCCACCATGGCCGTCCTCATGGCCGGTGCTGGCGGCCTGCTGATGTTTGGCGCCAGCCTGGGCGCTTCCCTTGAAAGTATCATGCGCGACAGCTTCGTCATCGAACGCTCCGCCATCTTCGACACCCGCCACATGAGCGTGCAGCTCCTGGCCTCCGCCAAAGAAGCGGCACTGGCCCTGTCACCGATCCTGATCCTGCTGCTGATCGCCGCCATTGCCGGCTCCATCGGCATCGGCGGTCTGCTGATCAGCGGCAAAGCCGTTGCGCCAAAACTCAACCGTATGGACCCGATCAAGGGCCTGAAACGCATGTTCTCCCTGCGGTCCCTGATCGAACTGGTCAAGGCCATCCTGAAAGTGGGGCTGGTACTGGCGCTTGCCATCCTGATCCTCAACCTGCGGACCGAGGACTTGCTGAGCATTGCCGAGGAACCCGCCATCCCGGCCATGGAACACGTACTCTGGACCCTGGGCTGGACCTTCTTCTTCCTGTCTGCCGCGACCATCATCATCGCCGCCATCGATGTGCCGTTCCAGATCTTCGACCACCAGAAGAAACTGCGCATGACCAAGCAGGAGGTCAAAGACGAATTCAAGGACACCGAAGGTAAACCGGAAGTGAAGGGCCGCATCCGCCAGCTGCAACGTGAAATGGCCCAGCGCCGGATGATGCAGGATGTGCCCGGAGCCGATGTGGTGATCACCAACCCGACGCATTATGCGGTGGCCCTGAAGTACGATCAGAAATCCATGGCGGCGCCGATCGTGGTGGCCAAGGGGGCCGATGAGATGGCGTTCAAAATCATGGAAATTGCCCGCGAGAACAAAGTCGAGATTCTGAGAACGCCACCGCTGACCCGGGCGGTGTATCACAATACCGAGGTCGGGGGGGAGATTCCCGACGGCCTTTACATGGCCATTGCGCAGGTGCTGGCCTACGTCTTCCAGTTGCGGCAGTTCCGCAAGGGGCGCGGTGATCGGCCCGGTATGCCGGACTTTCCGATTCCGCCTGATATGCGGCGGGATGTCTGAATTGGTTGCCTTTGGTCTGTTGTAGCCTGCTGGGTTTCGGGGGAGGGCATTTGTTGGTGGCCCTGCCAAAAAACCGCTACAAGCACGTCCGTGTGCGCTTCTCTCCGGCCATCCATGGCCTCCGAAATTTTTGGGAGGCGGCAACCACAACCACCCTTCACCGAAATCATCAGGCTACAAGACCAAAAAACCAAACTCAGACCCGAGCACTTACAACCCGAACCATAGGATCATGGCGGCTTTCAGGTATGGGCAACAAGCCATAGAACTCCGAGGGGTTGTAGACCCGGACGGAAGAAAACCCGGAAGCCTGGAAGTGGTCACAGGCCTGATGGTCATCGTCGAAGTGGAAGCTGACCTGGCTGCGGGTCATGGTGCCCAGGAGGCCGCCGAGGGTTTTCAGGGAGTTTCTTAGCAGCGGTTGCTTTGGCATCAGGTAACTTTCTGAGAGGTACACCGAACCGGGGCGGTCGGCCAGGACTTTGGCCAGGCGTTGCCAGAATTCGGTGATGACTTCCAGGGAGAAGTAGCTGGTCAGCCCCTCGGTGACGACCACTATGGGTTTGGTGTTGTCGAAGGTTCGGGCGACTACGACTTCCAGGGTGTTTTCGCCGCTGTCGGCCAGGATATCGATGGGGGTGACCTGATGATTCTCGCCGAGATGGCCTGCAGTCAAGAGACGGGCGGCTTTGCGGGTGGCCATGTCAGGCAGGTCGGCTTCCACCATCTTCAGGTCGGGGTGTTTCTCCCGTAAGCGGATGCCTCTGGGGGACATGCCGCAGGCGATTTCCAGTACCTGGTCGACGCCGTCCTGCTGGATCGCCTGGTCGATCAGGTGGTCGATGATCAGGTGGCGTTGCAGCAGGAAGGTGCGGATGTTGCCACCAATGGCGGCTTTGCTGGCGGTTTCGAAGGGGCTCATCAGGTGATAGAGCCAGCGGCCCTGTTCGGTGGTCAGGACGTCATCGGAAAGCCCGTGCCGGTGCCAGACGGCACCGGTGTAAAGGGCGGTAAAGCTGATGCCGGAACTGTCAGTCGGCTTTTTGCTCATAGATGGCCTTTCCCCAGGCTTCCCGTGTGCCCGGCAGTAGGAGGTTCAGGAAAATGGCCACCACGGCGCTCAGGGCGATGCCCTCGAACTGGCCGATGGCCATGCCGCCGATGCCGAACACCAGGGTGATGGCAACGATCACCAGGTTGCGCGACTGGGACAGGTCGACCTGGTGGCGAATCAGGGTATTCAGGCCGACCACCGCAATGGAGCCGAACAGCAGGCAGAGGATGCCGCCCATCACCGGTACCGGGATGGTCTGCAGGGCAGCGCCAAACTTGCCGACAAAGGCCAGAACAATGGCGATGATCGCAGCCCACCACATCACTTTCGGGTTGAAATTGCGGGTCAGGACCACGGCGCCGGTGACTTCCGAGTAGGTGGTGTTGGGCGGTCCGCCCAGCAGGGAGGCGGCGCTGGTGGCCAGGCCGTCACCCAGCAGGGTGCGATGCAGGCCGGGCTTTTCCAGGTAGTTCTTGCGGGTCACGTTGCCGATGGCAAGGATGTCGCCAATGTGTTCAATGGCCGGTGCAATGGCCACCGGGATCATGAACAGGATGGCGCTCCAGCTGAAGGCCGGTGCGACAAAATTCGGAACGGCGAACCAGGGGGCTTCGCGCACTGGCGTCAGATCAACGACGCCGGCAAACGCGGAGAGGGTATAGCCGACGAGCACGCCAAACATGATGGGGATCAGGCGGAAAATGCCTTTTGCCCACACCGACATGATGACGGTTACCACCAGGGAAATCATCGCAATCCAGATGGCGGTGTCATAGGGCACCAGTTCAGCGGCGCCGTCGCCGCTACGACCCGAGGCCATATGTACAGCCACCGGCGCCAGCCCCAGGCCGATCACCATGATGACCGGACCGATCACCACAGGTGGCAGCAGACGGGTAACGAATCCGGTACCGCGAAGCCGGACGGCACCGCTCAGGATGATGTAGAGAATACCGGCAGCCATCAGGCCGCCCATGGTTTCTTCCAGCCCGAAACGGCCCTTGGCAGCAATTACCGGGGCGATAAAGGCGAACGAGGAGGCAAGGAAGATGGGAATCTGGCCGCCGGTAACGATGTGGAAGATCAGCGTGCCGAGGCCGGCGGTAAACAGGGCGACGTTGGGATCAAGGCCGGTAATCAGCGGCATCAGTACCAGTGCGCCAAAGGCCACCAGCAGCATTTGTGAGCCGGCTATCGCCTGTTTCCAGGTCGGGTCGTTGGTGTGATCCTGCATATTCAGACGTCCTTCTGCTTGGTGCCGAATATTTTGTCGCCGGCATCACCAAGTCCAGGAAGGATATAGCCTTTTTCGTTCAGTCGCTCGTCAATTGAGGCCGTGTAGATGGATACGTCCGGGTGTTTCTCCAGGACTTTCTCAATACCTTCCGGCGCTGCCACCAGAATAAGTGCACGGATTTCGGTGCTGCCGGCTTTTTTCAGAAGGTCAATGGTGGAGATTAGTGAGCCGCCAGTGGCCAGCATCGGATCGATAATCATCGCCATACGCTGGTCCAGCTCGCCCACCAGCTTTTCCAGGTAGGTGCTGGCCTCCAGGGTTTCTTCGTCACGGATCTGGCCGACCACGCTGACACGGGCGCCGGGAATCAGGCTGAGGACACCGTCCAGCATGCCCATGCCAGCGCGGAGAATCGGCACGATGGTGACCTTTTTACCCTGGATCTGTTCGATTTTCACCGGGCCGGCCCAACCCTCGATGGTTTTCTCCTGCAGGGAGAAATCCTGGGTGGCTTCGTAGGTCAGCAGGGCACCAACTTCCTGTGCCAGTTCACGAAAATTCTTGGTGCTGATGTCCGCGCGGCGCATCAGGCCGAGCTTGTGGCGGATCAGGGGGTGTTTAACCTCGTGGATTGGCATGGTGGTCACCTATGTCTGTCATCTGTCGGCTGTGTCGGAATGGCGAAAGGATACCGTATCTGGAAGGTCGCGTCAGGCACCGGGAAGTGAAATCCCGTAAGGGGTGGTACGGATCTTGCGATACCCCCTGCAAACGACGCATTGGCGTCATATTTTCGACCCATTGAGCGCCTGCAGGCACCGCCACGTGGAGAGTTTCCGGGCATGGACAGAGCTTTAGTCCTGAACAACGTCAAATCCCTGACGCGGGGAAACCTTGGTATACCCATCATGCTGATGGGCTTGCTGGGCATGATGATACTGCCGATGCCGGCGTTCATGTTGGACGTTTTCTTCACATTCAACATCACTTTGTCGATTGTGATCCTTCTGGTGTGTGTTTACGCCTTGCGGCCGATGGAGTTTGCGTCGTTTCCGACCGTGCTGCTGGTGGCGACCCTGTTGCGCCTTGCGCTGAACGTTGCCTCCACGCGGATTGTGTTGCTCAACGGTCATGAGGGCGGTGACGCTGCCGGTAAGGTGATCGAGTCCTTTGGCGAAGTTCTGATTGGCGGTAACTACGCGGTAGGTCTGGTGGTGTTTGCCATCCTGATGATCATCAACTTCCTGGTGGTCACCAAAGGCGCCGGCCGGGTGTCAGAGGTCAGCGCACGCTTTACCCTGGATGCCATGCCCGGCAAGCAGATGGCCATTGATGCCGATCTGAACGCCGGTCTGATCAATCAGGATGAAGCCAAGCATCGACGTTCCGAAGTTGCCCAGGAAGCGGATTTCTACGGCTCCATGGACGGTGCCAGTAAGTTTGTCAAAGGGGATGCGGTCGCCGGCCTGCTGATTCTGGCCATCAACCTGATTGGCGGTATTTCCATCGGTATGTTGCAGCATGGTCTGGATTTTGGGACGGCCACACAGAACTATGCCTTGCTGACCATCGGTGATGGTCTGGTGGCACAGATTCCTTCGCTGCTGCTGTCGACGTCAGCGGCCATTATGGTGACACGGGTCACATCCAGTCAGGACATGGGTGGGCAGATCCTGAAGCAGATGTTCAGTGCGCCCAAGGCGCTGTCCATTGCCGCTGCTATCCTGATTATTCTCGGTCTTATTCCGGGGATGCCGCATGTGGCGTTTCTTGGTCTGGGGATCATTGCCGCGGTGGCCGCTTATCTGATCTGGAAGCGTGAACGCCAGACTATTGAAGAGGAAGGTGTGTTCCCCGTTCGTGGTGGCATGCAGCCGGCGGCGCGGGATCTGCCGCCTGGTGGAGATGGTGGCGATCACGGTCAGGCACTGCCCGCGCCGGGTGAAAGCAGGGAATTGGGCTGGGACGATGTCGCCACCGTCGACATTGTGGGCCTGGAAGTGGGATACCGTCTGATTCCGCTGGTAGACAAGTCCCAGGGCGGCCAGTTACTGAGCCGTATCAAGGGGGTGCGCAAGAAGCTGTCACAGGATCTCGGATTTCTGATGCCGTCGGTACACATCCGTGACAACCTGGATCTGATGCCCAACGTCTACCGCATTACCTTGATGGGGGTGACGCTCGCCGAGGCTGAAATTCATCCGGACCGTGAACTGGCCATTGATCCGGGGCAGGTGTTCGGAAAGATCGAGGGGATTGCAGGCAAGGACCCGGCCTTCGGCCTGGACGCCAGCTGGATTGAGCCGGAAAAGAAGGATCAGGCCCAGACCCTCGGCTATACAGTCGTGGATGCCAGTACGGTGGTGGCCACCCATCTCAATCAGGTGTTGCAGAAACACGCCCATGAACTGCTCGGCCACGAAGAAACCCAGAAGTGGTTGGACCAATTGGAAAAGGTGTCTCCCAAGCTGGCGGAAGAGCTGGTGCCGACCACCATTTCCATCAGCCTGTTGCTGAAGGTGCTGCAGAATCTGCTCAAGGAAGAAGTGCCTATTCGTGATATGCGTTCGATTGCGGAGTCTATCGTCAACGTCCATCCCAGGAGTCAGGATCCGAAACTGCTGACCACGGTGGCCCGTCAGGCTCTGCGCCGTATGATCGTTCAGAGTATCTGTGGCAATGAGCAGGAAATTCCGGTTATTACCCTAGATCCAGACTTGGAACAGTTATTGCTGAAGTCAGTTCAACAGAGTCAACAATCCGGCGGTCAGGAAGACATAGGGCTGGTACTGGAACCGAACATGGTGGAGAAACTGCAGCGATCCCTGCAGGAGAGTGTCCAGCGCCAGGAAATGCTTGGCAAGCCAGCGATTCTGCTGGTGTCAGGCCCGTTGCGACCGGTGCTGGCGAAGTTTGCCAGCTATGGGGTGGAGCGATTGCACGTACTGTCTTACCAGGAAATTCCGGATAACAAACAGATCACCATTGTGGCGTCTGTCGGCCAGTAACGGCGGCGGATGACAAAGCGGACAGCGCAGGCACGGCGTTGCCGGTGGAGGATGAGGCATCATGAAAGTAAAACGTTTTTTTGCTCAGAGCATGGCAGAGGCATTGAAGCAGGTGCGGGAACAGATGGGCCCGGACGCCGTGATTCTCTCCAATCGCCGGGTGGATGGTGGCGTCGAAATTGTGACGGCACTGGACTACGACGAAAATATGGCGCGTCAGCGCTTGGGTGACAAAGCCCGGGAAGCTACCAACGGTTCCCGGCTGGCGGAAATGCAGGCGGAACAACATCGCCACCTGGAAGATGAGCTGGGGCGTTCCCGGGATCGTATCCGTGAAGTCCGTGAAAAGCGGGCAGGCATTGGCCACGGTTATGCCAACAATACGGCTTTCATTGAGGACTCGGCGCTAGGGCTTGGGTCCCCCGCAGTGGAATCCGGTTACGCGCCGGCACCTGCCGGTGGAACCTCGGGGGGGTATTCCGACGAGCTGGCGCAGATGCGTGCAGAGATCAGTTCTTTACGGGACCTGATGGGCGCCCGCACTCAGGAGCCTAAAAAACCGGCGACTAACGCTGTCCAGCAACGGCTTGCCGAACGCCTGCAGGAATTCGGGCTTGGGTTTGAACTGGCTAACTCACTGTCACGTCGACACAATGGCGGGCGTCTGGAAGATGGCTGGAAGCAGTCACTGAAAATGCTCGCCACCGGTGTGAAAACCTCCCGTACCGAGTGGCTGGATCAGGGCGGAGTCTATGCCCTGGTCGGACCCACCGGGTCTGGCAAGACCACCACTATTGGCAAGCTGGCGGCGCGCCATGTCCTCCGGCACGGTGCCGACTCCCTGGCGCTGGTCACCACAGACCGCTATCGGGTAGCAGCCCATGAGCAGTTGTTCGTGTTTGGTCGTATCCTCAATGTGCCGGTCAGGGTGGTTGATGAAAGTCATTCCCTCGACGATATCCTGGATGAGTTGTCCGATCGTCATCTGGTGCTGATTGATACCGCCGGTCTGACCAGTTCCGACAAGGGCTACGCGCAGCAGTTGTCAGAGCTGGCCCGAAGTCACCATAAGATACGCACTCATCTGGTCGTTTCGGCTACCAGCCAGCCCCGCATCATGAAATCCGTCTGGCATTGCTATAAGATGGCTAACCTTGCGGGCTGTGTTATGACTAAAATAGATGAAGCCCTTACCCTGGGCGAGTCTTTGGGGTTTGCGATGGAGTCTGGTCTGCCCGTGGCCTACTACACAGACGGCCAGAAGATCCCCGAAGATTTGCATCACGCAGAAGCCGTGCCTCTGGTTCGGCTGGCCGTGGAGCGGCTCAAAACACTCCAGCAACAACAGGCGGTGGCAGAGGGGGCCTGAAACCCATCCCCGGCCGTACCGGATGACGGAGTATCCGGCGCGCAACAGGCGCCGTTCAATGACAACTGAGCCTTCGGTTAAACGTGGCGAGAGATAAAACCAAGTATGAGTAAACCACATCCGGTACAGGTGATTGCAGTTTCCGGCGGAAAGGGCGGCGTTGGCAAGAGCAACGTTTCGGTCAATCTGGGAATTGCACTTGCCCAGAAGGGGCGTCGTGTCGTGTTGCTGGATGCCGACCTTGGCCTGGCCAATATTGATGTCCTGCTGGGGATTACCGCCAATCGTAACCTGTCCGATGTACTGGCAGGCGATTGCGACCTGAAGGATATTCTGGTTGATGGCCCGGGGGGGATCAAGATCGTCCCGGCGTCTTCGGGTACCCAGCGTATGACCCAGCTCAGCGCCATGGAGCACGCTGGTCTGATTAACGCCTTTAGCGAACTCGGTGACCAGATCGACGTTCTCATTGTGGATACCGCGGCGGGTATTTCCGAATCGGTAGTCAGTTTCCTGAGGGCATCACAGGAGCTGCTTCTGGTGGTTTGTGATGAGCCGACGTCCATTACCGACTGTTACGCCCTGATCAAGTTGATGAATCGCGATTACGGGACGAACCGTTTCCGTATTCTTGCCAACCAGGTGCGTAATGATCAGGAAGGAAAGCATCTTTTCGAAAAACTGACCCGAGTCACTGAGCGGTTTCTTGATGTAGCACTACAATATGTGGGTATCGTGCCTTACGACGAAGCCGTCAAGAAAGCGGTGCAGCGGCAGAAGGCGGTTCTGGAAGCTTATCCCAGGGCAAAAGCATCACTGGCGATCAGGGCACTGGCTGATAAAGTCGATAACTGGCCGTTACCGTCATCACCCCGCGGACACCTGGAGTTTTTTGTGGAGCGGCTCGTCGAAGTCTGAAATTGATCCTGTCACCATAAAACTGGATACATGACATTGGCGAAACACCTGGGAATCTATCAGAAAACCGGCGTCAAGGGCGCTTCCCAACTCGTTGAAGAGCATGCCCCGCTGGTCAAGAAGATCGCACTGCACCTGATGGCCCGTTTGCCGGCTTCAGTTCAGCTTGAGGATCTTATGCAGGCCGGCATGATCGGGCTGCTGGAAGCGGCGCAGCGGTATAGCTCTACCAAGGGCGCCACCTTCGAAACCTATGCCGGTATCCGGATCCGTGGCGCCATGGTGGATGAAATCCGCAAGGGTGACTGGGTACCCCGTTCTGTTCATCGCAATGCCCGCCGTATTTCCCAGGCCATCAAAGCTGTTGAAGATCGTTTCGGTCGTGAAGCTCAGGATCAGGAAGTCGCTGACGAGTTGGGAATGGAGCTTGCCGAGTACCATTCCAGCCTGAGTGATGCCAACAGTGGCAGACTATTTAGTCTTGATGAGCTCAATGAATCCGGGGAGCTGCCGTTAGAAGAAGCAGAGGCAAGTGATAATCCCCTGGATGACATCACTTCCGATGCGTTCAAGCGAAGTCTGGCGCAAGCCATTGAAGAGTTACCCGAGCGGGAAAAGCTGGTGCTCAGCCTGTATTACCAGGAGGAGCTGAATCTCAAGGAAATCGGCGCTGTTCTCGGCGTGAGTGAAAGCCGTGTCAGCCAGATACACAGTCAGGCCGCATTGAGACTTCGTGGGCGTTTGACTGGCTGGCACCGCGAAACGACCGGCTAGCAGGCCGGGAATCAGCCGGTTCAACGTGTACTGAGGTTGGCCATCTGTAGCTTTTGGTAACCGACGCTTTACAACTGGGGCAATCCCCACACAATAAGCGGTAAATCCGCCGGGCTGCCAGATTATTGGCAGAAAGATAAAACGTATTCCGGGTGTTACAAACTGGAGGTCCCTTTGGACAAGAACATGAAAATCCTCATTGTGGACGACTTTTCCACAATGCGACGGATCATCAAGAACCTTCTGCGTGATCTGGGATTCACTAATACCGACGAAGCCGACGACGGCAACACCGCGTTGCCCATGTTGCAAAGCGGCAAGTATGACTTCCTGGTGACTGACTGGAATATGCCAGGTATGTCCGGGTTTGACCTGCTAAAAGCCGTTCGTGCTGATGAAAACCTGAAAACCCTTCCGGTTCTCATGGTTACTGCGGAAGCAAAACGGGATCAAATTGTGGCCGCCGCACAAGCAGGGGTGAATGGCTATGTGGTGAAGCCGTTTACCGCAGCCGTACTCAAGGAGAAGATTGAAAAAATCTTCGAGCGAATCCAGTAACCCAAGGTCGGATGGGCTCTCATGAGCGATAGCAACAACAAGAACCCGCAAGGCCTTGATCCGGAGGTGACGGAAAAGCTCCGCGTACAGGCTAACGAGCTGGTTGAGCACGTCAATGCCGGTGACTATGCCCGGGCGATGACTCTGATCAGCGATCTCAGCGAGGTCCGTGATCAGAGCCTGTACCGGGAAGTCGGGCGGCTCACTCGCAGCCTCCACGAGGCGATTCGTAACTTCCAGATTGACCCCCGGAATGCGGAACAGCAGGAAGCCCTGTCAAAAATGACCGATGCTTCCGACCGGCTGGAATACGTCGTGCAAATGACCGGCCAGGCGGCCAATCGCACTATGGACCTGGTTGAGGAAACCATGCCCAAGGCGCATGTTATTCGGGATGAGGCAGCAGCCCTTAGAGACGAATGGCAGCGCCTTCGTCGTCGGGAAATGCAGCCTGCGGAATTTCGTGATCTCTATGGTCGGATAGATCGGTTCTTTGTCACGCTGACCGAGGATGCCGACACGATTTATAACAATCTGTCTGAAATCCTGTTGGCGCAGGACTTCCAGGATCTGACCGGACAGGTGATCCAGAAGGTCACCAATCTGGTGAAGGAAGTGGAAGAGCATCTGCTGAGCCTGGTGGTCATGGCCAGCCATGTCGATCAACTGACAGGCACCGTGCATGAAATAGAGTCGGCGGAAGTGTCCGCCGAACAGGGTGTCGGGCCCCAGATGAACGCTGAAGAGCGTGAGGATGTCGTATCGGGTCAGGACGATGTTGATGATCTTTTGTCCAGTCTCGGTTTCTGAATGAAGAGGGTAACCCATGGCGTTTGATGCCGATGAAGAGATCCTGCAGGACTTCCTGGTTGAAGCCGGCGAGATACTCGAAAAACTGTCCGAGCAATTGGTGGATCTTGAGCAGAATCCGGACGACAGTGATCTCCTCAACGCCATATTCCGTGGTTTCCATACGGTAAAAGGGGGCGCGGGCTTCCTTCAGCTAGAAGCTCTGGTCAACTGTTGTCACTCTGCCGAGAATGTCTTCGACACCCTTCGCAATCACAAGCGACAGGTGGATTCGGAGTTGATGGACGTGGTGCTGGAAGCGCTGGACAACGTCAATGCGATGTTCGAGCAGGTGCGTAATCATGAAGAACTGACGCCGGCCCCCGATCAACTGATCAAAGCCCTGGATGCCTTGGCGGAGCCGGCTGGTAGTGTCTCGGCGGGGGTGCCAGAGGCTCAACAGTTGGAACAGATCGGCGCAGGACACGGCGAGGATCATGGTGATATCACCGACGACGAGTTCGAGCAACTTCTGGACGCGTTAGGAAACGGCAATGAGCAATCCGGTTCGGTGCCCGACCAGGAAGCGGGCGCTGGTGCGCGGGGAGACGACAGCGCCTCCGGGGACGAGATTACCGATGACGAATTTGAAGCCCTGCTGGATCAACTTCATGGCAAGGGGCAGTTTGCGGGCGCGCCTGCGGAAGAGGCCGCCGCTGACCTGGCCGCGGATACCGGCGAGCAGGCTGATAAAAGCAGTGGCGACCTGATCACGGATGACGAATTTGAAAAGCTGTTGGATGACCTTCATGGCAAGGGTGGCAGCCCCACAGCTGGCAGCGGCCAGAAGGCGATGGCTAGTGAACCGAAACCCGAGCCTGAGACACCGAAGCCTGGGGCCAAGCTTGAACAGCCCGAGAAGACCGAGGCTAAACCGCCAGCGACAGCAACAAAAGAGCAGGGACCTGCTGCCGAGACCACCGTCCGGGTCGACACCAAACGCCTGGATGACATCATGAACATGGTGGGGGAGCTGGTGCTGGTGCGTAACCGCCTGCAGCGACTTGGCGCGCAGAGCGACGACGAGCACATGCAGAAGGCGGTTTCCAATCTGGATGTGGTCACCACTGATTTGCAGTCTGCTGTTATGCAGACGCGGATGCAACCGATCAAAAAAGTCTTTGGCCGTTTCCCCAGGGTGGTGCGGGATCTTGCCCGCAGCCTCAAGAAAGAAGTCAGCCTGGTTATGCACGGGGAAGACACCGACCTGGATAAGAATCTGGTAGAAGCTCTATCGGACCCGCTGGTGCATCTGGTTCGTAACTCCGTGGATCATGGTATCGAGGCGCCGGATGTCCGTGAAAAAGCGGGTAAGCCCCGTACCGGCACGGTCACCCTGAATGCCGAGCAGGAGGGGGATCATATCCTGTTGTCCATTGAGGATGATGGCGCCGGTATGAATCCTGAGGTGTTGCGTCGAAAGGCGGTCGAGAAAGGGCTCTACGATCAGGACGCGGCGGACAGGCTGACAGAAAACGAGTGCTACAACCTCATCTTTGCTGCTGGATTTTCCACCAAGGATCAGATCTCGGATGTGTCTGGTCGTGGTGTGGGCATGGATGTGGTGAAGACCAAGATTGGCCAGCTGAACGGCCAGCTCAATGTGGAGTCAGAGCTTGGCAAAGGCTCACGGATTGTGATCAAGGTGCCGCTGACCCTGGCCATCATGCCGACGTTGATGATCATGTTGGGGGACCAGTCATTTGCACTGCCTCTGGTCAACGTTGTGGAAATCTTCCATTTGGATCTCTCCAAAACCAATGTTGTGGACGGACGCGAATGCATCGTGGTGAGGGACAAGGTTTTCCCGTTGTTCCATATAAAACGCTGGTTGGTGAGAGGCGCCAGTGAACCCGAATCGGACAATGCCCATGTTGTGATTGTGGCGATGGGAACAAAGCAGGTGGGGTTTGTGGTGGATCAGCTCATCGGTCAGGAGGAGGTCGTAATCAAACCCCTGGGGCGTGCGCTTCAGGGGACGCCGGGGATGGCCGGAGCCACGATTACCGGAGATGGGCGTATTGCCCTGATTATTGACGTTCCCAGCCTGCTTCAACAATACGGTTGAGGCCCACGGACAGCCTCGGTTTAGGAGAATTGGATGACAGTTTCTGTCCTGGTTGTTGATGATTCAGGGTTCTTCCGCAAGCGCCTGACGGAAATCCTGACTGCATCCGGTCAGATCAACGTTGTTGGCGTGGCCACCAACGGACGGGAAGGGGTGGAACTGGCTGAGAAGCTGCGCCCCGACGTTATCACCATGGACTACGAAATGCCGGTAATGGACGGCATTTCTGCTGTGCGGGAAATCATGAAGCGCCATCCGGTGCCCGTTTTGATGTTCTCGTCACTGACTTACGAAGGCGCCCGGGTAACCCTCGATGCACTGGAGGCCGGTGCCGTCGATTTCCTGCCCAAGAACTTTGAGGAAATTGCCCGGGATTCCAGTCAGCTGCAGAAAATTCTGGTTGATCGGGTCCTGGATGTTGCTGGTAGCCGTCCGGGGAGCAAAGCCGTAGGCGCGACACGTCCACAGCCTGCGCCAACAGCAAAACCCGATCCGCGTCAGGATCGGCAGCCACCAAAAGTCCGCTCCCGCCCAGATATACCGTCTGCGTCATCACGCCGCTCTCCGATGGAGCCTGCTCCCGATACGGCGGCGCCCAGGCCGCCATCCCGTCGGTCACCAGCCAGGCATTACAGTGTGGTGGCAATCGGCACCTCCACAGGTGGGCCGGTTGCGTTGCAGCAGGTACTCACAGCGTTACCGGCTGACTTCCCTGCGCCGATCGTGTTGGTTCAGCACATGCCGGCCAGTTTTACGCCAGCGTTCGCCGAGCGTCTGAACCGGTTGTGCAACATAGACGTGCGGCAGGCGGAAGAAGGGGACGTACTCCGACCCGGCCTGGCGCTGTTGGCGCCGGGAGGGCAGCAGATGATGATCGAGAATCGCAGCGGCCAGGCCCGTGTGCGAATTCTGCCGGGGGATGACCGTCTCAATTACAAGCCATGTGTGGACGTGACCTTCGGCTCCCTGGCCCGCAGTTTTCCCGGCAAAACCCTGGGCATAATTCTCACAGGCATGGGGTCGGATGGTAAGGAAGGATGTCGTCTGATGAAACAGAGTGGATCTGTAATCTGGTCCCAGGACGAAAAAACATCGGTGATCTACGGCATGCCGATGGCGGTCGCCAGGGCAGGGCTACCGGATGAGGTTTTGCCACTCAATGATATTGGTCCCCGGTTGATCGAGGGTGTGAGCTGATGGATATTCTCAGCCTGCTGGGCGTCATCCTGGCTTTTGTAGCCATTCTGGGGGGGAACCTGCTGGAAGGCGGGGCCCTCAGTTCATTGTTTAATGGTCCGGCGGCCCTGATTGTTATTGGCGGCACCCTGGCTGCGACCATTCTGCAAACGTCCTGGCCGCTACTTAAAAGAGCCTGTATCCAGGCTCGCTGGGTATTCGTGCCGCCTTATGTCAGCCTGGAAGATGGCATTGGCAAGGTCATCGACTGGAGCGTCAAGGCCCGGAAACAGGGTCTTCTCGGGCTCGAAGGGCTGGCTGAAAAGGAGCCGGAACGATTCGCCCGCAAGGGGCTCCAGTTGCTGGTTGATGGTGCCGAGACCGAAACAATCCGCAGCATCATGGAAGTGGACCTGGATTCCCGCGAACAGCGTGACCTGGAATCGGCGCGGGTTTATGAAGCCATGGGCGGCTACTCTCCGACCATCGGTATCATTGGGGCTGTGATGGGGCTGATTCAGGTGATGACCAACCTCGAAGACCCCCAGTCTCTCGGCAGCGGTATCGCGACAGCGTTCGTAGCCACCATCTACGGTGTGGCATTGGCGAACCTGTTGTTTTTCCCGGTTGCCAACAAGTTGCGTGGCATTGTCCGGGAGCGCACCCGATACGAAGATATGATGATCGACGGCATCATCGCCGTCGCCGAAGGGGAGAACCCCAAATCCATTGAATTACGGCTGCGGGGCTTTCTGCAGTGATATTCAGGCGGTTATATGCGGCGTCGTAGGCAACCTCAGGACGATCTTCATAACAAGGAACGCTGGCTGGTTTCCTATGCCGATTTCATTACCCTGCTGTTCGCTTTTTTTGTGGTGATGTATTCGGTTTCGTCGGTCAATGAAGGCAAGTACAAAGTACTGTCGGAAACCCTGACAGGCGTTTTCAATGCCCCGCAACGTTCCATCCAGCCCATTGAGCTAGGCGACCAGCCCCTGCGGTCTGGCACAGCGCAGTCCGAGGATGTTATTGCGCCGGCAGTTACCGAAGCGCCTCGCAATCCGGAAATCAGTGAAGAAGGCAGAACCGAGGCCCTGCGGGCCATGGCTGATCAGCTGGCCCTGGAGTTTGATGAGTTGATCAACCAGGGCGTCGTTACGCTGGAGAGTAGCGAGCACTGGCTGGAACTGAACCTTCCGGACAGTTTGTTGTTCAGTAGTGGCTCCGCAGAACCCCACTATGATGGTTTTGCTGTGGTGGAAAAGATTGCGGGAGTTCTGCGTGACCGGGATAACGCCGTCAAGGTTGAAGGTTTCACCGATAACCGCCCGATCCGGACCAACGCCTATCCTTCCAACTGGGAATTGTCAGCTTCCAGAGCGGCGGCGGTGGTGCGTATGCTCACCATGGAAGGTGTGGAGCCCGAGCGTCTGGCCGCGGTAGGTTACGGCGCGCACCAACCAGTTGCCCGGAATGATACCGAGGAAGGCCGGCGCCGTAACCGGCGAGTTGTGCTCCTGATTTCCCGTGATGCGAGTATTCGCGGTGCGATGCGGTGACGCCTGTCGCGGCAAATCCTTGCCGATGACGTTCAAGTTGAGCGGTTCGCTGCCGATAGTATCTGGTGCGATGCCGGAATTCTGGGGATAGACAAGTGGAGAGCATAACGTGCGAATCTGGGCCGTAGCCAATCAAAAAGGCGGTGTCGGAAAAACCACCTCGGTGGTGACACTGGCCGGGCTGTTGGCCGAGCGTGGCAAGCGGGTTCTCGTGGTGGATCTGGACCCCCATGGGTCGCTGACCAGTTGGTTCGGTTACGATCCCGATACCATTGCCCTGAGTGTCTTCAACCTGTTTCAGCATCAGGGCAAGGTGCCGGATGGACTGCCGGCCCAGCTGATTACGGAGACCAGCTGCAAGGGCGTATCATTGCTCCCCGCCAGCACCGCCCTGGCGACGTTGGAGCGTCGCATGGTTGGCGTGGAAGGCATGGGGCTGATTATTTCCCGGGCGCTGGCGCAGCTGTGGGATGACTTTGATTACGTGATTCTCGATAACACCCCATCGCTGGGGGTACTTATGGTGAACGCACTGGCGGCTGCCCAACACCTGATTATTCCGGTGCAAACTGAGTTCCTTGCGATCAAGGGGCTTGAGCGAATGCTGCATACCCTTCAAATGATCATGAAATCCCAGAAAAACGAACTGGCCTATACCATCGTTCCTACCATGTTTGATCGGCGTACCCAGGCGTCCACCAAGAGTCTGAACCTGTTGCGTAAGACCTATCCGGATACGCTGTGGCGGTTTGCCGTACCCGTGGATACCAAGTTTCGGGACGCCAGTCAGGGTGGGGTGGTGCCGTCCTCCCTGGATTCCGGTACCCACGGCGTCAGGGCATACACTCACCTGCTGAATGACTTGTTGGCACGCACCGGTGCGGATCGGGAGCGTAAGCATGGCTGACGATAAATTGACAAAGCTGGCGGACCCCGCCAGCGCGATTGCCAGTTATCTTGACGATCTTTTGCATACTGCGACTGATACCGCGCAGAAAGAAGAAGTGGCTGTTGTCGAAGTGAGTCCCGAGCCGGAACCGGAACCGGAACCTGAGCCGGTCGTCGAGCAGCAACTGGCGCCCGAGCCTGAACCTGAACCCGAGCCGGCTTCGCCGCCATCCCGCCCGGAGTGGTCCGAGCAGCCATTCGAGTGCCTGATCTTTACCGTGGCAGGCCTGCAATTGGCGGTGCCGTTGATATTGCTGGGTGCGATACATCGGATTGAGGAGAGCATCAAGCCCATCCCAGGCAGTCCGCGTTGGTACATGGGGATTCGCGTGGATCGCGATCACAATCTGCGGGTGGTGGATACCGCGGAGTGGATCATGGCCGGGCGAGCGCCCGCCGATGCCCGTGATAGCTACCGCTTTGTCATCCGCTTGGATAACAGCGACTGGGGCCTGGCTTGTGATGACGTTGCCCAGTCGTTCACGCTGAAGCCGGACGAGGTGCGTTGGCGCACGGCTCGCAGCAAGCGACCCTGGTTGGCGGGGACCGTGGTTAACCACATGTGCGCCCTGATTGATGTGCGCACCATGGCCAATCTGTTGGTCCGGGCAGAGCGCGAGCATCACCTGGATCTGAGTTAATAAGCGGTTACTGAATGAAACCGTGCTGTGCTGGCACGGTTTGTGCCCTTAATTATAGTATTGGGCACTGATGATGATTTTTTGACGATCAGGTTGCCCGCCGGGCAGCCCAATAGGAGATTCAACGCTATGGCAGCCCCAAGCGGACAGCAAAATCAGACCCAGGACGATCAGGTACTGCAGTACGTGACCTTCCGTCTGGATGACGAGACCTACGGTCTGAATGTCATGCAGATCCAGGAAGTGTTGAGATACACCGAAATTGCGCCGGTTCCGGGTGCGCCGGACTATGTTCTCGGCATCATTAACCTGCGGGGCAATGTGGTTACGGTGATCGATACTCGGCGTCGCTTCGGTCTGGCAGAGTCGGAAGTGACCGACGCAACGCGGATCGTGGTGATGGAGTCGGCGAATCAGGTGATGGGTATCCTGGTGGATTCCGTCGCCGAGGTGGTGTACCTGAAAGCCAGCGAAATTGAAACCGCACCGAACGTGGGTAACGAGGAAAGTGCCAAGTTTATCCAGGGCGTGTGCAATAAGGATGGCGAACTGATCATACTGGTCGAGTTCGACAAGATGTTGTCTGACCACGAGTGGGCGGAAATAGCGTCACTGTAATACCGGACATAGTTTCTGGTGCAGGCTGACGTGATGGACGCCCCGGTGGTTCTACCGAGCTGAGGACGTTCATCATGTTTGCAGAATACTCTTCCCTGATCCCGTGGTTGTTGACGACGGTCGCCTTTGGTCTGGTGGCCGTGCATGCGATTTTGCAAGGTCGCGAGATTCGCCAGCTCCGCAATCGACTTAAAGAGCGGTGTGACACCCTCGGGCGGGAACTCCATGCCACGGCCAGCGGCAGTATGGGGGTTGGGCAGCGTCTCGTAACGTGCGAACGCCAGTTGCACGAGCTTCGTAGCACCCTGGACGAGATGCGTCAGAACGATCCTCTGCGAATATCCTATGATGAAGCCTCAAGACTGGTTGATCTCGGTGCGGATATCGACGATCTTATGAACACTTGTGGCATTTCCCGTCCCGAAGCCGAGCTGGTTTCCGCATTGAGAAAACGGCAGGCCGCATGAAGCGGGGGGCGTCCAGGGCTATGAGGGTTCCGTTTACTTGCCAGCATCTTCCGGTGTTCTACCCTGCAGGTTGAAGGCAAAGGCGAGGATTTCCGCAATTATCTGATACAGGGTTTCCGGAATTTCCTCATTCAGTTCCAGTCGTGCCAGTATGCTGGCCAGCTCGGGGTTCTCATAGAGCGGAACGTTATGCTCCCTGGCAATGCGAATGATTTCTTCGGCCAGCTCATGGGTGCCGGTCGCCGCAATGGTGGGCGCTTTTTTGCCATCATACTTCAACGCCACGGCGGCTGGAGATGAATGTTGGTCGCCTTGCTTCATGCTTTAGTGTCCACCAGTCGATGTTCCAGTCGTGTGGTCGCACCCTGGGGGCTGCCCCTGCGGCAGTCCAGGTCCGTGACCTCCAGCCCCAATTCAGACAGGCTTTGATACAGCATTGGTAGTTCCTGCTGGACCTGTCTGAGTGTGCTTTGCTTTTCCGCCCAGACCCGGGCGGAAACCTGTTCTTGTCGCAGGGCCACGTCAAAGTGCACCGGGCCGGCGTCATCCAGATCCATCGCCAGTGAAAGCCGCCACTCGGCGATACCCGCCGTACGTTGTTTGCCGGCAGAGTCGGTTTCCGGGTTTTCGTGTTCGATGCGTAACTGGGCAACCCTCGGTTCGTTCTGGGGCGTCACCCAGGGCAGCTCCAGGAGCAGGGTAGAGACCGGTGCCGGTGTGTCTGCCGTGGTGCGAGCCGACAGCACCTGGCTGTGAAGCTGGTTGACGGTAATCCGGTTGAGCATGCCGGCGAGCAAGCGCAGCATCTGGCCCACGGTGGGAGGCTCGGTAGAGCCCTGCGGTGCCGGAGGCGTCAGAATATTGGGAAATTGCAGGGGGGCCTGGACCAACTCCGGGGTGGCAAGCGGCGTCAGTCGGTTGAACTGTTCCGGGCCGCTTCCTTGCTGGCTGAGCAGGGCGGTTATGACGCGCCCGAGGGCCAGCTTCAGGTCTGGTAGCGTGGGCTCCCGACTCTGGGCGAGTCGTGCTTCGGCAAACAGGCCGCTTTCCGCGATCCACTGGCGCACCTGTTGCCCCGCCTCGGTCGCACTGCCGGAGGTGGCAAGGCTGGTCGTGCCCGGCAGGCGATTAACCAGCTGCTCGATTGCCTGGCGCACAGACGGTGCTAACGGTTGAGGTGCCTGTGCGGATGGTAATGTCGTCCCGGCCGGCTCCTGCCGGACGCCTTGGGCCAGGGCCGAGAGCATGCGTGCCAGCCCACCCTCAATGCTTTGTTGCCATGGCAGCCGCTGTGCCAGCGCACGGGCAATGCCGGCTTCTTGCGTCTGCGCCAGTTTTCCCATCAGTTGCAGCTCATTGCCGGCGCGCATGACCTTAACCCAGTCACCGGTCTCCAGAGTGGTGTCACCGATGGCGGCCTGAACGGTCAGACTGCGCCCCCGCACGTCCAGCGCTAATTGCTGTGCGGCACCCTGTTGCCGGTTAAGTACTGCTGCGACACGGGCCAGGGCAACTTCCCGGTTGGCGAGCTGTAACTGGTCCAGTTGCTGCCGGGCCGAAACCGTTGTGGAAGCCGGCAGTTGCGGGTCCCTGGCGGCTCCGCTTGCGGGCAATCTGGTTTGTTCGCCGGAAGGCGGTGGTGTTGGGTTACCGTTTGGTAATTTCATCAGCGCTGATTTGATTCTCGGCAAGAGTAATCATGACACGGTTTCGTTATAATACGCCGCGCTGGTAACTATTGCCTGTCTGAAATCTCTGAACTCCCGTTAATACTTTGTATCTGGCGGGGGCAGAATTGAATGTCCACAACGTCGGTCTATCCCCCGCGTTGTTCCAGATCTGGGGCCCTGATGTCTGAGCCGTTACTACAGGCTGTCAATCTGCAGTGTGAGCGCGACGACCGGATGCTGTTCCGGGATCTCTCTTTTTCCATACTGCCCGGTACCCTGACTCGTGTCGAGGGGCCCAATGGTTCCGGTAAGACAACGCTGCTCAGGATCCTGGCCGGCCTCAATGATGCCTGGTCCGGTGACCTGTTGTGGTCAGGGCAACCCCGCTCACACCAGCGTGAAGAATTCGTGCGCAATATGCTTTATATCGGCCATCGGCCCGGGATAAAACCCTTGTTGACGCCGATGGAAAATCTGCGCGCCCTGATGGCGGGCAGGAAGGTGGTGAGCGACAACCTGCTGGGGCAGGCGCTCACCGGCACGGGACTGGCCGGTTTTGAAGATGTGCCCTGTCGCCGCCTGTCTGCGGGTCAGCAACGCCGGGTCGCGTTGGCGCGGTTGTTAATCGCCGATGAACCCCTGTGGATTCTTGATGAAGTGTTCACCGCGATCGACATCGATGGTGTGGCTGCGCTGGAAACCCTGTTGGTTCAGAGGGCCCGGGATGGAGGCGCCATCGTCGTGACGACACACCACGATCTGCAGTTACCATCGATGCAGCGTATTACCCTGGGAGCCGGCGATGACTTCTGATACCCGGGCCGGCTGGCGTCCTGTCACAGAATCCGTTGGCAGTGTCAGGGCCATGAAAGCGCTTTTCCTGAGGGATCTTAAGACTGCTTTTCGGCAACGGCAGGACCTGCTGAATCCCCTGTTGTTCTTTATCATGGTGGTGACTCTATTCCCCCTTGGTGTTAGCCCGGAAGTGTCATTTCTCCAGCAGGCCGGTAGCGGTATCCTGTGGGTGGCGGCGTTGTTGTCTGTGTTGTTGTCCCTGGATCACCTGTTCCGCCATGACTACGATGACGGCACCCTGGAACAGTTGGTGCTCCAGCCCCAGCCTCTGTTTCTGCTGGTGCTGGCGAAAGTAGCGGCCCACTGGGTGCTGACAGGGTTGCCCCTGGTTCTCCTGGCACCGATTTTGGGCATTATGGTGCATCTGGACGGGAACTCTATCGGGGTTTTGTGTCTAACGCTGCTGATTGGAACGCCCGTGCTCAGTTTGATCGGAGCCATCGGTGCGGCGTTGACTCTTGGGCTGAGGTCGGCGGGTGTGCTGTTGTCGCTGCTGATTATTCCGCTGTACATTCCGGTGCTGATTTTTGGCACCGGCACTGTGGCGGCTGCGGGGGAGGGTGCCCCGGTGAGTGGATATGTGGCGTTAATGGGCGCATTCCTGGTGCTGGCGGTAACACTGGCACCGTTTGCGTCAGCGGCGGCACTGCGAATCAGTCTGTCAAACGCGTAACAACATAAAAAGCAAATGTAAAAGGTAGCAACCTGATGTGGCAACTCTTTCATAAGCTGGGGTCTCCGAAATGGTTCTTCGGCATTGCCAACCGGCTGATGCCCTGGCTGTTGTTGGGCGGGGTAGCTCTGCTATTTGCTGGCCTGATCTGGGGCCTGGCGTTTGCCCCTCAGGACTACCTCCAGGGCAACAGTTACCGGATCATCTTCATTCATGTGCCGTCGGCCTTCCTGGCTCAGTCCGTGTATATCATGATGGCGGTGGCTGCGGCGGTGACCCTGGTCTGGCGAATGAAACTGGCAGATGTCTTTGTCAAATCGGTGGCACCGGTGGGTGCCGTGTTAACGTTTCTGGCCCTGTTTACCGGTGCGGTATGGGGTAAGCCCACCTGGGGCACCTGGTGGATCTGGGACGCTCGCCTGACATCCATGCTGATATTGTTGTTCCTGTATTTTGGTGTGATTGCCCTTGGCGCGGCGATTTCCGACGAGAAGTCTTCGGCGCGGGCAGTCGCCGTGCTGGTGCTGGTCGGGGTGGTGAATATACCCATTATCAAGTACTCGGTGGAATGGTGGAATACGCTTCATCAGCCCGCCACTTTCAAACTTACGGAAAAGCCCTCAATGCCCGCCGAGATGTGGGTGCCTTTATTGTTGTCGGTATTAGGGCTTTACCTGATCTTTGGCTGGTTCGCATGTTTGCGCATGCAGACGGAAATCCTGATTCGTGAACGTCGCACCCGCTGGGTAAAAGAGCTGGTGCTGGCAGGAAGGAGCTGACGACATGGCATTTGATTCACTGGCCGCATTTATTGCCATGGAAGGGCACGGCCCCTATGTCTGGACCTGTTACGGGGTGTTCGTCCTGCTCCTGGGCGGCCTGGTGTACTGGTCACTTCGCCAGCGGCGCCAGGTGATCGCTGCGCAGCGTAGGGAACTGAGCCGGGCAACGGCCAGCGGGATGGCTGCAAGCCAGAATGCCCCGGCCGCCAGCTTTACCCGAGTAAAAGTTTCTCAAGACTGAATGGCAGGATAACGATGCATCCGATCCGAAAAAAACGACTGACCATAGTGCTCTTCTTGCTGGCAGGGATTGCCGTGGCCGTGGGGCTGACAACCTATGCCCTGCGCCAGAATATCAACCTGTTTTACGACCCCAGCCAGATTGCCGCCGGTGATGCCCCTCTGGATGTGAGAATACGTGCCGGTGGGATGGTGGAAGAAGGCTCTGTGCAGCGGGATCCGGAAAGCCTGAAGGTGGAGTTCAGGGTGACCGACTTCAACTCGTCGGTGCTGGTTGAGTACACCGGCATCCTGCCGGACCTGTTTGCGGAAGGGCAGGGCGTGGTTGCCATGGGGCGACTGAATGCGAGCGGGCGGTTTGTGGCGGATCAGGTGCTGGCCAAGCACGATGAGAACTACATGCCACCTGAGGTGGCCGAGGCCCTTGAGCGGGCGTCCGCTGGAACACATAAAGCCGGCGACAGCGGTGGTCCTGAAACGGCCTACTGACACGACGACACATTTTTGAAGTTTGGAGAGGTCTGATGTATCCGGAACTCGGACAGTTTGCACTGATACTGGCGCTGTTGCTTGCAGTGCTCCTTTCCGTAGTCCCGCTGGTGGGCTCGGTAACCGGTCGTGATACCTTACAGGCGTATGCACGCCCGTTGTCGGCCGGACTGTTCGTATTCATCGCCATTGCGTTCGGGATTCTCACCCATGCCTTTGTGACCGATGACTTCTCTGTGGCGTACGTCGCCAATAACAGCAACAGCATGCTGCCCTGGTACTACAAGTTCAGTGCCGTGTGGGGTGGTCATGAGGGGTCACTGCTGCTGTGGATCCTGATGCTGGCGGGGTGGACCCTGGCGGTCGCGATATTCAGCCGCCGTCTGCCATCGGTGATGATTGCCCAGGTGCTGTCAGTCATGGGGATCGTCTGCGTCGGGTTCCTGCTGTTTATTATCATGACCTCGAATCCGTTTGAGCGGATGCTGCCCAACGTGCCGGCAGATGGTGCCGACCTGAACCCGTTGCTACAGGACTTCGGGCTGATTATTCATCCGCCCATGCTGTATATGGGGTATGTGGGTTTCTCCGTGGCGTTCGCCTTTGCTATCGCCGCGCTGATCAACGGCCGTCTGGACGCGGCATGGGCCCGCTGGTCACGTCCTTGGACTACCGTAGCCTGGGCATTCCTTTCGCTGGGCATTGCCCTGGGGAGCTGGTGGGCGTACTACGAACTTGGCTGGGGCGGCTGGTGGTTCTGGGACCCGGTTGAGAATGCCTCGCTGTTGCCCTGGTTATCCGGCACGGCGCTGATGCACTCCCTGGCAGTCACTGAGAAGCGGGGTGTGTTCAAGAGCTGGACGGTATTGCTGGCCATCGTTACCTTTTCCCTCAGCCTGCTGGGTACCTTCCTGGTCCGCTCGGGCGTTCTGACCTCGGTCCATGCGTTTGCTTCCGATCCTGAGCGGGGCACCTTCCTGCTGGCATTATTGGCTATCACCATTGTTTCCAGCCTGGCCCTGTACGCATTCCGTGCACCCGTAGTACACGTGCGGGCCCGTTATGGTTCCTTGTCCCGTGAGATCTTCCTGCTTCTCAACAATGTGCTGTTGGTGGCCGCAACGTTGCTGGTCATGGTGGGTACGTTGTACCCGCTGGTGCTGGATTATCTCGATATGGGGCGCCTGTCCATTGGCGAACCATTCTTTAATCTCACCTTCAGCCCGCTGGCCCTGGCTGCCGGTTTGTTGTTGGGCGCCGGGATCTTCTCACGCTGGAAGAAAACCGACGGCGGCTGGCTCGGTCGCAAATTGCTGTGGCCGCTGGCCATCAGCGTTTTGGCTACAGCGGTGGTGATGGTGAGCTACGGCGCATTCAAGCCCTGGGCGTTTGCTGGCTGTTTTGTCGCCATCTGGGTGACGGTCGCCACGTTCTGGGATCTCTGGGACAAGTCGTCGTCCAGAAAGGGGCGGATACAGGGGCTGAAGCGTCAGTCTCGCAGTTACTACGGCATGGTGCTTGGACACCTCGGGTTGGCGATCACCATGGCGGGCGCAACCGTGGTATCGAATTATGGTGTTGAACGGGATGTGCGAATGACTCCCGGCGACACCGCGATGGTTGGAGATTACCAGATCCTGTTCACGGATATTGGCGAGCGTCGTGGTCAGAATTTTACTGCGCAGTACGGCTCGTTCGACGTCTCTCTCGATGGTCAAACTGTGGCAACACTGCACCCTGAGAAACGTCAGTACCTGGTTCAGCGCAACGTAATGACCGAAGCGGCCATAGATGCGGGACTGTTCCGGGATGTGTTTGTCGCGATTGGCGAACGTATCACCGATGACGCCTGGGCCATTCGTATACAGTACAAGCCGCTGGTGCGCTGGTTGTGGCTGGGAGCATTGTTTATGGCTGCCGGTGGTTTCCTCGCCATTGCTGATCGCCGTTACCGTATTCGCGAGCGGGCATCTGACAGTCAGGGCGTAGAATCGGGCCGTCGTGGCGATGTAGCAGAGGCGATGTCATGAAGCGTGTCTTTCTGTTTGTTCCATTAATTCTGGTTGTTGTTCTGGGTATCGTGTTGTTTGCGGGGATCGGGAAGGACCCGACCCGGCTGGAGTCGGCACTGATCGGTAAAACGGTCCCGACATTCGCCCTGGATGACCTGGAGAAACCCGGAACAAAACTGGATGCCGGGGTATTTCAGGGGCAGGTTTCGTTGCTGAATGTCTGGGGTACCTGGTGCCCGGCCTGTCGGGATGAGCATGACGATCTGCTGTGGCTGGCACAGGAGCAGGGCGTCCGCATTATCGGACTGAACTACAAGGACAATCGCGAGGAAGCCCTGGTATGGCTGGAGCGCCTTGGCAACCCATACGAACTGACGATCTATGACCCGAAAGGCACCCTGGGATTTGACCTGGGAGTTTACGGAGCCCCGGAAACCTATGTCATTGATACAGACGGGGTGGTTCGTTACCGGCATGTGGGCGTGGTCAATGAGAAGGTCTGGAAAGAGGACCTGGAGCCTGTGGTTAACCAGTATCGGGAGGATGCATCGTGACGCGACTGGTTGTCCTGATACTGCTCGCGATGTTGCTCCCGGTTCAGGCGAACGCTGATGAAGCCAACGTTGAGGGTTTCGATTCACTCCAGGAAGAGCAGCGTTACCGGGATCTTACGGCGGAACTGCGTTGCCCGAAATGCCAGAACCAGAACATTGCTGACTCCAACGCTCCCATTGCAAAGGACATGCGAGACCGGGTGTACCAGATGATGCAGGATGGCGCGAGCAATAATGAGATTGTCGGGGATCTTGTGGATCGCTTTGGCGAGTTTGTCCGTTACAAGCCCGAGGTTGATCGCCGTACCATACTGCTGTGGGCAACTCCGGCCATTGCGGTCGGTGTGGGTTTGCTGGCAGTTGCCGGCATTATTATCCGGTCCCGTCGCCGCAATGATCAGACACCAAGCCTGACCGCCGAAGAGCAGGCCCGGGTTAACAGGCTGCTGGCCGATAAAGACCGGGAATAACATCTCCTGAATTGATTCTCCAACTCCCCATGGAAAAACCACGATTTTCTTATGACTGACACTTTCTGGCTTATCGCCGCCGCGCTCATCATTCTGGCCCTGGCGTTTATTATCTGGCCGCTGTTTTCCCACCGGGTAGGACGGCAACAGCAGACCGACCTGAGGAATCAGAATCTGATGGCCTACAGGTCACGGATGGCGGAGCTGGAGAATGAGTACCAGGCCGGTATCCTCGATCAGGAAAACTACCAGCAGCTCCGGGATGAACTCGCGGGCAGCATGCTTGATGATGTGCCCGATGCCACTGAGCAGGAGGGCAAACCCGCCACCAGGGTGCGAGGTCGCAAAAGCTCCATGGCCATTGCCATTGTCAGCATTGCCCTGATCCCTGCCGCCGCGGTGTTCCTGTACCAGCAGTGGGGCGCAATGGATGACCTGGAACAATACCTCGCGATGCAGGACATGGTTGCCTCGGACGGAGATCGCGTCCAGCAAATGAACCAACTCACAGCTCAGCTACGGGAGCGCCTGGAAGCCAATCCGGACAATGCCGACGGATGGGCCATGCTGGGGCGGAGCTATATGCGCCTGGAACGATACCAAGACGCCGCCTGGGCATTTGAACGGTTGGCGGAACAGGTTAAGGGGAATGACCAAGCCGAAGCCACGGCGTGGGGGCTGTCCGCCCAAGCCCTGTTTTTTAACAGTCAGGGAGCCCTGGACGTGGGGGTAACACGGGCGATTGAGCAGGCACGGGCATTGAACCCTGATGAAGTGAACGCCCTGGGCTTGCTGGGCATATCCTCATTCAGCCAGGGTAACTATGAGGATGCGATAGACTATTGGGAGCGCATTGTTGAGGCGGCCCCGGACCACCCACAGCTTGGTTCCATTCGTCAGGGCATCAGCGAAGCTTATCAGCGTCTCGGTCAGGCAGTGCCGGAGAGTGCGACAGCGTCAGTATCCGGACCCGGAGTGACCGTGCGAGTTGAATTGTCAGAGGCGTTTGCGGGCGAGGTACCCAAGGATACAACCCTGTTTGTGTTTGCCCGTAAAAGTGGTAGTCAGGGCTCCGCACCTCTGGCTGTTGCACGGTTGAGCGCCGGCGATTTGCCTGCGGAAATACGGCTCGATGACCGTAACGCCATGTCACCGGACAATCGGTTGTCTGATGCCTCGGAAGTGTTACTGGTAGCGCGGCTGTCCCGGACCGGTAACGCCATGCCCCAGACGGGCGACTGGCAGGGTGAACTGAATGATCCGGTTACCGTCAGTGACGATCAGAGTGTGGCGGCTACCCTGATTATTGATCACCAGCTGCGTAATTGAGGGAGGCCCCTGGCAGGGCCTGTTCTGTCAGCGGCTGGCCAGCCCCTCCGGGTACAGGGGAGGCAAACGATCCTGTGCCTGTTGGTGGGTTTCCTTTCCCCGCAACGTCTTCAGGGCTGCGACCAAAGGCTTGCCGTCCCAGTTCCCGGTCCGGTCGTGTTTGCTAAATAGCCATCTCTGTAAAGCCTCCAGCTCACGGCCCAAATGGTCATCTGCGGCGTAGCGGCAGACGTCGGCAACACTGTCAAACTGCTGATTGTGGAAATACCGGGTGGCCCACTTGGGTAACAGCTCCAGGGTTCGCGGGTCGCCTTCTTCCGCAGCCTTACACAATTCCCGGAACAGCGCTTTTTCATCGGTATCCAGAGCTGACTGCCTGACAGGAGAGGGCGGGTTTTTTCGGCTGAACCACCAGGCAGCGACGGTCGCCAGCCAGCCAAAGGCCAGCATCAGACTCATCATGGGCCAGAACCAGGAGGTTGATGCTTGCCCAGCGCTATCACCGGTATCGACGCTGGCTGCTTCCATGTTCTGTTCCGGTGTAGCTACGCTTTGCCCTGAGGTTGTTGTCAGATCTGGCGATGCACTCACTGACAGGGTTCTCGCCGGAATCACGGCGATCTTCTCTTCATCCGCGTCGGTGTCCCACCATGGAATCCGGATTTCCGGTAACACCAGGTTGCCAGGTTCGATGGGAACCAGTGCGGTGGTTTGCGTAAGGGTGGATGTGATTCCGTCCCGGTCGCTGTTAGCTGAGCGTTCGGGTTGCTCCGGATAGGTGCGAATACCGGGGACGGCCTGCTCCGGGAACGGTGGCAGGGCTTCTGACGGCAATCCCTGAGCGCTGAGTGACAGGGTTCGGGTCAGGTTCAGCCCGGTGGACAGGTTTTGATTGTCCGGCAGTCCCGAATCCGAAAGCTCCAGATCGCTGGCGGGCAGCCAGGTGTCACCGGTGAAGCTGTCCGGAATGCCCTTCACCGGGATGTCGAACAGCTTCTCGCTGTCGCGGAGGAATTTCAGTTGTCCTTCCGGGGTTCGGGCGCGGCCCTCGAAGTGAATGGCATTCAGGCTGAATTCACCCGGTTGTTGGGGGTAAATGGCGTAGCGCCTCTCGACCACCCTGAAACGAACACCGTTGCGGTAACGGCTGTATTCCCTCTGTTTTCCAAGGTTTTCGATAATGGCGTTGGGGTGTTCGGGTTCCGACAACTCGCCGCGAATCAGGTTACCACTGAAGAACAGCTTGATGGTCAGAACCAGCTGCTCCTGGACATAGACTTCGTCCTTGTCGGTCGACAACTCGATAAAACTGTCCCGGGATTCGGGTTGCTGATCCGGTGAGGTGCCGGCCACTACGTTGATTTTGACAGGGTCGGAACTGGCATCCTGAAATTTCAGCGGGGGAATAGTCAGCTCGCCGGTCTTTTTGGGAGCCAACTGGTAGGTCCAGGTGATTTCACCCATCATGTTGTTATTCACGGTACGGATGCTGTAGCGCTGGTTACGACCGATAATCTCGAAGTCATCCTCCACTTTCCCGATATCCGGTGAAGGTAAGGTGGAGACATCCAGATCAAACAGGTTGCCGAGATTGATGTCGATTTCCATGCTGCCCCGGACGGTCAGTGTCAGTACTTCGCCCTCGTAGAGCCTGGTTCGGTCTGGCTCTACCGTCAGCTTGCTCTCGGCGTGGGCTGGCCACGCCAGGGTGAAGAGCAGGGTGATCAGAATAAAGGGAATTGCGAGCCGCTTTACCATGGCGTGTCGCCCTCATCGGGTTGTGTATCTCGTTG
>JAKLLS010000028.1 GCA_022014155.1 Marinobacter sp. | reverse complement strand
CCAAGCAGGGCGAAGATCTCACCGGGGGTGATGTCCAGGTTGATATCCTTCAGGGCCTGAAATCCATCGGCGTATACTTTGTTCAGGTGCTTAACGGAAATGTCCGGCTGCACTGGCGTATCCTGTAGGTGGTGAATCAAAGCGCCGTATTTTCTCACGACTGGCAGTGGTTTAGAAACCTTTGCGTTCCTGTTGTGAATGACCATAATGCCACTTTTGCCTGGGGGAAATGGAATTGATACGAGCGGTGGCGGTTATTGTATTAATTGTGGGGCTGGTCGCTGTGGTCGTTTTTGGGCCAGGGTGGCTCATGTCAGGTGATACAGATAAAACTTCTGAAGCACCGGCGGTGTGTGACCTTAATGCGGGCCCTTGCCAATGGGAGATGAATGGCAGGCCATGGGTAGCGGAGCTTGAGCAAGGTGAGGTAGGGGGACAGGGGCATGAATACCTGCTGCGCGTTCACACACGCTACGAACCGGACCGGCTTCTGGCGGTATTGAAAGGAGAGTCCATGTACCTGGGTGAATACCCGGTGCCCCTGAATCGTACTGAAACGGATGAAGGCATTCATGTATGGCAGGCGACATTCGTTGCCCCATTCTGCACGACCGATCCCGACATGCTATGGCGTATAGACTTTCAGCAAGGCAATAGCGCCCTGGATCCGCTGCCGGTCAAGTTGATCTTTGAGGCCGAGGGGCCAGGCGCCTGAGGCCATGACAGTCCGGCAGGATTGTGTAGAATGGCCGGGATAACAAGATTGCCAGGGACGATGCCATGAATTACAGCGACAGTGTTCAGAAAGTCCTTCTCCGTAAGATCACCAAGGCCGAACAGGATCTTCTGCAGCTCAAACTGGATTACTGCCGGTTTATCTATGGGCTGACACACCGGTCACGGGTGCAGGTTGGGGGGAAATCTTACCTTGTACGTTCGGTGGATGTTGAAGCCATGAGCCGCCAGAATGACGGAAGCTTCAGCAAACCCGTTGTTGCCGGTATACCTGCGGAGACAACGGGATCAGGGCAGCCCATCGACCTTGGCACTCAATGGGAACTGGAACGATCCACAGTCGCATAAAGAGACCAGGCTTCAGCAAGTCGGCATGGTCTGTAACGCCAGTTTGCGGCGGATGTAACGACCCAGTACGTCGATGCCGATATTCAGCAGCGCCGTGATCAGAATCAGGACCATGGCCCGATCGAAACGGATTTGCTGGATCGCACTGTCCACGTAGAACCCCAGGGTGTAGATGCCCAGAATCCCCAGAATGGCGGTTTCCCGCATGATGATTTCCCAACGATAGAACAGGAAAGCCAGGAAGGAACGGTAGACTCTTGGTACCAGTTCCCAGCTGTATCGGCGATACCCCGTCGGGGCATCGGGGCGAAGCTGTATGGTGTTGGTCTGCCGTCCGATCAGGTGGCCGATGATACCGCCATTGTGCAGCGCCAGGGCAACCACCGCCGGCAGCATGGACGGCCCCCACAGCTGGAGCAGGATGTAGGCAAGGATATACTCGGGCGTCGAACGCGCGATAACCAGGAACACGTGGCCGGATGTACGCCTGATCGGCCCCCCGAAGTGATTTGAGATCAGCGGAAATGCCAGCAAGGTCAGGATTCCGGTAGCGACCAGTGCAATCTGGGTCAGCAGCAGGGTGTTCCATATCCCGGGCAGGGCTTCCGTGAGCATCAGGTCACCGAACCAGGAGCCCAGCTCGGCCAGGCCCTCGCCATCACGAAGTGGTGCCGGAATGATGTCCTGGGTGAAAAAGCGCTCCACATTGCCCCAGATGATGGGCATACCGTCCCCCAGGAAAAACGGCGCGCCCAGGATATACACCGGCAGCAGTTTCGGTTTTACCCAAAGAGGAATCGTGGCGATCAATACATAAAACAGAATCAGCATTGCGCCAGCCTCAGAATAAAGGCCCTGGGAGAACGAGGTTTCCAGATAAAACCCCAGAGTTGGCAGCCCGACGAACCCGAGGATCGCACTGGACCGAAGACCACATTCCAGTCGGTATGCGGTATACGTTCGAAGCTGTACCCAGCAATCCGGTATACGGGTATATAAAAAGGTGGAAATAAGGCCGGTACCCGGGGGCAGAAGGCGAGCCGGACCTGGATCAGCCTCTTCCAGAATTTCCGAGTAAACTTTGGCAAAGATACCCGCGTAGGGAATGGCGATGGCCAGCACGCCCGTCAGCGGGTGGAAACCAAAGAACTGCAGGAAAATCAGTGCCCAGAACAGTTCGTGAATAGCCCGGATGAAGGCACAGAATATCCGCACCGGGTAAAAGCGATAGATCAGGGAAAGAAGGAACCCGCAGGCACCACCCAGTGCCACACCCACAAACGCGAATGCTACCGTTCGCAGCAGCGCAGTCGCCAGGCCTTCGGTACTGAAGAAATCTGGTGTTGCCACCCCCAGGAAAAAGCGCCCGAGATCCCGCCAGGGGTTAGCCGTGGTGATGGCTATGTCCGCAAAAAACAGCGCGGCAATGGCTATCACCAGGAATAGCAGACTGATTCTCAGGGTAGGGGAGAGATGCATAAAGTTGCAGTCGCCCTTTAGTAAAGCGGCATGATATCAGCCGCGGATAGCCGGTTGCTGGATTCATCCAGGGCAATCTGGCCGTCCTGGATACCAACAATTCGCGTGGCATAGGCCAACGCCATCTCCACATCATGAAGGGCGATGATGCTGGTCGCAAATCGTTGGCTTAGTGCCTTCATCACAAGGTGGGCCAACGGACCATCCAGTGCCGAAATCGGCTCGTCTGCCAGTAACAGGTTTGCATTACGGTAGATCGCGCGGGCGACGGCCACACGCTGCCGTTGACCGCCGGACAGAGACGCCGTTGGCGCCCAGAATTTGTCGGCCATACCCAGTTCCCGTAGCAGACCTGTGACAGCCTCTCTGTCCTTGCGGAAGGGGCGAATCAGGGTAAGGGTGTTGTACCACGCCGGATGCGTATCAAGCTGCCCCATGAACACGTTGTGGAATACCGGCAATGCATTCACTAACCCAAGATCCTGTGGTACCAGGGAGGCATGACCGTCAACGCGATCATGAATCAGCTTGATCAGCGTTGATTTGCCGGCACCGCTCTTGCCGACAAGCGCAACACGCTCGCCTTCATTCACATCCAGGCTGAGCGGGCCGATGACCCGCTCTCCGCCGTAGGACGCCGTCAGTCCGGACAGTTTAAATCCCGACATTAATCCAGAATTCCAATCTGCTCGGCGACTGAGCGAATAGGCTCGTAGTTTTCGTTGGCTGTCGGGATGAAACCTGAACGGGGGAAGCTTTCCAGCAATTCCGGATCGTCCATGCTCAACAAAGCCTGGCGGACTTTGTCAGTGAAGCCTTCGCCGTAACGGCCGTCAACATCGCCTCGGATGGTCCACTGATAGTTTGGGTAGGCCGGCGTCTTCCAAATGACTTTTACCTCATCGGTATTGATATTGCCGTTCTCCAGCTCCTTTTCCCAAACGGCAAAATTTATGGCTCCCACCTCGTAAGTTCCTGCTTCCACCAAACGCAGGGTGCGGGTGTGGTTGCCACTGAAACCCACCCGGGAAAACACATCGTCGGGAGCTTCATTAAAAATGCGGCGGATATGGTATTCCGGAATCAACCGGCCGGAGGTAGAGCCCTTTGAGCCAAAGGTGAAGGTTTTGCCACGTATATCTTCCGGTAGGGTGTCCGACCTTTCCAGACCAGTGCTCTTGTGGGCAATGAAATAGTTGTAGAAGGCTTCATCCTCAACACCCTGCGCCAGCGCCTGGGAGCCAGGAACGAGAGAGCGCGCCTGAACGCCAGACAGGCCACCGAACCAGGCCAGTTGGACTTGATTGTTGCGGAATGCGGAAATCGCGGCAGCATAGGATTTCACCGGAATGTATCGTACCTCGACCCCCAGCTCTTCCTGCAGGTAATCGGCGATGCCCTGGAAGCGCTCCATCAGCCTGGTTTCATCTTCGTCAGGAATCGCGGTGAACACGAATGTCTCCGCTGAAGCCGCAAAAGAGGCGAAGGCAAGCATGCTGGAAAGCATCAATTTCCGTATAAAGCTCATAGCCATGGTGTTTCCTTGGTTAAAGGGGGGTTATTCAGAGTGTTACGCATAAGAGGGTTTAGGATACCTTGATTTACCTCCAGCATGAACATCTATACGATTGACCTGCGCAAACAGGTCTTCGCCCTGGCAGCTCGAACAAACCAATAAGAACCAGTAAAAGCGGAAAGCCAAATAATGCACATCCAGATTCTGACGCCTGCACCACCCGGCTCACGGGCCGGCAACCGGGCCACGGCGGAACGTTGGGCAACGTTGCTGAAAAATGCCGGGCACCGGGTTTCTGTGGTCACCGGATTATCGTCAGAAGACTGCGATGTATTCATTGCCCTTCATGCCTGGCGCAGCCATGAGGCCATCCGGGAATTTCGCCGGACAAATCCGGAGGTTCCGATGATTGCCGTGCTCACCGGAACAGATATATACCATCATCAGTTTGAGTATCCTGACGACACCCATAACTCCATGGCCTTGGCGGACACCCTTATCGGCCTGCACCATAGGGTTGCCGACGATATTCCGGAAGTTTACCGGTCAAAACTGATGACGGTTTTGCAGTCTGCCGGGTTAATCACACCATCCCGGAATGGCGATCACTCCTTCGACGTTTGTGTGATTGGTCATTTGCGGGATGAAAAAGACTCGCTGCGAGCGGCGCTTGCTTGCCACTACCTGCCGGAGAATTCCCGGGTACGAATCTACAATGCTGGTAAACCCCATTCCGAACATTGGCAGCGTCAGGCTGAAGCCGAGCAGGCCAGAAACCCCCGCTTTCAATGGCTGGGCGAATTGGACAAACCGGCAACCGACGCGCTCATGGCTCGCTCAAAGGTGATGGTGATCAGTTCTGTGATGGAAGGTGGCGCCAACGTAGTTTCGGAGGCCTGCCGCGCGGGCCTTCCCATTATTGCGTCGGATATTCCCGGAAACCGGGGACTGCTGGGGAGCGACTATCCCGGCTATTTTCGGGTGAAGGATGAACAGCATCTTGCCGAGTTGCTCTACCGTGCGGAAAGCTCGCCGGATTACCTGTCGCAACTGCAGCAGTGGGTAGTAAAACTGGCCGGGGAGTTTGTTCCGGAAGCGGAACAGGAGGCCTTGCTGAGGGCGATAGAAGTAGCCATCGCCAACAGCAAGAAGAGACTCAGTCCCGAAGACTGATCGGTTCGATGGGGCCGCTTTCGTCCTGTGGTTTGACCCTGCCGATAATCGCCGTGTGGGGATAGCCCATGGCTTTGAGTTCCCGCACGCAGTCATCCGCAACGTCCGCCGGCACGCTGGCCAGTAGTCCTCCGGCGGTTTGGGGATCAAAGATCAGAGGATAACGGGGATGATTGACCCATCTTTCCTGATCCTGAATTCCCCGACGAAGCCGGATATTCGCGGGCTGTAGCGAGCTCAAAATGCCAGCCGCGGCCGTTTCCTCGGCGCCAGGCAATATCGGAATTGCGGACAGGTCCAACTCGGCATCCACGCCCGAAGGCCGGGTCATTTCCACCAGGTGCCCCAGCAGGCCAAATCCGGTCACATCCGTGCAGGCTTTGGAGCCGTACTTCCGCAGGCACTGGGCCGCGTTCTTGTTGGACTGGATCATTGATGCGAGAGCCGAATCAATCCAGCGGCCTTTCGCTGCGAGTCTTGCATGGGCGGCAAACAGGGTGCCGGTGCCAATGGGCTTGGTGAGGATCAGTGCATCTCCCGCTTTGAGTCCGCCCTTGCTCATGACTTCTTCTGGATCGATCAAGCCGTTGACGGCAAACCCCAGAGCCAGTTCCCGGCCCTCGCCGGTATGACCGCCCACCAGGGCACAGCCGGCATCGTTCAACACCTCAACGGCACCGGACATCATCTGGTACACCACATCCTCCACCTTGGACTCGATGCCATAAGGCACGGTCGCAACAGCGGTGGCGCTTTGGGCTTCGGCGCCCATGGCGAACACATCGCCGAGGCTGTGGTTAGCCGCCACCTGGCCAAAGATGTAGGGATCATCAATGAACGCACGGAAGAAGTCGACGGTATGAACCACCGCTTTTCCGGGCGGTACCCTCAGCACGGCTGCATCGTCAGGGGCGTGCAGACCGATAATGATGTCATCCCTTTCGATGGGCTTCAGTTCTCTGAGCGCCCGTGACAGGACCGTGCTGCCAACCTTGGCGCCACAGCCGCCACATCGCATGGCGACTGCGGAAATGGCCTGAGACGCTTCCTCGGCACTCTGTGCGGCGGCGGTATCCGGTAACTTTCCGGTATCTTCCATGGGTGGAAGATCGCTGAACTTGTCCATGAATCGGCGATCAATCCAGTCTTTCCAGCGCCACACCCATGGGCCAGAGAAGGAAACATCACCTCGGGAGGCGACAGCGTACTGATCGCCCGTACTGATCAGCGCCAGCCATTTCTTTTGAGGATGGAAGTCCTTCGCAGACTTACCAGTTGCCAGTCGTTTGAGATTGTCTGCCAATGGCGGGCCCTGTCGGACAGCAAACACGCCTGCTTTCTCTCGGGGATGATTCATTACGTTGGCGATATCACCGGCAGCAAAAATGGCATCGTCCGTTTCGGATTGCAGTGTGTCCCGAACACGGATAAACCCACCGTCGTCGAGTGCCAGGCCAGTTTCCTTCAGCCAGGCGGGACCGCCTGCGCGGGTGACCCAAAGTACTTCGTCAACGTCGAATTTTTCTCCGTTCTCGGTTTGAAGCCTACCTGCTTCCACCTGCGAGACAGGGGAGTCCAGATGCACCTTCACGCCACGGCTGCTGAGTTTTTCGGCGAATATTGCGCGCACCTTGGCATTGTGGGTGGGCAGGATCTCGGTTGCGGCGTCAAACAAATGGAAGTGCAACTGGTCCGGGTCAAGGCCCCGTTGTTTCAGTTCGTTCCGCAAACGGAACTGCATGGCGAGGGTCAGTTCCACGCCACCGGCGCCGGCACCTACTACGGCCACAGTCATGGGCCCCTGGTGGTTTTCAAGCCGTGACAGCAACGCCAGCCATCGACTGTTGAAACCGTTGATCGGTTTGACAGGCACGGCATGATCCGCCGCACCGGAGACTTCTTCGACGCGCGGAGAAGAACCGATGTTAATGGACAGGAGGTCGTAGGGCACATCCGGACGGTTCTTACAGATAACCCGTTTTCGATCCCGGTCGAGGCCCACGGCTTCATCGCGATAGAACCGCGCGCCGGCGTACTCGGCCAGTCGGCTCAGGTCAATGTGCACATCGTCGTAGGAATAATGCCCAGCCACGTACCCCGGAAGCATGCCGGAGTAGGGGGTATGGGTGTCTCGACAGATCAGTGTTAACCGGACACCCGGTACGGGGTTCATGGCGAATCGCTTAAGAACCCCTACGTGGCTGTGCCCACCGCCAATCAGGACAATATCCCGTAATACAGGCTGATCAGGCGTTCGCATCAAAGAATTTTCTTGGCTTCGTCAGACAGCGTCGCGAACCCTTTCATTTTTGAGAAGGCTTGCAGCTTTTCCTTATCAGTGTCAGAGGGAGTGGCGATCTGCTCAATGGAGTTAATGCCGGCTTCCTGCATCTTCTTTGCGGTGGCCGGGCCGATACCCTTAACGCGGGTCAGATCATTTTTGTTCACAGGCTTTGCCGCCTTCTTGGCCGGCGCCTTTTTGGCGGTTGTCTTCGGTTTAGCGGTTGTCTTGGCTTTAGCCGCTGTTTTGGCCGGGGCCTTTTTAGCGGTGCTCTTGGGCGCCGGTTTAGTGGTGGCCGCCTTGGGCTTGGCCGCGCTGACCTTGGTCGAAGCCGTGTCCGCGGTTTTCTTTACTTCATCTTTCAGTTCTTTGCTGGCGATGCCCAGACGTTCCAGGATGCTGTTCTGCAACTCATGAAATTCATTCAGGCGGCGCTCAAATTCCTCATTAAAACGCTTCATTTCCCGATCGCGCAGCTCATCAACCTCTTTAAGCAGTTTACGAACCGGTTCCTGAATCTGGTTCTGAAGGCTGTCGAATTGCTTGAGAGCGTCGTTGATCAGTTTTTCGATCTGGGAAGACGTTTTGTCGAACTCCTTGTTCACTTTTTTTACGATTTTATCCACGCTTGGCTTGGCTTTCTTGGCCATGAAGGCAATCTCCTTGCGGTTTGAACGAAGTGAGGGTGGTGCTTAATCAGGCCGTTTGCTGTAAACCAGAACCTGGCCCGGAGGAACGTCGTGATTTCAATGACTGTTTTTTTATGACCACATCCCGGATACGTCGGAGTTTATCGGTCGTCGGAGAAGCATCTGAGTCTCCGACTTCAATAAAATCAATTGAATAAAAGAAATTGCTACAGTGTTTTCTGCGTTCTGTGACCAGTCCGGATATACCCTCTGCCTGAATGTTCTCAAAAGGCATATCCATGATCAGGTCCAGAGTGACCGTATCGCCCGGCTTGAAGACCTTGTCCGTTTTCATGACACAGCCAAAGTTGTCCAGCTCAAACAGTGCCGCTTCAACCGTTTCCTTGCGAAAAAGGCCATGCTTGATGCGAAAGCGTGCGATGAGATCCGGTAGTGCTTCGTTCATGAAAGATTGTCTCGGGTTCTCCGGGGCCGGAATGCTGTCCGGTCCAACTATACCGTTGGTGGTTGATTAAACAATAGTCACACATGGAAGATTTGGCAACGGTGTCAGCGCTATACAATAGTCCTCTCAGACTGTTCATCAACTGTATGAACAGTCTATCCAGGCCAAATCAACGGGTTTTTACATTATACATGTCCGTTCGACGGTCCTTGAGGTTCGTCACTGAGCCCTCGTTGCGCACCAGTTTGAGTTTTTCCAGATCCATGTCGGAAAACATGATCATTTCCGTGTTGGGCGTGGTTTCGGCCATGACGGCATCATGGGGAAACGCAAAATCGGAGGGTGAGAATACGGACGACTGAGCGTACTGGACGTCAAGGTTCTCTACTTTCGGCAGGTTGCCGACGCTACCGGTGATCACGACGTAACATTCATTCTCAATGGCACGCGCCTGGGCGCAGTGGCGAACCCTCAGGTAGCCATTTTTCGTATCGGTCCAAAAGGGCACGCAGATGATGTCGACATCCTGATCGGCTGCGATGCGCCCCAGTTCCGGGAACTCGATGTCATAGCAGATCATGATGGCGACCCGGCCAGCATCGGTATCGAATACCTGGAATTGGTTACCCCCCTCAATCACCCAGTCCCGGCGTTCGTGCGGGGTGATGTGAATCTTTCTCTGTTCGTCGACACGACCGTCACGATGGCACAGGTATGACACGTTATAAACCCGATCGTTTTCCAGTAACGGCATTGAGCCGGTGACGATGTTGATGTTGTAGCTCACCGCCATTTCGGACATCTCATTGCGGAATTGTTCCGTGAAACCCGCCAGGAAACGAATGGCTCGGGTCTGGTCCATCTGGTCGGTCAGTCCCATCAAGGGTGCGTTGAAAAACTCGGGGAACAGGGCAATGTCACTCTTGTAATCGGACAGCGCATCAACGAAGTACTCCACCTGCTTGAGCACTTCTTCTACTGAGGTGAACTCACGCATCTGCCACTGAACAGCACCGAGGCGAACCTGTGTCTTTTTCACGTCGAGCACGGGCGAGGGCGGCGTGTAGAGGATGTTTCGCCACTCAAGCAACGTCGCGTACCCGAGGGATTTCTTGTCCTCCGGCAGATATTTGTGCATCAGGCGAGTGACCTGAAAATCGTTTGAAAGCTGGAACGTGAGGATCGGGTCGTAGATTTCCTTGCGGTCCACTCGCTGAATGTATTCCGCCGGGGAGTACTGGTCCGCATACTTGTAGTAACCGGGAACCCGACCACCGGCAAGAATGGCGCGCAGATTCATTGATCGGCACAGCTCCTTTCGGGCTTCATACAGCCGGCGCCCCAGTCGATAGCCCCGGTACTCAGGGTGGATAAACACGTCCAGCCCGTAGAGGGAATCGCCCTTGGGGTTATGCCAGATCTTTTCGTTGCGGAGAATCAGGTCGTCATAGGTGTGGGGGTTGCTAAAGCGCTCGTATTTCACACACACAGTCAGGGCAACGGCAATCAACTCCCCGGAGTCTTCAATGCATATCTGGCCATCGGGGAACTGCTCGACCAGTGCCTTGATGGTCTCCTTTGGCCAGGCTCCGCCAATATCATCATATATTCGGTCCATCAGCTGCTGAAGCTGTTCGTAATCGTCCAGGGTAAGGTTTCGGAGATTGAGATGCAGCTCTTCGTGGGCCATACAGAGAGGCTCCCGTGACTAATGATGGAATGGATTGGCTCAGGTTTGGATCACTATACCTTAAGCAATAGCAGGCATTTTATCAGAAGGCATTAAAGACTTCGCATTCGCCGCCGAAAGACTTGGTAACTTTTATTGGAGATCCCCCTGTGCAACTGACGTTTGGTCAAAAACTGCTTACCGCTTTTGGTGTCCTGCTCATTCTGGTGATGGTGGCGTTTACGTTGTCTAGCAACCTGCGATTGCAGCACACCACGGATACCTATGTTGATGCCCTCATAGATGAAGCCGTCGCGCAGAGTACGTCAGGCATTGCCGATTGGCTCAACACTCGGCTGGCCATGACGGAGGCAACGGCAAAAGCCATGGAGCAACTGCGCACCGATCGGCAGGCAAGGGTGCTGCTGCAATCCGCTACGGCCGGCGGTAATTTCAAGGATGTTTACGTGGGGCGTGAAGACGGCTACATGCTGATGAAAACCGAGGAGGATAACGCCAGCCTGCCATCGGATTTTGATCCCAGAACCCGTCCCTGGTACCAGATCGCCACGGATCTTGGCCGCGCCTCGTTCACCAAGCCGTACAGAGATGTTATTACCGGCAACACGATTATCACCACTATGGCTCCGATAAAATCAGGTCCATACCGTGGGGTTGCGGGTGGTGACATCGCTCTGCAAGCCATTGAAGAAAGTTTGGCCGAAGTTACGTTGGCGGGTACGGGGTACGCATCACTGATCAGTGCCGATGGTACGGTGTTGTTCCATCCGGATGAAGAATTGATTGGCAAGGGAATCCGTGAACTGATTGGTCAATCCCCGAAACTTGACGGCGCTGATCACCATTACCAGGTCGACGGCGCTAACTGGAGTGCCAGTTTTCATGCGATCAGTGGTGCCCGGGGCGTGGACTGGTATCTCGGTACATTCGTGAACCAGGACATGATCCACGAGCCGGTTGCGGCTGCCCGGGTGACAGGTATCATTATGGCGTTGGTTGGGTTGGTGATCTCACTGCTTGTGCTGCATTTTGGTATTCGCGTGCTGATGGCACCGGTGCACCGCCTTAACCGTGCGATGGAGGATATTGCCACCGGTGATGCAGATCTGACCCAGAGACTGGATGACAGCGGGAAGGATGAGTTTGGACGCCTGGCCCGCAACTTTAACAGTTTCGTTGGTAACATTCAGGCGGTAGTCCGCGATGTTCAGAAAGGCACCACGGAACTCAAGGATAATGTTACATCCCTTCGCCAGACAGCGAGCACCAGCCGCACCAGCGTTGAAAGCCAGCAGGCAGAAGTCGATATGGTGGCCACTGCCATCAATGAGATGTCGGCAGCCGCCGGTGAGATTGCCCAGAACGCCCAGCAAACTGCCGATGCCGCCAACACCGCGGACAGTGACAGCCGCGCTTCACTGGAGACAGTTGAGGCTTCCCGTGATGCGGTGCAGAAGTTGTCCCGGGAAATCACCTCTGCAGCGGAAGTGATCGACACGCTGGGCAAGGATGTGAGCGATATCACTTCCGTACTGGAAGTCATTCAGGGGATTGCCGAACAAACCAACCTGCTTGCTCTCAACGCTGCCATTGAGGCTGCACGTGCAGGCGAAGCCGGCCGCGGCTTTGCCGTGGTCGCGGATGAAGTGCGTAATCTGGCCAGCCGTACTCAGGACAGCACGGAAGAGATCAACAACATGATTGAACGGCTACAGAAGGGTGCCAGCAACGCGGTAGATGTCATGAAGGCATCAACCGCTGTCTCCAATGTCAGCATGGAGAAAGCCCAGGATGCAATGGAGGCGCTGAACCGCATTGCCGAGGCGATCACTTCAATCAGTCAGATGACCACGCAAATCGCCACCGCATCTGAAGAGCAGACGTCGGTGACGGAAGAGCTGAATTCTTCCATTACGCGAATTGCGGATCAGGGTCAGGAAGCGGCCACCGCTGCCAGCGAAAACGACGTCTACAGCAGCCAGATTGAGTCGATCGGCAATACGTTAAACCAGAACGTATCGCGGTTCCGGGTCTAGGTGCTCCGTTCTTGACACTACTGGCTCAGGAGCTGAAGCCTGCGTTGAAGGTTGTCCAGGGTCTGTCGCCCCACCATGCGTGATTCTTCGCTCAGGAAAGGATTCCTGAGTACGATAATAGTGCGACGATCAAGGGCCAGGGTTTCAATCGCCTTCCCGTAGTAATTGGTAAGAAACTGCGCAAAGCTACCGTCCAGAATGGCACGTTCCATACCCAGTTGAACGCGGTGTGCTGTCAAATAATCGTAGGGAGAGGTGAAAAAATAGGATGGCATGGGATAGGCCAGCATTATTGACGGCTCAATGACCAGTTCCGGGTCATTTTCGATGGCCAGATCGAACATGACTTCACTTACACCCCGGGCAAAACAATCGAACCGATCGTTGCGAAGCATCCGAAACAGGAGCTCGTAGCGGGTGTGGGTGATCACCGGAATATTATTAACCTTCAGGATATCGGTGTCGGGCCAGTGCAGGCCTTGCCCGATACGGATGCCCCTATCTCTAAGGTCCTCCACCGTGCGGACGCCCTCAAACATGGGCAGGGAATGGGGAAGAACCACGCAGACCCGGAACCCAAGCAGCCCGCCGTCAATCGGGATGGGGATGGCTAACAGTTGTGACTCCCGCTCGCTGCTGCTGGCGACATTGGCAATATCAATCAGCCTGGTGCGGCCATGGGCCAGCTCCCGAAGCACGCGCCCTTGACCCATCTCCTCACTGCGGATGATCCGGAATTCCCCATACTCAGGCGTTTTTTTCAGGGCGAGCTCGAGCAATGCCCGGATGGCGGGACTGTCGTAGTTTCGGTACCAGAGTATGTATTCCTGTAACGGAGGGGGCTGATAGGCTGTATTCCTGACCTCTGCGAAACATTGAGCGGTGCCTGCGAGGACGCTCAAAAGTATCCCGAACACGACCCTCACTGGGTAGGGGCTCCTTGGTGGCGGAGGAGGGTGGGAGCTACATGCCATGCAGTCTTTCTCCGTGCTTCCGTGTTGCGGGAAAGTAGGTTCGTATCCAGTCTAGAGCATAATCCTTTTAACTTACGGTATGTAATTCTAAAAAACTGTAAAAACTGCCTCAGGTCCAGAAATGAAAATACTAACCCTGGGCAAGATCCCCAAGGGTTTGCAGGAAAATCTCACCGTATTTTTCCAGCTTTGCCGCACCCACACCATTCACTTCCGCCAGCTCGGAAAGCGTGGTGGGGCGCCGCTCCAGCATGTCGAACAGCGTCGTGTCGTGGAATATCACATAGGGCGGAACGCCTTGCTGTTCCGCCAGCGACTTCCGGCAGGCCCTTAACGCATCCCATCCGGCCTGATCGGTAATCTGATCACTGATTTTTGTGCGGGCGCTGCCGGAACTGGCTCGCCCGGACGATTTGACTGGTGCTGGATCCTTACGCAACTGTATCGGTTCATTACCCTTCAGTAGCGGGCGACATTGTTCCGTGAGCTGAAGCGAACCGTAGCCTTCAGGGTCCGCCCGGAGATAACCGTTGGCGACCAGCTGCCGAAACACCGATTTCCATTCATTGACCGAGAGTTCCGTGCCGATGCCATAGGTGGATACCTTGTCGTGGCCAAACTGGCGGATACGCTCGTTTTCGGAGCCTCTGAGAACATCGATCAGGTAGGTAACGCCATAGCGCTGGCCGGTCCTGAATACGCAGGACAAGGCTTTCTGTACCGCAACGGTACCGTCCCAGGTGTCCGGCGGATTCAGGCAGGTGTCGCAGTTTCCGCAGGACTGGTCCAGGACGTCGCCAAAATACCGGAGCAAAACCTGTCGGCGACAGCTGGTCACTTCACAGAGCCCGAGCATGGCGTCCAGTTTTTGTCGCTCGACCCGCTTGAACTGGTCGTTCCCCATGGAGGCTTCCAGCATCTGCCGCAGTTTGATGACGTCCTGCAGGCCGTAGACCATCCACGCGGTAGAGGGTTTGCCGTCACGTCCGGCGCGGCCTGTCTCCTGGTAATAGGCTTCCAGGCTCTTGGGAAGATCCAGGTGAGCAACAAACCGCACGTCCGGCTTGTCGATACCCATGCCAAACGCGATAGTAGCCACCACGATGACGCCGTCTTCCCTTAGAAAGCGCTCCTGGTTTCGGGCCCGTTCCGTCGCATTCAAACCGGCATGATAGGGCAGAGCGGTATAGCCCTTATCCGCCAACATCCGCGCAGTGGCGTCGACTTTGTTGCGGGACATGCAATAAACAATGCCACAATCACCATCATGTTCTGCTTTAATAAAGTCCAGCAACTGTTTGTTGGCATTGGTTTTTGGTGAAATTCTATATTGAATGTTTGGACGGTCGAAGCCGCTGACGAAGTGGCGTGCACTGGTCAGCGATAACCGCTCGGCGATTTCCTTGCGGGTCCGCTCATCCGCGGTTGCCGTTAGAGCGATGCGAGGCACGCCGGGGAATTGCTCCGCCAACAGGCTCAGTTCCAGGTAATCAGAGCGGAAGTCATGCCCCCACTGAGATACACAGTGGGCTTCGTCTATGGCAAACAGGGATATCGACGAGTTGTGGAGAAGGTCGATTGTTCGCGGCTGTATCAGTCGTTCAGGTGCGCAATACAGCAGGTCCAGCTCGCCGGTCATCAGCGCGTTTTCGGTATCCCTGGCCTGGGCAAAATCCATGGTGGAATTCAGGAACGACGCCCTGACGCCCAATTCATTCAATGCGGCTACCTGATCCTGCATCAAGGCAATCAACGGTGAAATCACTACCGCCGTACCCGGGCGCACCAGCGCCGGCACCTGGTAGCACAAGGATTTACCACCACCGGTTGGCATCAATACAAGGGCATCACCCCCATTGACCACTTCGTGGATGATCTCTCCTTGTAGTGGTCGGAAGGTTTCATAACCAAAGACCTCGTGCAGAACCTGTTCAGGCTGTTTCCGGGAAAGGGTTGGGCGTTCTGTGCTCAGTTGATCAAAGTCCATGGATACCAGTGCCGGGATGCGGGAATGATCGGTCAGGTTATTCGAGGGTCGAAATCATACCAGATTAGCGGGCTAATTAGAGGTAAAACACCCGGATAAACGCTACAATACCGCGATTTTTAACGTCATCGCCAAGAACTGCAGACTTTGACTGACACTGAAAACAACAGGAACTCCATGCAGGAATTTGATGCCATCCGTCCTTACCTGGACGAAGAAACCGGTTCTGCCATCAAGCGCCTGGTGAATGATCCGGAATTTCTGGACATGATCGCCCGTTTCAAATCTCCCACACTGGCCCGCTGGGCTCCGGGAGTGTTGCGCCTGTGGATCAAACGCTGGCTCGTCAAAAATTTTGGTCATTTGACGCGGGTTGATGACCTGCAAGCCAAGGTGTCTGAGTATGTAGGGGAGTTGGTGGAGCATACAACCACTCGTGTGACCCAAAGTGGCCTCGAGAATCTCGATAAACATACGGCGCACCTGTTTATTTCCAACCATCGGGATATCGTGTTTGACCCGATGGTGGTAAATCACTTGCTGTTCGCCAATGGGTTCAACACAACCCGCATTGCAATTGGTGACAACTTGCTTGCCAATCGGGTATTTGCCGAGATGATGCGCCTGAACAAGAGCTTCGTGGTGCGCAGGAACATGACCAGCCCCAGGGAAATGCGGGACGCCTACATCACGCTCTCAAGCTTTATCAATCACAGCATTGATACCAACCACAGTATCTGGATTGCCCAGCGGGAAGGTCGGGCAAAGGATGGCCTGGATTTTACCGATCCGGCGATCATCAAGATGTTCTACATGAGCAAGAAAAAGAGTGGCCTGGATTTCGCGGAAACGATGAATCGCCTGCACATTGTGCCGGTGTCCATCGCCTATGAATACGATCCCTGCGACGCGGACAAGGCCCGCGAGCTGGAAACCCGGGCCCGGACGGGAAGTTACACCAAGGCGTCGGGGGAAGATACCGAGCAGATCATGAAGGGGCTGACGGGCTTCAAGGGGCATGTACATGTGCATTTCGGTGCCCCGATTACGGACTCCCCGGATAACGCCAAGGATCTCGCCACGCGAATCGATCGTGAAATGCACGCCAACTACCACTTACACGCCTCCAACCTGGTAGCTTACCGGCAAAGGGGCATTCATCCGGATGCCCACGCCACGCCGGATACGGTAAGTGATTCCGTGGTGACTGCGGAAACCTGGTCACCTGCCGAACTGGAAGCTGCAGAGGCGGAAATGGAGCGAAGGCTCGAAAGCTGCGACGAAGCGATTCGTCCCTACCTGCTGGACATGTACGCCAACCCCGTTGTGACCGCTTTGCAGGCGAACGGTCCCGACGCGAACACACCCGGCACCGACGATTGAGGTATTTTGTGCAGGAACTTGAGTATATTGAACTGGAAACCAACCCCAACCCGACGGCTACCGTAATCTGGCTTCACGGCCTGGGTGCCAGCGGTCATGATTTCGAACCGGTGGTTCCCGAACTTGGGCTTCCCGACGGCGCGGCCGTGCGTTTTCTGTTTCCCCACGCACCTGTTATGCCGGTAACCATCAATGGCGGCATGAGTATGCCTGCCTGGTACGACATAAAAGCGATGGATCTCGACAGGGTGATCGACACAGAACAACTTAAAGCCTCAGCCGATGCTGTGGCCCGCATGATAGACCGCGAAATCGAAAGAGGAATCTCCGCCGAGAACATTATTATTGCCGGCTTTTCCCAGGGTGGGGCGGTGGCGTATGAACTCGGCCTGAGCTACCCGAAGCGGCTGGCGGGCATTCTCGCTCTGTCGACCTACTTCGCAACGTTCGACACGGTTGAGCTGTCTGCTGCCAACCGGGCCATTCCCATTAATGTCTATCATGGGTCGTTTGATCCAGTGGTACCCGAGGCCTTGGGCCGCCGGAGTGTGGAACAGCTTGAGACCATGGGTTACCAGCCCCGTTACGAAACCTACCCGATGGAACACAGTGTCTGCCTGGAAGAAGTTCAGGACATCGGTCGCTTCATTCGCCAGCACGCGCTGTAGTCTCGGATAAAGCCCCTTATAACCAGATCATTGCGCCCATCTCCAGCGGATGGGTCAGTCCTTCATGGAAGGGGTACATCCGGACCCTCAGGGACTGTAGTCCTGGGTAAGGCGGCAGAACTCGTGCCGAAAAGAGCGTATCGCCGCCTGCCTGTCCCTCGTTCTCGGATTCAGCTTCATGCTGCAGCAGAATATGGTCAGACCCGGTGCATTCGTGGGTGCCGGTGCATTCGGGTGTTACCAGACATTCCACGTGCACATCTTCCGGCCTCAAGCCATTGAGTTGCACGCTCACTGTGAGGTTTATCTCCTCGTCGTGCAAACACTCTGCGGGCATACGCTGACGGACCGATAAACTCACTCCCTTCCAGTCACGGCGAATTCTCTCTTTCCAGTCCGCCAGTTCCATTGCCAGTTGGTAGTTGTTGTCGGAGAGCTTTTTACCCTGAGTGCAGGCCGGCTGGTAATAGCGCTCGACATAGTCCATAACCATGCGTTGGCTGTTGAATCGAGGAGTGATGGTTTTCATTGAGGCTTTGGAGCGTTGCACCCAGCCCTTGGAATAGCCCTGGGAGGCCCTGTTGTAGTACAGGGGTATGACTTCAAACTCGAGAAGATCGAGCAGGTCCCGGGCTTCCTCCTGGTTTCGGAACTCCGGATCGAGATCGGTGCTGCGCGGGTTGATGGTCCAGCCGTTTTTGCCGTTGTAACCTTCACCCCACCAGCCATCCAGCACGCTCAGGTTCAGGGCGCCGTTCAGAGCGGCTTTTTCTCCCGAGGTTCCACTGGCTTCTTTGGGATATTCCGGTGTGTTCAGCCAGACATCAACGCCACAGAGCAGGCGGCGCGCCATCGCCTGGTCGTAATCTTCCAGAAGAATGATGTGCCCCATCAACGCCGGCTGCATAGCCAGATCATGAATGACCCGGATCATTTGCTGACCAGGCTTGTCCTTCGGGTGAGCTTTTCCGGCAAAAACCACAACCACCGGGCGTTCGGGATCGGTCAGCAGGCGTTCGAGGCGCTCCAGGTCGGAAAAGATCAGTGTTGCTCGCTTGTAGGTGGCAAACCTACGCGCAAAACCGATGACCATGGTGTCTTTTTCAGGTGACACCAGGTGTTGTGTCATCCGCTCGGTTGCGGAGTGACCGGTGCCGTTACGACGGTGTTGACGCCTGAGGCAGCGCACGATGTAATCACCCATCTGTTGTTTCAGGGCTTTGTGCACACTCCAGTAATGGTAATCAGGAATCTTGTCGACAAACTCCCAGAAATCCGCATTTCGAAGCTCGCTTTTCCAGGTGGGGGCCTGGATATCGAACAGGCTGGACCATTCCGGCGCAAGGAAGGTAGGAACGTGGACACCGTTCGTGATGTAGCCGATCGGATTATCTTCGGGCGGTATCTGGGGCCAGATTTCACCTTCCATTCTTGAGGCAATGCCACCGTGGATTCGGCTCACACCATTATGGAAGCGCGAACCACGCAATCCGAGGCTGGTCATATTGAAAGAGTCGCCTGAGTTTTTCGAGCCAAGCCTGAATACCGTGTCAAAATCCAGGCCGGACTCTGTAAGGTATTCTCCCAGACTATGCTGGACCAGTTCACGGGAAAAGATGTCATGGCCGGCCGGAACCGGGGTGTGGGTGGTGAACAGTGTCGATCCGGCATTCAGCTCCAGGGCAGCGTCAAACGTGAGGCCTTTGGCCATTGCCTTGCGACAGCGTTCCAGGATCAGGAAGGCAGCATGGCCTTCATTGATGTGCCAGACGGTGGGCGAAAGTCCGAGTGCATCCAGCACCCGAACGCCGCCAATGCCCAGTAGCATTTCCTGGCTGATCCGCGTGGTCTCGTCGCCGCCATACAACTGCAGAGTAAGCTCTCTGTCTTCAGGGCTGTTTTCCTCAACATGGGTGTCCAGCAGATAAAGACAAATATGACCCACCCGGGCTTTCCAGACCTTGGCGTAAACCACACGGCCAGGGAAGGGCACGGAAACCAGTAATGGCGCACCGTTCAGTTCGACCAGCGAAATCGGTAATTCATCGCTGAAATGAGACTGGTAGCGGGCCACTTGTTGGCCCTGGGCGTTGATGGTCTGGATAAAATAGCCCTGTTGATAGAGCAACCCCACCGCGACGAACGGTAAACCCAGATCACTGGCGGCTTTACAGTGATCACCAGCGAGAATCCCCAGGCCACCGGAATAAATCGGAAAACTCTCGTGGAAACCGAACTCGGCGCAAAAATAGGCAACCAGTGCGGTTTCCGGATCAAGTCGGGAGGTGACTTCTGGCCCCGGTTCCACTTCCAGGTATGCATCGTAATTGCTCAGAATACGCCGGTACTCAGAGAGAAACGCCCGATCTTCAGCTGCCTCGTCCAGTCGATTCTGTGCCACGCGCCGGAGAAACAGTTTCGGATTATGGGCCACTTTCTGCCATAGACGCAGATCAATACGGGCAAACAGGTTGCGAACGCCGTGATCCCAACTGTAGAACAGATCATTGGCCAGTTCGTCCAGGCGGACAAGGGATTCCGGGATGCTGGGTCGGGCTTCCAGCTTGAACTCAGTCGCTTTGTGCATGTTCGTTGCCTCCTACGAGGGCTTTTCCCTGTTAGTCGTCAATAATGCTCTGCCGGGCGGCCAGAATCTGACGGTAAATATCGATATATTCCCGTGCGCGGATCTGCCAGGAATAGTCTCCGGCCATACCGTTGCGCTGAAGTCGCTGCCGGGTGTTTGGGCGATCAAAGCATTCAAGTGCTCGTGCAATAGCTGCCAGCAGTGCCGATCGCTCCGGCATGTCGAAAGTAAAACCATTCGCCTGGTCAAACGGGACATGTTGCGGATCGAAGACTGTATCCCTGAGCCCACCAACGCGGTGCACCACCGGGAGGGTTCCGTACCGAAGGCTGTACATCTGATTCAGACCACAAGGCTCAAACCGGGAAGGCATGACAAACAGATCAACACCAGCGGTAATGCGGTGGGCGAGTGCCTCGTTGTACCCCAGAGTTACCGATAGCCTGCCGGGGTACCGTTCCGCAAGTTCGACTGCCGTTTGCTCGTACTCCCGAAGCCCGGAGCCCAGAATCACGCACTGACAACCTTTATCGAGTAAACCAGGAAGCACATTTAATAGCAGATCTATGCCTTTTTGCTCGACGAACCGCCCGACGAAACCAAGCAATGGAGCCTCGGCGTTGGCTTCAAGCTTGACCTGTTGCTGCAGATCTTTGCGGCATTGTTGTTTGTCGAGAAGGTGATCCACGTCATAGTGATGATCAAGATACGGGTCGGATTCCGGATCCCACTGGTGGGTATCGATACCGTTGAGAATTCCGGTCAGAGCGTGCTCACGATGTCGCAGCAGGCCGTCCAGGCCATAACCGAGTTGCGGATTGCAGATTTCCTTCGCGTATCCGGGGCTGACCGTGGTCAGATGGTCGCTGAACACCAACCCGCCTTTAATAAATGACAGTTGGCCATGAAATTCCAGTTGGTCAAAGCGCCACAGAGAATCCGGTAATCCCAGTGACCGGAAAGTTTCGTGAGAGAAGAGTCCTTGGTAGGCAAGATTATGGATGGTGAAAACCGTCGCGGGACGCTTGTTACAACTGTTCATCAACACGGGCACTAGCCCGGTTTGCCAGTCATTGCAGTGGACCACATCCGGAATCCAGTTCAGATCAGCCTGACCCAGCGCCATCATTGTCGCTACCCGAGCGAATAGGTAATACCGATGAGCATTGTCCCACCAATCGCTGCCTTCCTCGTTCTGATAAGGATTTCCGGGACGATCAAACAGGGGCGGGCAGTCCACGAGCCATAACATCACAGGCGAGCCGGGAAGCTGTGTCTGCCAGAGCGTTACCGGATAGACACCGATTCGCAGTTGCGCCTTTCGGAGCGAACCGTTTTTCTTCGCTACGGCCATTGCTGCGGGATAACCGGGCAGCAGAATGTGTACATCCTGATCCTGCTCATGCAGGGCTTCGGGTAAGCTTGCCGATACATCCGCAAGCCCGCCTGTCTTGATAACGGGGTACACCTCACTGGTGACGAACAGTACCCGGATCATGGTTTGTGCTCCAGCACGATGGCACCTAACGGTGGTAGCGTCAGGCTGACCGAATGGGGCCTGCCCATCCAAGGCACGTCCTCGGCCCCGATGGCGAACGGGTTGCCGAGATTACTGCCGCCGTAATAGGTTGAGTCCGAGTTCAGGAGCTCCTGCCAGTGTCCGCCACAAGGGACACCGATGCGGTAGTCAAACCGGGGCACCGGGGTAAAGTTGATGATAACGACAACAGACCGATCATCGACTTTTCTAAGGAAGCTGATCACCGACTGGGGAGAGTCGTGGCAGTCGATCCACTCAAAGCCATCCGGATGAAAATTGACCTTATGCAGTGCAGGCTGTTCTTTCAACAGGTAATTCAAGTCCCTGACCAGATGTTGTAACCCCCGGTGTGAGTCCTGCTCCAAAAGCTCCCAATCGAGTTCGCGCTTTTCATTCCACTCCCTTCGCTGGCCGAATTCACCGCCCATGAACAGCAATTTGGCGCCGGGGTAGGTGTAGAGGTAAGTGAACAGGAGCCGAAGGTTGGCTCGTTGCTGCCAATCATCCCCGGGCATTTTGTTCAGCAGGCTGCCTTTCTCATGGACCACTTCGTCGTGGGAAAGAGGCAACAGAAAACGTTCGTTGAAAGCGTAGATCAAACCGAACGTAAGTTTGTCGTGGTGATATTGTCGATACACCGGATCCTGGCTGAGGTAATCCAGCGTGTCGTGCATCCATCCCATATTCCATTTCAGGCAGAAATCCAGGCCGCCGACCGATGCCGGCCGAGTTACCTGGGGCCATGATGTCGACTCTTCTGCAATTATCATGGTGCCGGGATAACGCTCGCGGCACACCTGGTTCAGCTCCCGCAGAAAGGCGATGGCTTCGAGGTTTTCGTGGCCACCGTGAATGTTTGGTAGCCAATTGCCTTCAGTTCGCGAATAGTTCAGGTACAGCATGGACGCCACAGCATCAACCCGCAGACCATCAATGTGATAGGTGTCCAGCCAGAACAAAGCACTGCCAATCAGAAAATTACGTACTTCATGCCGGCCGTAGTTGTATATCAGGGTTCCCCAATCCTGGTGTTCACCCTGCCGGGGGTCTTCGTGTTCATACAATGCCGAACCATCGAATCGCGCCAGGGCGTGTTCATCCTTGGGAAAGTGTCCGGGTACCCAGTCCAGTATCACCCCGATGTAGTTTCTGTGGCAGCAATCCACGAAATAGCGGAAGTCGTCAGGGTTACCAAACCGGCTGGTCGGCGCATAGTAACCGGTGGTCTGGTAACCCCAGGATTCGTCAAGTGGGTGTTCGGTGATTGGTAGCAGTTCAATATGGGTAAACCCCATCTCCCGGACGTAAGGCACCAGTTGCTCTGCCAGTTCCCGGTAATTCAGCCAGCGACCGGAACCATGTACACGCCAGGAACCGGCGTGAACCTCATAGACCGAGAGCGGCTGTTCTCGCCAGTTCCAGCGGCTACGATGGAACAACCAGTCACCGTCCCCCCAGCTGAATTGGCTACGCCGGGTGACGACTGCTGCAGTTGCTGGACGAGGCTCGAACGACTGACCATAGGGATCGGTTTTTGTCAGCAACTCACCGTTAGCTGAAGTGACCGAGAACTTATAAAGCCGGCCTTCTGGAACGCCTGGCACAAACAACTCCCAGACACCGCTTTGCTCATGTTTGGACATGACATCAGCATTGCGGTCCCAATCGTTAAAGTCACCAATGACACTGACAGCTGCGGCAGAGGGCGCCCACACAGCAAAACGGACACCCTCCGCGCCTTTTTGTCGGCACAGATGAGCACCCAATACGTTGTATATATGCCAGTGCTTTCCCTGACCAAAGAGGTGCAAGTCAAACTCACTGAGGCTCGGGTTTTCCATAATCCAACCTGTTCTCTCCTGAAACAGAGCCACTCCATTGGACGCCAATCAGGCTGACCAAATAATGACCTATAACAAGTTTACGTCATCTTTCTGGTGCTAGAGTTCTATAATTAACAGGTTCGTCAAAATATAGTCGACTCTTCCCGTGAACGCAGAAGGAAGAGCCAGAAGACCGTTCAGGTTTTCAGGGAAACTGCTATGCAAACTACGAAACGCTTCGTCAGCCGACTCACACGCCAGACCCTTGCGCTCGTGTTGGCCGGGGGTAGGGGGACACGCCTCTACGATCTCACCAAATGGCGCGCAAAACCGGCGGTGCCTTTCGGTGGCAAATTCCGAATCATCGATTTCCCCCTATCCAACTGTATCAACTCGGGAATTGCCCAGGTTGGAGTCATCACCCAGTACAAGTCCCACTCCCTGATGCGCCATATCCAGCGTGGTTGGGGGTTCCTGAGGGGGGAGCTGGGTGAGTTTGTTGAGCTTCTCCCGGCACAACAACGAATCGAAACCTCGTGGTATGAGGGGACCGCAGATGCCGTGTTACAGAATCTCGACATCATCCGCAGCCATGCCCCCGAGTATGTGCTGGTACTGGCTGGTGACCACGTTTACAAGATGGATTACGGCACCATATTGGCGTACCACGTCGAGAACGATGCGGATGTCACGGTAGGGTGTATTGAAGTGCCGCTTGAGGAAGCCTCTGCCTTTGGTGTGATGTCAGTTAATGACGAATTCCGGATCACCGAGTTTATCGAGAAACCGGCACATCCCAAACCTCTACCCAAGCAGCCGGGCAAGGCGCTGGCGTCCATGGGAATATATGTCTTCAGCACCCGGGTTTTGTTTGATGAATTGCTGCGGGATCATCAGCTTGCATCCGACTCTTCACATGATTTCGGCAAGGATATTATTCCTTCGATCATTTCCCGACTGCGGGTCATGGCGTTTCCGTTCCGCAACCCCATACTCAATTCCCCAGCCTACTGGCGGGATGTCGGCACCATCGATTCTCTTTGGCAGACGAACCTTGAACTGATTGGTGTCAGCCCGGAACTGAATCTTTACGACCCTGGGTGGCCAATCTGGACCTACCAGGAACAACAGCCTCCGGCGAAGTTTGTGTTTGATGATGATGACCGCCGGGGTATGGCGGTGGACTCCATGCTGGCGGGAGGCTGCATTGTCTCGGGTGCGCTGGTGCGACACTCACTACTGTTTTCCCAGGTGCGGGTGCATTCCTATAGCACGGTTTCCGATGCCGTTATATTTCCTGACGTTGATATTGGTCGCCATTGCGAAATCCACCGCGCCATTATCGATCGAGGCTGTCGTATTCCGGCTGGAACAAAAATAGGCGTAGATTCCGAGAAAGACCGTGAGCGATTCTACGTATCTCCCAAAGGCGTTGTGCTCGTCACTCCCGAGATGCTCGGACAGGATTACCCCCATGGCCTCTGACAAACGAACCCCGGTTGTCTTCTGTTGGCATATGCATCAACCCGGATACCGCGATCTTAGAACTGGTACCTTTCTGTTTCCCTGGGTGTATCTGCACACCCTGAAAGATTACAGCGATATGGCCGCGCATCTTGAGGCCCATCCAAGCGCAAAAGCGGTGGTAAATTTTGCCCCGATTCTGCTTGAACAGATCGAAATCTATCTGGTGGACATTGAGCGCTGGCGCCATGGAGCAGGGGAAATCGGGGATCCTCTGTTGGCGGCGCTGGTTGCCTCCCGATTGCCTGATCCGGGAACGCCGGGATTTCTCGATACTATGGAGAAGTGCCTGCGCGCCAACAGTGAACGAATCATTCAGCGTTTTCCCGCCTATGCACGATTGGCGCAGCTTGCTGAGTTCTATCGCACAAAGCCGGAAATACAGCGGTATATCGCACCGGCCTTTCTCTCGGATCTGCTCGTCTGGTATCACCTTGGCTGGATGGGAGAGACCATTCGCCGCGGTAATAGCTGCGTCCAGGCGCTGCAGGAGAAAGCTATGGGATTCAGCCTCGACGACCGTGATGCGCTGTTGAATGTTATCTTTGAAACACTTGCAGGTATCGGCCCCAGATACCGCCACCTGGCTCAGACGGGCCAGGTAGAGTTGTCTGTCAGCCCATTCACCCACGCCATGGTGCCGCTGCTGATTGATCTCGGCAGTGCTCGTGAGGCAATGCCAGAGATATCATTACCGCAGCATGCCAGTTATCCCAATGGCGACGCCCGCGCGCAATGGCAACTTGAAAAGGCCAGGGACGTATTTCTTCGTTTTTTCGGCGTCGAGCCCATTGGTTGCTGGTCTTCGGAAGGGGGCCTCAGTCAGCAGACACTGCACTATTTGCAACAGACTGGTTATCGCTGGACCGCCAGCGGGGATTCGGTTCTGCAAAACAGTCTGTCGCGGGCGAAGGCCGACGGACATGAGCCAGAGGATGATTCGATTCACCAGCCTTACCAGTTCGGTGACGCCGACATCACCGTTTATTTCCGAGATGATGGTTTATCGGACCTGATTGGTTTCACCTATGCAGACTGGCACGCGGAGGACGCCGTAGGTGACCTTGTCCATCATATGGATAGTATTGCCGCCCACGCCAGCCCACACTCCCATCGGGTCATTTCAGTCATTCTGGATGGGGAGAATGCCTGGGAATACTACCCGGAAAATGCGTTCCATTTCCTGGGTGAACTTTATCGGGTACTGGAGAATCATCCTCGCCTGGAACTGACGACCTATCGTGAACTGATGGAGCGGAACGCCGCTGAACCACAGTATCTTCCCTCGATTGTTGCCGGGAGCTGGATCTACGGCACATTTTCTACCTGGATAGGAGATCCGGACAAAAATCGTGCCTGGGACCTGCTCTGCGAAGCCAAACAGCATTTTGACCGTGCTTTGGATAATGGTTCTCTGACTGCAGAGCAAAAACAGGCAGCAACAGATCAATTGGCGATCTGTGAAGGCTCTGACTGGTTCTGGTGGTTTGGAGATTACAATCCTGCCCAGGTAGTCAGTGACTTTGAGCACCTATATCGCCGTCACCTGGTCAACCTGTATGAAATGATTGGCTATCCGGCCCCTCCGTCCGTGTTCCAGACACTTAGCCAGGGCAGTGGTGCACCTGCTCGGGGTGGTGCAATGCGTCCAGGCCATGATTCCGATGGTGCGCTATGAGCCAGACCCACAATTATCCAGAAGCGCTGGCCCGCCGCCGTGCAGGGGTGTTGCTCCACCCGACTTGTCTGCCGTCACAGCACGGTTTACTCGGCAACAGTGCCCGCCGTTTTGTCGACTTTATGACAGAGTCGGGCCTGTCTGTGTGGCAAACCCTACCACTGGGACCCACCCATGCCGACCTTTCCCCCTATCAAACCTTATCCGCACACGCTGGCAATCAGGACTTTATTGATCTTGCGGAGTTGGTTCACGCAGGCCTGATCAGTGATACCGAGCTGACCGATAGCGAAACCAGGATTGAACGGCAGTCGGTATTTGCCACGGCCTGTGACCGTTTTTTTAATCATACAGAAGAACGGTTTCATGGCCCTTCGCTAGCCGAATTTGAGGCGTTCCTTAAGGCAAACGAGAACTGGCTTGAGGACTACTGCCTGTTCAGTGCCATTCGCGAGGTCTACCCTGAAGAAAGCTGGCTGTCGTGGCCCGCGGAGCTGAGAGACAGGGACCCCGTTGCTCTTGAACGATTTTCGGTTACCCACGCAGAAACCATACGAAGGCTGCAGTTCGAGCAATTCCTGTTCGATCACCAATGGCATCGATTACGAGATTACGCCCACGAACGCGGCATTCTGATGTTTGGTGATATTCCCATCTTCGTTGCTCACGACAGCGCCGACGTGTGGGCCGCGCCCCATCTGTTCAAGCTTAACACGTCGGGTGAACCCCAGTTCGTGGCTGGTGTGCCGCCGGACTACTTCTCCCCGGAGGGGCAACATTGGGGAAATCCGCTTTACGATTGGCCGGTCATGGCCCAGGACGGATATCAGTGGTGGATGTCCCGGCTTGAAACCCAGCGGCATTTTTTCGATCTGATTCGCATCGATCACTTCCGGGGGCTGCAGGCGTATTGGGAAATACCCGCTGAACACCCCACTCCGAATAATGGCTACTGGATGGCGGGCCCCGGAACCGATTTTCTTGACGCCTGCTTTAAACACTTTCCGGATTTGCCGCTGGTGGCCGAAAACCTCGGCATTATCAGCGATGATGTCGAAACTCTGCGCCACCACTTCCGGTTACCGGGCATGACCGTCATACAGTTCGGTTTCGATGGTAGCGCCGCCAATCCCCATCTGACGCACAATCACCGGCGACATGATCTGGTCTATTCAGGCACCCATGATAATGACACCACCCTGGGGTGGTACCAGAGCCTTGATGAACACACCAGAGATTACGTGGACAACTACCTGGGCCATTCAAGTGACCCCATGCCCTGGCCAGCCATTCGAGCGGCCTTCCAATCCGTCTGCCAGCTTGCCGTCATCCCCATGCAGGACCTGCTTGGAGTTGATGGCCGCGGGCGGTTCAATACACCAGGAACAACCTCTGGCAACTGGACCTGGAAGCTAGACTGGGGGCAATGTCCAGCCAGCTTGCCAGCACACATAGGCCACCTTGTAAGACTTTACGGAAGGTTTCCCTAGTAGCCACAGCACATTACAAATCAGGCACCACTTTTTGATCTGAATCAAGAGCGGATTCTGCTCAAAGGCGCTATGATTTGAACACTATTTGCTCAATCCGGAAGCGCTGTCAACCAACAGTGGGAGGCTCCATGGAACACCGAGTTAGTAAACGTATTTTGGGGAAACTAGGGCTCCTCGTATATAGGCGCGGGATGCCTGTCGCGACAGGGCAGATCCGGGACGCCAGCAAACACGGCCTTTTTATCGCTACCGATTACACCGACGTTCAACTGAACCAGACCGTCGAGCTTGAATTCCGATTCCCGGATAAAAAGGAGAAAGCTTTCCGTCGTCTCAAGGCTCAAGTGGTCAGAAAATCCGATCAAGGGCTGGGCGTGGATCTGGAAGGACTGGATAATGATGGGTTCACCATATCTGCATTGCTGTCATGGCTCCAGAAGCACAATCACGTTGTCAGTTACTTTCCGCCCCTTCATCAGAACTACTTTCATTGAGCGCATCAATTTCGCCTGGCCGGGATGAGCACCATGGGACGACACCGTACACTGATTTCGCGAATTAGCGGATAGTCAGACCATGCCGGCGCCTGCAGGGCTGTATCTGCATTGGAAATTGCCCGGGGAGCTGACCGGGCTGGCCGATCTTGCCCTGGATCTCCGATGGACCTGGCATCACGGCAGCGACGTACTGTGGCGAACCATTGACAATGAATGTTGGGATGCTACGCACAACGCCTGGCTGGTGCTCAACAGTGTGTCAGGTAAGCAACTGCTGACTCTTTCCGAAGACCCTGATTTCATTGCCCTTTTGACTGCTCAGCTTGCAGCCTACGACGAGTTTTGCCAGTCTGCCACCTGGTTTGGTGAAGCCTATCCGGAAGCACTGAAGGGCCAGGTCGCCTATTTCTGTATGGAATATGGATTAGCCGCCTGCTTGCCACTGTACTCCGGCGGGCTTGGTGTCTTGGCCGGAGATGCTCTGAAAGCAGCAAGTGACCTCGGCGTTCCCGTTATCGCCGTGGGTTTGTTGTACCAGCAGGGCTATTTCCGCCAGGAAGTGAATACTGACGGCGAGCAAGTCGAGTTTTACCCCTACAACGACCCCACCATGCTGCCTCTGATGCCCCTCAGGGACGACCAGGAGGAGTGGGTTAGGGTAGCTGTGGATCTCCCCGGTCGCTCAGTCCGCCTGCGCGTCTGGATCGCCCGCATCGGGCGTTGCCGTCTATTGCTGCTCGACAGCAACGATCCCCGTAACGAACCCAAGGACCGCGGTATCACCAGCGAACTTTATAGTGGCGATTCGGAGAAACGGCTTCAACAGGAAATGGTGCTTGGCCTGGGAGGGTGGCGTTTACTTCAGCGAATGGGGGTTCAACCATCAGTAGTGCACATCAATGAGGGACATTGCGCCTTTGCGCTACTGGAGCAAATCCGGGCTCTGTGCAACGCTACCGGTATGGGTTTCGAAGCCGCTCGACTGGCAACCAGAGCGGGCAACCTGTTCACCACACACACATCGGTTGCTTCCGGTTTCGATCTGTTTCCCGTGAAACTCATCAGCCTGTATTTTTCAGACTACCTGAGGGAAGTCGGGCTGGACCTGAATGACTTTTTACAGTTGGGTCAGGCGGGCGGCCGCTTCTCTGATGACTTCAACATGAGTTACCTGGCGATTCGCCTGAGCGGTCGTCTGAATGCCGTTAGCCGTGTTCATCAGGAGGTATCACGACATATCTTCAGTGACCTGTTCCCGCAATGGCCCCTGAACGACATCCCGGTAGACTATGTGACCAATGGTATACACACCCCCAGCTGGGATTCCCCGGAAGCAGACGCAATCTGGACCGAATCCTGCGGAAAGAGCCGATGGTGTGGCAGTCTGGAGAAGATCTGCCTTCCTTCCGTTACGATCAGCGATGAACGCCTATGGCAAATGCGCAGCAAGCAGCGTCACCGGATGATTCGCTTTCTCCGTGAACGACTCCATATCCAGCATTGTGAACACGGAAACGGGACAAATACAGAAGCATCTTGCGGACTGCTTCTTGATAATGAGGCACTGACGCTAGGGTTTGCTCGCCGCTTTACCGATTACAAGCGCCCGGACCTGTTGCTGAGACATGAATCTCGCCTGCTCCGGTTATTGAATGACCGGGATCGACCACTGCAGGTTGTAATGGCCGGCAAGGCCCACCCGAACGACCTGCATGGCAAGGCCATCATCCGGCGCTGGAAACAGTTCATCAAACGTTCCGACATGCACGGCCGGGTTGTATTCATTGATGATTACGATCTGGACGTGGCGATTGAACTGATCCAGGGCGTGGATGTCTGGCTCAATACCCCGAGACATCCGTGGGAGGCCTGTGGAACCAGCGGCATGAAAGTGCTGGTTAATGGCGGTCTGAACCTGTCCCAATTCGACGGTTGGTGGGCTGAAGCCTGGAGGCCCGAAGTCGGCTGGGCAATACGACGGGACGCATCTTTATCCCGGCTGAGCAATTCGTCGGAATACGATGAGGAAGACGCATCAGAGCTTTTCACACTACTGGAACAAGAGGTTATACCAGGTTTTTACGACGTTGACTCAAGTGGCCTGCCCAGAAGGTGGTTGGCGATGATTCGTAACAGCATGGAAACACTGACCCCCCTATATTCTGCCAACCGGATGGTGCGGGAATACACCGAGCAATTTTATATACCAATGGAAAAAAGGCATCGGGAGCGGTCCGCACAACATGCCCAATCTCTGGCACTGCAACTGCAGCAGCTTCAGAAGCAGTGGTCACTGCTGAGGTTTGGTCTTATGGATTGTGTCGAACACGGAGACCACCTTGATGTCTCCGTTCAGGTGTATCTGGACGAGCTTGACCCCGGGATGTTGAAACTGGAATTGGTGGCGGACGAATCCGAATATGGTGGCCGCGTCGTTGAGGAGATGCGGGGGGAACCAGCCATGAGTGGAAGCTATTTATTTCGCTGCCGTGTACCGATCAGGCCTCTGGAGCACTACACGCCACGGCTGGTGATGGGCGACCGCCGGCTGAACCTGCCGCTGGAAGATCCCCGAATTCTTTGGCGGTCATAAGTCAATCAGCTTCGCCAGAAAGCAGGGGATAGCACAATCACCACGCTCAGGATTTCCAGGCGCCCCATCAGCATACCGACCGACAAAATCCACTTGGCAGCATCGGGCAGAGACGCGAATGTCCCTGCCGGACCGATAATGGCGCCCAGGCCAGGGCCGACGTTGGTCAGGGCGGTCAGGGCACCGGAAATACTGGTGATGAAATCCAGTTGAAGGGCGGCTAATGCCACTGTGAGCAGCAGCAGGCAGAGTAGGAAAATGAAGCTGTAGGCAATCATTGAGGAGATGATTTCGTCGCTCACCGCACGGCCGTTATAGTTTCGTGTCAGCACTGCTCGCGGGTGAAGCAAACGCATCAACTGTTCCCGCAGCACGATGAGCGACAGCTGGAAGCGGAAAATCTTCATACCGCCGGCGGTCGATCCGGAGCAGCCGCCCACGAACATGAGGAAGAAGAACAGGACAAATGCGAGGGGCCCCCAGGCGGAATAATCCTCGGAGGCGTACCCGGTCGTGGTAACCACTGAAGTAACGTTGAACAATGTGGCGACGTAACCATGAATGGGGTCGAAATCTTCGACCGATACGTGCCACCGATGGAGAGTCAGCAGCGCCGGTATAACCAAAAGAATGGTTAAAAACAGACGAACCTGCTGGTCCCGCCATAGCACACCGCGTTGCCCATGCATCTCCCGCACAAACAGGAAGAACGGCATGCTCCCGATCATCATGAACAGGGCTCCCTGAAGCAGTATCAGGTCCGAGTCAAACTTACCCATGGATGAGTCCGACGTCGAGAAGCCGCCAGTGGCAATACTGGTTAGTCCGTGGTTAAAAGCATCAAACAATGTCATGCCTGACAGCCAATAGGTCATCACTGCAATCACCGAAAATATGACGTAAACAAGCAGCAGACCTCGGCTGAGCGTTTTCATACGAGGCAGTGCCTTGTCAGTCCATTCCGAGGATTCGGTGGCAAACAGGCGCATACCACCGACCCTCAGGAACGGCAGCACGGCGACGAACATACCGATAATTCCAATGCCTCCAATCCATTGCAGAATGGAACGCCAAAGCAAGAGGTCCCGATCCATGGTATCCAGCCCGGTCAATACGGTCGCGCCAGTGGTGGTGATACCGGAGGTACCCTCGAACAGTGCGTCCGTCATGGAGATGCCGTTATCGCTCAGATAAAACGGCAGTGAGGACAACAGGGCAATGATAAACCAGCTCGAAACCGTGAGTACAAACATGAACCGGGGCTTCAGGTCACGGGGCTGGCGATAGGTGGCCACTATTCCCAGGAGCCCAAGCGCAAATACAATAGCGGCAGATTCCGCAAACGCCATGGCATTGGGCGCTTCAGATCCGGATAGAAGTATTACCGGTAACGTCATGAAAATACTCAAGAGTACGAACATGACGC
>JAKLLS010000132.1 GCA_022014155.1 Marinobacter sp. | reverse complement strand
ATGCGCAAGAAAGCCGTAGGATTGCTGGGCAATACCGCAGGCGAACGGCGCCCCATCCCGTTCGTGGAAGATACCGCCGTACCACCCGAGAACCTGGCGGACTTCATAGCGGAATTCCGGCAAGTGCTGGATGAGCATGGGCTTGAATACGGCATGTTCGGCCACGTGGATGTCGGAGTGCTGCATGTGCGCCCAGCGCTCGACATGAAGGACCCCGAACAGGAGCCCCTGATCCGTCGTATTACCGACGAGGTCGTCGGGCTCACCCGGAAGTACAAGGGGTTGCTGTGGGGTGAGCATGGCAAGGGCGTTCGCTCGGAGTATGCACCTGAATTCTTCGGGCCGCTCTACCCCAGCCTGCAGCGCATCAAGGCGGCGTTCGACCCACGCAACCAGCTCAACCCCGGTAAGATCGCCACCCCCGCCATTGACGGTGCGGAACTGCTGAAGATCGATGGCGTCCCCACACGGGGTCAACAGGATCGTCAGGTGCCGCCGCCGGTGCGGGAAGCATACGACAGCGCGATGAGCTGTAACGGCAATGGCGCCTGCTATAATTACGATCCCTACGACGCCATGTGCCCCTCCTGGAAAGCGACTCGCCAGCGTATTCATTCGCCCAAGGGGCGAGCGTCGCTAACCCGTGAGTGGCTGCGACAGTTGGCGGTTCGGGGCGTGGACCCGCTGAAGGAAAGCGAACGCGTCAGGAAAACCCCATTTGTGGCATCGTTCTTCCCGCGCCTGAAAAACACCCTGGGCAAACGCTGGTTTGGTCAGGAGGATTTCTCCCACGAGCTGCAAACCGCCATGGCTGGCTGCCTGGCCTGTAAATCCTGCGTGTCCCAGTGCCCCATCAAGGTGAACGTGCCGGATTTCCGATCCAGGTTCATGGAGCTGTACTACAGCCGCTACCTGCGCCCCGGCAAGGATTACCTGATCGGTGCACTGGAATACCTGATTCCCTATCTGGCGAAGTGGCCGGCACCCTATAACTGGGCCATGCGCAACCCGATGCTGAGGAATTTCCTGCGCAAGCGAGTGGGCATGGTAGACAGCCCGGAAATCTGCAGGAAAAGCCTGGCGCGGCAGTTGGCACAATGGGGTGTGGACTGGGCAACACCCGATACGCTTGGGAAACTGACACCGGCCCAGCGTGCCAAGTCCGTCATCCTGGTGCAGGATGCCTTTACCAGCTATTTCGAGTCGCAACTGGTCATGGACATCGTTGAGTTGCTGCGCGAGCTGGATTTTCAGGTTTTCGTGGCGCCGTTCAGGCCTAATGGCAAGCCCCTCCAGGTGCACGGTTTCCTGAAGGCATTTGAAAGTGCGGCCCGGCGCAACACGCGAATGCTGAAGACTCTGGCAGATTTCGAGATACCCTTTATTGGCGTCGATCCTTCCATGACGCTGACCTATCGACAGGAATATACGAAGCTTCTGGGGGAGGACGATGTGCCCAAGGTGCTGCTGATACAGGAATGGCTGGCCCGGCAGACGGACCACCTCAAAGCCAAGAATCTGGATCTGCCGTCAGGCGACTACAAGCTGTTGGCCCACTGCACGGAAAAGACCAGCGCCGCCGGCTCCATCCGCGACTGGCAGACGATCTTTTCTGCGCTTGGCCAGACGCTGACCCTGGAAAGCGTAGGCTGCTGCGGTATGGCCGGTACCTATGGCCATGAAACCAATAACCGGTCTACTTCCCAGCAGATTTACCAACTGAGCTGGTCGGAAGTGGTCAACAATCCGGAGAACGCCGGTAACCTGACGGCCACCGGTTATTCCTGCCGCAGCCAGGTAAAACGCTTCAACAGCCAAAAGATTCCCCATCCGGCCCAGATACTGTTGGCCAAGGTGAAGTCAGTCCAGCGCTGATCCAACGCACAGGAATACGACCAACTATTATGAGACAGAATTTTTCTCATCATTTACTATAAGGAAAACTTATTCAGAAAAGACTCATCCTCGATGGCATTGAACCGACTGGACCTTAACCTTCTTCACGTCTTCGACACCATCTATCGGGAAGGTAGCCTGACCCGTGCGGCCAAGGCGCTGCACCTGACACAACCGGCGGTCAGCCATTCCCTGTCCCGGTTACGGGAGCATTTTGACGATCCGCTGTTTACCCGTCAGGGCAACCAGATGATTCCCACCCCCCTGGCCCGGCGATTCCTGGAGTCCATGCGACCCGGCCTGACCCAGATCCAAGGGGCGGTCAACCAGTTCCACGCCTTTGATCCTGCCACCCAGCGCAAGACCTATTCCCTGGCGTTGCGGGATATTCTGGAATCGACCTTCCTGCCACAGCTCATGCAACGACTCGACCATTATCCGGAACTGGAAATTATCAGCCAGCGAATCCCCCGGCGGGATATGGAAACCCAACTGGCTGCGGGAAAACTGGATTTTGCGGTGGACGTACTGTTGCCGGTGAGCAACCAGACTGCCCATGAGCTACTGCGGCGGGACCGTTTGGTGGTAATGGCAAGAGCGGGGCATCCACTGGCCGAAGGCGAGCTGACAATGGATAGGTATATTGCAGCCCAGCACGTGCTGGTATCTTCACGCACCGAGGGTCCGGGCATTGAGGATTTCGAGCTGTCACGCCTGGGAGTGCAACGACATATACGCCTGCGTTGCCAGCATTACTACGCAGCCTGCCGGGTCGTTGAGGGCACGGACCTGCTACTGACCATGCCGGAAACCTACGCACGGATCATCGCGGAGCGTGCGGATATACATATCCTCACACCACCCGCAGACCTGCCCGATCTGGATGTTCATCTATACTGGCACAAGGCTTATGAGCGGGAACCGGCATTGATCTGGTTCCGCGAACAACTCAGGCATATTGCATGAAAGCCCTGGTCAGTAGGCACCGACCAGGGCGAGAAAACCAAGGAACCCGGCGGCGGTGATACCCATGGACAGAACCACGATCCCAAACCCCCACCAGATAGCCGCACCATCGGAAACCGGCACGTCATGGCCCCGCAAAGTGCGATAGAACGCCCAGGGACCAAGAATAAACGCCCCCACGACGGCAAACACCAACCCGACACTGATGCCGGCGAAGGTCCAGGTAGCGAGCACAGTGGCCCGGTCGGAAACCTGATCCTGCACACCGTGACGGGACAAAAACTGCTTACAGAAAAACCAGATCAGGGCGAACAGGATGATGACAAAAACCAGTCCGCCAACGATTGTAATAATGCGATACAACAAGATGTAACCTCTGAATTGAGCAAGCTATCCCCGGATAGCAGACGATTCCGCCTACTATAGCGCCCACCCTGCCCCTCGTAAAACAACGTTCATGCAAACCGGTGGCATCCATCACCGTCACGACTACACTGACAGGGATAGTTCAATACGCTTGCAAAACTGACAGGAGTTTCCGGAATGGCCCAGAGAACCCGCATCGCAGTTACCCCCGGCGATGGTATTGGCCCTGAAGTTGTCGCTGAGGCTGTGCGTTGCCTGGAGACACTCCGCTCCAGGCACAACCTGGACCTGGAATGGACCCGCTTTCCGTGGCCATCCCATGCCTGGCATGAGGAACATGGCGAATCCATGCCGGAAGACGCCCTGGAACAACTCAAAGCATTTGATGCCATCCTGCTGGGTGCCTTGGGCGATCCGGGGCCGGTTGATGATCCACAACGCTACCTGTTGCCGGACAGCGTTTCCCTGGCACCGTTACTGGATATGCGCAAGGGGTTTGATCAATGGGTTTGCGAGCGGCCCGCACGACTACTACCCGGCGCACGCCAGTACCTGGCCGATGAACGTGCCAAGGACATCGACATGCTGGTCATCCGGGAAAACAGCGAAGGCGAATACGTCAGCCAGGGCGGCCGTTTGCGCAAAGGCACACCGGATGAAGTCGCCACCCAGATGGAGGTGTTCACCCGTTACGCCACTGACCGCATCATTCGCTACGGATTTGAGCAGGCCCGCCTGCGCGCCGGCGAGCGAATGAAACAGGGGCGTACGCGTCAATTCAGAGCCCAGGACGGCCGTACCTGCGAAAGCCAGGTCTGTATTGTCACCAAGCGCAATGCTTTGCGTTACTGGGGTGATATGTACTCCGAGGCATTTGAGGAGATCAGCAAGGAATACCCGGATGTGGCCACTCACCACGAACTGGTGGATGCCGCCTGCATGAAGTTCGTGCAGTGTCCCTGGGCGTTTGATGTGGTGGTTGCCAGCAACCTGCAGGGTGACATCCTGACAGATCTGGCCGCTGTTCTGTCAGGAGGCATGGGGGTGGCCCCTTCATGCAACCTGAACCCCACCGATGCCAAGATGCCGTCCATGTTCGAGCCCACCCACGGCAGTGCCCCGGACATTGCCGGCCAGGGTCTGGCTGATCCCACAGCCATGCTGTTTACCACCGCGCGCATGCTGGAGTGGCTGGGGCGTAAAGACCCGGCTCTGGCCGCTGCGGGCCAGAAGCTGTTTGACGCCGTGGCTGCAGATCTCGCGGAGAACGCCGGAACGCAGCGTGGCACCCATGAAATCGGCACCGCGATCTGCCATCGCCTGGAGAGCAATTAATCTTTCTCATTCATTTGAAAAGCGTCTTTTTGGGGCTAGGCTGCAAGAGGGACTAAATTCACTTCGGGAGGTGCACCGTGACCGACCATAAAGGCAAGTTATCACCACTGCTGAAACAGGCGACTGGCATCACCGCAGCCAAGGGCGAGGGTGCCTATATTATCGATCCGGATGGCCGGCGGTATCTGGATTTCACCTCCGGCATCGGTGTCACCAGTACCGGTCATTGCCACCCGAAAGTTGTGGAGGCTGCGCAAAAACAGGTCGCCACCATGATTCATGCCCAGGCTACCACGGTGATGAATCCACGGTTACCCGAGCTGGCGGAAAAACTGGGCGAACTCACCCCGGACCCGTTGAATGCGTTCTTTTTCTCCAACGCCGGTACCGAGGTGGCAGAGGGCGCCATTCGTCTGGTGCGACAGGCCACCGGACGTCCGAACATCATTGTTTTCCATGGTGGTTTTCACGGGCGCACCATGGGCTCCCTTTCACTGACCACTTCCAGCGTTGGGCTCCGTGCAGGCGTCAGCCCGATGATGGGCGGCGTTGTCGTCGCCCCCTTCCCCCACGCCCACCACTATGGCTGGAATCTCGAGGACACCACCGATTTCTGCCTACGGGAACTAGACCGGATCTTTGTCACCTATTCCGCGCCCAGGGAAACCGCCGCCATGCTGATCGAACCCATACAGGGTGAAGGTGGCTACGTACCCGCCAATGCCCGATTCCTGAAAGGCCTGCGGGAGCGCTGTGACAAGCATGGCATTATGCTGGTGTTCGATGAAGTTCAGGCCGGCTTTGGTCGCAGCGGCCAGTTCTGGGCCCACCAGCACTTTGGTGTGACGCCGGATGCCATCATGATCGCCAAGGGCCTGGCCAGCGGCTTCCCGATTTCAGCCCTGGCCGCATCGGAAGACACCATGGCCAAGGGCTGGCCCGGTTCCCAGGGTGGCACCTACGGCGGCAACGCCGTCGCTGCCGCCGCAGCCATTGCAACCATTGACGTTATCCGGGAAGAAGGGCTGGTCGAAAACGCCAACAAGATGGGCAAGCGTCTTTGGGACAGTCTCCATAACCTGAAGAACGACTATCCGGACATGGCGGACGTTCGCGGGATGGGCTTGATGGTAGGCGTGGAAATGCGCCGGGACAACGCTCCGGACGGTGATCGTGCAGGCAGGATTCTCAAGGAATGCGAGAAGCGCGGCTTACTGATGCTACGCTGCGGCCCCTACCAGGAAATCGTACGCTGGCTACCGCCGCTGATCGTCAATGAACAACAGATTGACGAGGCGGTGAACATCTTTGAGGAAGCGCTGAAAGCAACCGCCTGACCTACCCGCTAACGAAAAAAGGGGCCGCTGATTCCGGCCCCTTTTTTCGTTCTCCCCCGTTTACTCTGACATCACAAACTCAAGCCGGCCGGGAGCCACCCGGACGTCCATTGGCACCATCCCGAACATACGCTGGGCAAGATCCGTGTCGTCCAGACGGTAAACTGGCATGGTTTCCAGCATTTGCGCCACCACCCGCATCACGTTGTCGGTCACTGGTTGAAGATCACCCTTGAACAGTGGTGAATCAATACTGCTCTCAAGCAGCTGCAGGCGCCGGATATAAACCGCCTTTTCCTCAGCATCATAAACAGGCGCGCCCTCCACTTTCAGCGCCAGGTCCACCGGAAGCTTGGTCATCAGGGCGTTGAGTGCCACCTGACCCTTGAGATCTATAACGGCCACATCCCGGCCGTCTGGCCCCAGAGTAATGTCTGCATCATTCAGGCTGAGGCTCAGTGGCGAACCACTTCGCAGTTGCTCCCGGTCAAAGTCGGTGACGGCGTCCTGAAAATGGCGCTCCAGGGTCGCTTCCGAGATCGAGTACGGTGACAGGCTGGCACAGCCGCTAATCAGGCTCACCGCCAGAACCAAGAGAGCCGGCAGAACGGATGATCGTTTGAAACCCATGGATGTATCTCCGGAATGATCATGAATACGAGGAGGTAGCCTATGCTATCGCAACTACAAGGTAGGTTAAGATTTCGTTAGGAACAGTTACCCGTTCTCCGCCCGGGCCTCCACGGTGGGCGTCAGGTCATCGTCCACAATGACCTTCAGCAGAATCGGCTGGCAACAGACCTGGCAGTCCTCCACATACTCCTGCTCCCGCACCGATGGGTCAACGCTGATTTCCAGCGTTTCCCAGCAGTACGGACATTGAATGAGAACAGAGTCCAGGGCTGACATAGCCACCTCAGAACTGTTGTTTTGCCATCCAGGGTATAATGCGATCGAAGGCTTCTTCCAGCTTCTCACAGGTGGTCGAGAAACTGATCCTGACCGCATTGGTACAGTGCTCGCCAAAAGCATCACCAGGGACCAAACAGACACCGGTTTCCTTCAGCATGCGCAGGGAAAGATCCGAACCATCCACATGGGGCGGCAGATCCGGGAACGCAAAGAATGCGCCGCCTGGCTTGTAGCCGGTCAGGTAGGGCGTTTGATCAATCAGCTCAACCACCTTGTCACGGCGCTCGCGATATATATCGACCATATCCTTGACGCACTGCTGATCACCAGTCAGCGCCGCGACCCCGGCAAACTGGGACGGCGTGTTGGCTACGGAAGTGGTGAACATGTGATAACGGCGAAGCGATTTGATGGCCGCCTGACTCGAAATAACCCAGCCAATCCGCAACCCTGCCATGCTGTAGGTCTTGGAGAAACTGCTGATGCACATGATGTTGTCCAGGTCCATTGAACAGTTCAGTACACTGGCAAAGTCATCGTCGTCGAAAATCAGGTGGTCGTAGACCTCATCCGCATACACCTGAACGCCTCGATAGGCGCATTCTTCCAGAATGGTCTCCACCGTGCTGCGGGGATAGACCGCTCCAGTGGGGTTGTTCGGGTTATTGAGGATCAGAGCAAACGTACGGGCCCCCATGGCACGGATGACTTCGTCCGGATCCAACTGATGGTTGTTCTCCGCTCGGGTCGGAACGAACTTGACCTCGCCGCCGTTCATCCGGATCAGCGGCGCATAGAGCAGGAATGACGGGTCAGTCACTATGAACTGCCGCCCTGGCGCGGATGTGGCAGAGATAGCCAGGTACATCGCCTCCGTGGCTCCACTGGTAATCAGAATATTATCCCGGGTCAATCGCCGGTTATAGCGTTTGCCGTAGTAATCACGCAGCGCCACCAACAGTTCCGGCAAACCTGCGTCCATGGTGTAACCGGTTTGACCTGCATTCAGGGCATCAATGTAGGCATCGATGATGTGCTTGGGCGTCGGCAAGTCAGGCTGACCAATGGACAGATGAATCACATCCTTCATGGTGGCCGCCATATTCACCATGCGACGAATGCCTGGAATCGGCACTGCCTGCATAGCGGGGTTCCAGCTGGCCTTGCTCTTGCGATACTTCACTTTCCGCGGCTTGGTCTGGCCAGTTTCGTTGTTGGCGGCTTCGGCCATAAGAACACCTCCTGCAAACAAGGCAAAAAAGAAGCTACTCATGCAGGTTAGTCAGTAAAGAAGGGGGCGACAAGGCTTAACAACAGAAAGATTCAGGACCTGGATAAGCTGTTGTTTTTCGGCCACAGAATACCACTGTTTCAGCGTCCCGGGTTGACCGCCCGCCACCTGCGAACCAGACTGTACAAGACTGGATCGAAACGCCCTACCAAGCATTCCAGAAGACCCCAGACAGCGTTATCAGGTGAGTGGAGGACAGATGACAAAACACAGCAAACCGGTCGTAACCGTTCTGACTGCCCCGGACGAGCAGGAACCGCCCGGAATGGATGCTCTCCGGGCCAGGGCCACCGTCAGGTTTGCCTGTGACGAACCCACCCTGAGAGACACCCTGCCCGGCACCGATGTGATGATGGTCACTGACTTTCGCACGGAAGCCCTGGAAGCTGCCTGGCCTTCGGCGGATAAACTTCAGTGGATACACGCCACCAGCGCCGGCGTCGATGCACTGATGTTCCCGGCCCTGATTAATGGCGATGTCACGGTCACCAACGCCCGAGGCATTTTTGACCGCACCATCGCGGAATATGTGCTCTGTACCATTCTGATGTTCGCCAAGGACTTCCCCCGCTCCATTCGCCTGCAGATGGACCACAAGTGGCAGCATCGGGACACAGAACGTGCACAAGGCAATCAGGTACTGGTGGTGGGCGCCGGTTCCATCGGTCGTCAGATCGCTCGCCTGGTCAGTGCCATCGGCATGAAGCCCCACGGCATTGCCCGCAGGGCCCGCCATGACGACCCTGACTTTGTCGCCGTACACAGTAACGACGACCTGTTCACGCAACTGGCCCTGGTGGATTACGTAGTGATCGCCGCGCCGCTCACACCACAGACTGAAGGTCTGTTCGACAGCAAGGCATTCAAGACCATGCGCCCCCACGCTCGGCTGATCAACATTGGCCGAGGCCCGATTGTGAAGACCGACGATCTGGTCGAAGCGCTCCGCAATGGCGAAATCGCCGGCGCAGGCCTGGATGTGTTCGAGGAAGAACCGCTACCGCAAGATCATCCACTGTGGGACATGGAAAACGTCATCATGACAGCCCATATGGCCGGAGACTTCATCGGCTGGAAACGCGCCCTTACCGACCAGTTCCTGGAGAACTTTGATCGCTGGCATGGTGGTGAGGAGCTGTTCAATCTGGTGGACAAGGAGTTGGGGTACGCCGGGAGCAAGTAGTCGAGTCCGGAGCGGGCGGAAGG
>JAKLLS010000131.1 GCA_022014155.1 Marinobacter sp. | reverse complement strand
ACAAGTGTTCAATTATAAGAATGGGTAACAACGGTTCATTGACAGGCACCATGGCGAACAGGCCCACACATTACGCGCGCTCAGCCTTTAGGTACGTACTGTCGCACATCCCAGCAGAAATAACGTTTCAGCACGCTGTTCGCTTCCTGTTCTTTCTGACGCCAGCCGTAGACCTTGGGCTTACTGGTCTCAATAGCGAGGGTACCGAATACCAGCCAGTCATAAATTGCCAGCGTGGAAGTCACGTTCTTCGCTGAGTTGGGGCCACGGGCATGGTGATGATGGTGCTGGGTCGGAAACACCAGGATATGGGCCAGCGCCCACATGGTCTTGCGCACCCAGGCCCAGCGGTGATTGTGGAAATACAGGTCGTAATTCCAGTTGACGTGGGTATGGGCCGCCCAGAGGCCTTTGAATGCCGTGGCAATCAGAAAAACATCCACCAGCCCCAGGTATAGGCACAACAGCTGGAAGGTGTAGTTAGGCATGATTAGCCACCAGGCCCAGCCGTTGACGAACGTCTGGGTCACCGAAAGTTGCCCCTTGTTATCCAGGCCACCGGACATGTGGTGCGGACGGTGGCTCATCTTGTAGAACGCCTGGACCCACTGGAGAGTCCTGTTGTTGGGGCGGCGCCGGTGAGCGAACAGGTGGAAACTGCCGTGGATGAATTCTTCCACACAGAAAAAAACAATCAGCGTTGGCCAGAAATACGCCTGCTCAAGCCAGGCCAGTGAACCGGCACTGCCCGGAATCAGCGTCGAAAGCACCAGGGTCAGTACCAGCAGCACCAGCGGACGCTGAACCGCCACCATCATGAAGGTGGCGAGAAAGGCCATCCGCCAGTCCTGCTTGTTTTTGCGCCCCTCACGGGTGCGACCACTAACTACCTCCCAAAGGGCAGTCAGGATGATAAAAGACGTTACCAGCATCGTCAGTTTTTGATCGTCCATTTTTGTTCTCCCAGACAGTCAGTGCAGGTATGCCTTTTGACCTTAATGGCGCCCCATATATTTTCCTATTCAATATTTGGTATAAGTATTATCCATGAAGCTGAATTTACGAAGTGTCGACCTAAACCTGCTACCGGTGTTCGATGCCATCATGGAAGCAGGCCAGCTCTCCCGCGCTGCCGAAACCCTGGGCATGAGCCAACCGGCGATTAGCGCTGCCCTGCAGCGCCTGCGCCATACCCTGGGCGACCCCCTGTTCGTGCGCACTCGTCAGGGCATGCTACCCACCCCCCGGGCGCGGGAACTGCACCGCGGCCTCAACCAGCAACTGGCCGCCATGCGCGACACCCTGGACCCTGCCAATCGCTTCGTGCCAGGTACCAGTCAGCGTCACTTTCGTGTGCTCAGCAATGACTATTTCGAGATGGTGGTGTTACCCCCACTACTGGCTCGCCTTCGGAGGGAGGCACCGGATGTCGTGGTGGAGGTGGCATTGGCCGGCGACGATATGCCGCAAACACTCTGCACTGCCCAGGCCGATCTGGCTGTGGACGCCTTTAGCACCGAAAACGACCAGCTACACCGACAAGTGCTGATGGGGGAACGGCTGGCTGTAGTGGCACGACAGGGGCACCCCACCCTGCAAGGCAGCTGTAGCAAACGACAGTTTCTGGATGCTGAACACGTGGTACTACCAGAGCGAAACCGCCGCCTGCCACTGGACCAGATCCTCAATGAACCAGGCTGGCAGCGCCGTACCGGCGCACGAGTCACCCAGTTCGCCAGCATGTTGGCGACCTGCAGCCGGTCCGACATGATTGCCACCGTCCCGGAGCGCATGGCACAACAATACGCCACCGCGCTGGGACTTCAGACTCTACCTTTTCCCGCCGACATTCCACCGCTGCCCGTCTACCTGATGTGGGCACCCGTGCTGGACAACGACCCTGCCCATCAATGGTTCCGTCAACGTTTGATTGAGTGCGTTACCTGATTGATCCACATCACTTCCAACGGCCCGGATTGTGAGCCATAGTTAACGTATGAAAGCGCAAAGCGCGAGAGGCAAGGAGGATTGTCATGAGTGAAGACGAGTACAAGCAGCTTCACCCCATACTCCACGAAGTCACCCGGACCTACGTGGATCTCTATACCAATCGTCCCAACGAAAAGAACCGCGAGAAGCTGATCAAGCTGGAGAAGCTGCTGCATGAGCAGTTAGAGAAGATCGAGGCGGCGACCAAGGACAAAAGCTGAGTTCCATCAAAAGTGCCAGGAACGGTTGGCGGCATTAATGTCTCCAACCCTTCCTGGCCAAGCCACAGATCAGGCCGCCAGCAATTCGGCAATCCTGTCATTCGCCGCAGCAAGGCTCTTGTCGCGAGTCTCATCACCGATGTTCAGCCCCTCGGCATGAATGATTTCCACATCGGTGATGCCCACAAATCCCAGGTACTGACGCACCAGAGCCGTCTGGGCATGATCATCACCGTAGAAGCCGCCTCTGGTGATGAATACGTAAGCTTTCTTGCCTCGGAGTAAACCTTCCGGACCCTGCTCGGTGTATTGGAAAGTCACCCCGGCACGGGCAACGTAATCCATCCAGGCTTTGAGAACAGAAGGAATGCTGAAGTTGTACATGGGAATACCCAATACCAGCACATCCGCTTCCTGTACCTCGGCAATCTGCTTGTCAGCAAACGCCACCATCTCATGCTGCTCCGGTGTACGCTCAGTCTCAGAAGTCATCAGCGCCCCGAGCCGTGTCTGATCCAGGTGGGGAATATTCTCTGTCGCCAGGTCACGACTGATCACGCGAGCATCTGTATGCTGCGCCTGCCAGCGCTCCACAAATTGCTGGGCCAATACCGATGACTGGCCAGCGTCCTCGAACAAACTGCTCTGAATCTTCAATAAAGTTGTCATATTCTCTCTCCTGCTAAACGTCGTATTCGGAAGGCGATGAGAGAATTAAACCATCGATTGATCCGATCTTAAATTTCAATATTTAGCGTATTTCCATCAAATTATTAGATGCTCTGTGGCGAGCGCCACGCTTATCGGAGAAATTCAAATTAGGCCATTCGGCACGCGCGGACGCTGCAAAGGTGGTGGGCTCTGACACAGTGAACTAGCTTGAAGTAAGTCATGTGGCACCCAACTTCGACTTCAATACACGCTTTCAGAGTAAAGTAGTTATGGTCACTCCAGCTCAGCCGAGTCCCGATTCAGAAACGACCTGGCGACAAAAACTGTCCGACGTTCTGGACATGTTTGCCTTCCCACTACGAACCTCCCATTACGTCGAACTGGTCAACCCGCTCTGGAGCACCCACCAGATGCAGGCGCAGGTTGTCGATGTCTGGGACGAGACCAAAGATGCACGAACCATTACCTTGCGCCCTGGCGTGAACTGGCGATTAAACCGGCCCGGCCAGCATGTTCGCATCGGCATTCCTATCGAGGGCCGACACTACACCCGTACCTATACGATATCGTCTCCGCCGGAACGCAATGACGACTGCTTTACCATCACGGTGAAGATTATCGACGGCGGGCGTGTCTCCAAACACATCGTCCGCAACATCAAAGTGGGTGATTACTTACCCATTGGCCTGCCCCAGGGCGACTTTTATCTGCCGGATGCCTCCCCCATCCAGCCCCTGTTCATTACCGCGGGCAGTGGCATTACCCCAGCCATGAGCATGTTACGAAGCCTGGTTGCCCAGGAACGGTTGCCGGACACCGTGCACATCCATTACGCGCCCCACGAGTTCGACGTGATCTTCAGCAAAGAGCTGCGCCAACTCGCCGCTGATAAAGCGCAATACCACCTCCACGAAGTACACACCCAGGAATTTGGTGAACAGAAACAGACCCAGGGTTATTTCAGCCAGGAACAGCTGGATAAGCTCTGTCCCGACTGGAAAGAGCGGGATTGCTACGCTTGTGGTCCCCCAGGGTTACTTGCCGCTCTGGAAGGCGTGTGGGAGCAGGCCGGGCTCAGTCGCCGACTTCACATCGAACGCTTTCTGGCGGATTTTGCCGAGATTCCAAAAGATGCGGTTGGCGGCAAGGTTCGCTTTGCCCAGAGTAACCTGGATGTTGATGCCGACAGCGAAACCAATCTGTTACGCATTGCCGAAGATGCCGGCATGAACCCGCCCCACGGTTGCCGTATGGGCATTTGCCATACCTGTAATACCAAACTGCTTTCAGGTTGTGTGCGTGATTTGCGCACCGGAGAAGTACTGAACGAATCCGGGGCCATTGTGCAGACTTGTGTGTGTGCCGCCGCTGGTGACTGCGAACTGGATCTTTAGGAGTACAGACTATGGCTACCAAGAAACCCCTGCCGGTGGATCTCACCGACGAGCAGATTGACGAATTCGGCCGGGAAATGGAGTCGATTTATGACGACATCATGAAGAGCCGGGGAGAAAGTGATCGCCAATACATCCTGGGGATCATCCGCACCCAGCGAAGCATGGCCCTGATTGGTCGGCTGTTTATGTATGCGGGTCTGTTTTTCCTGCCCGCCTGGTCCCATGCGCTGGCCGGCTGGACCGCAACGTTGCTGATCATGGGGCTGGGTACGTTCATGCTTGGCACAGCCAAGATTCTGGAGAACATGGAAATTGCCCACAACGTCCTGCATGCGCAGTGGGACTGGATGAAAGACCCCGATATCCAGTCCAACACCTGGGAATGGGACACCATGAGCCCGTCGGACCGCTGGATGCATTCCCATAACGTGGTACACCACACCTGGACCAATGTGCTGGAAAAGGACCTGGATGTCGGATACGGCATTATGCGGGTGACGCCTTTGCAGGAGTGGCATCCCAAATATCTGCCCCAGCCTGTTTATTTCATCCTGCTAATGCTGTTCTTCGAGGAAGGCGTGGCGCTGCACGAGCAGGCCCTGGTGGATGTGGTCGAAGGCCGTAAGAAAGCGTCAGAACTCAAGCCGCTGGCGAGCCGTATCGGGCGCAAAATATGGGGTCAGGTTCGCAAGGACTACATCATGTGGCCAGGGCTGGCGGCATTGGTGGCGGTGCCTGTTTCCTTCTTTGTGCCAGCCTCCCCGTTACTGGTATTCGGACTGGTGGCCGGGGCGAACTTCATCGCCAACATCATGCGCAATATCTGGGCTTTCATGATCATTTTTTGCGGCCATTTCCCAGAAGGCGTGTACAACTTCACCCCCGATCAGGTGGAAGGGGAATCCCGTGGCCAGTGGTACCTTCGCCAACTCCTCGGCTCCGCCAATATTACCGGAGGCAGCCTGTTCCACGTGCTTTCCGGCAACCTGAGCCATCAGATTGAACACCACCTGTTCCCGGACATGTGCAGCAATCGATATCCGGAAGCCTCCCAGCGGGTGCGGGCGGTGGCTGCCCGTTATGGATTGCCCTATAACCGGGCATCCCTGTGGCGCCAGTTCGGCACCACCTGGCTGAAAAACCTGCGCCTGGCATTCCCGGGGGGCCGGCCACAACCGGAAGTTGCCCGCGCCTGACGCGGGCTCCACTCAGTTATCAGGTGGCTGAAGGCAGGTTGCCTCCCAGCATGTTTTCAACCACCGCCGCATTGTAGAAGGCTTCAACCGTCTGGATTTTGTTGTCCCTGACACGAAACCAGACGGCAAGCCGCACATCGCCGATCGGCTCAAAGTGGGTCTGGTAATCCAGAATCGCGAACACGTGCTCCCCGTCAGCGCTGAGCTGACGGAGGACCAGGTCTTTCTGGATGGCAACCATGCCGAATTGGTAGGTCAGCATGTCATCCGGACTGAGGAAACGCATGTTCGGCCCGACATATTCAAACCCCTCAGCAACCAGCAAGGTTCTTGCCTCATCAAGACGCTGGGCACGGATATCAGCGATAAATTGAGCCACAATGTCTTTTGGCTGCATGAAATAGACTCCACTTCTATGATCGGGCCGACTTGGATGCTGGATTCGCGTAGATGTCACACACAAAAGTTGCACGTGGTTATATAGAGCTTACAACGCTACCCCATAATAACGGAGAACAATCACCATTACCCAGTAGCAGATTGCTGTAAACCCGATTGCCCCTGCCAGACTGAGACAAAAATTGCCCCTCTGCGCCATCAGGCAGCGCGGTGAATGATTGAATCATCTTGTAACTGGTAGAATCGCTCCAATCAACACTGGGCAAAGAGGCTAGCAATGACGCCAAATTACCTGCGCACCCTGGTCGTAACCGGCAGCGAGTTGGCCCCTTGGCTCCAGGCGGTTGCCGAGCTGCGCATTCGGGTCTTTCGCGACTTCCCCTACCTCTACGATGGCTCATTGGAATACGAGCGCAATTATCTGCAAACCTATGTGGAATCCGACACCGCGGTCTGCGTATTGGCGTTAGACGGCGACCAGGTAATCGGCGCCTCGACGGGCCTGGCCATGACCGACGAAACCGAGGCGTTTCGCCAGCCTCTGGTCGAGGCCGGGCTGGATATCGATTCAGTATTTTACTGCGCCGAGTCCGTGCTGCTGCCGGACTACCGCGGCCATGGCCTGTATCGGGCCTTCTTCGATGAGCGGGAAGCCCACGCCCACCAGCTGGGCAAGGCCCTCAGTGTATTCTGCGCCGTACAGCGGCCGGAGAACCACCCACTGAAACCGAAGGGCTATCAGCCGCTCGATCCGGTCTGGAAACGCTTCGGTTACAAGCCAGCACCGGAGATTCAGACAACCTTTCCCTGGAAAGACATCGACCAGCCAGTCGAAACGGATAAGACGCTGATGTTTTATCGGAAATACCTGGACCGTTGAGGGCGCTGCTTGACCGCACGGAAGTCATATAGAGGTTATGCATTACGCGTAGTGGCTCCAGAGCCGGAGAACTTTAACCACCCGTTCATCTTCAAGTACCTGGCACACCAGACGATGCTGAATATTGATGCGACGTGAATAGGCTCCCGCTAGATCACCGATGAGCTTCTCAAATGGAGGGGGCTTGCGGTATGGATCTTCCGCAATCAGTTGCAACAATTCCTGTGCTTTTGGCTTGAGGCCGCTGGAGGCCAACTTCTTTGCATCTTTCTGGGCTTGCTTGGTATAAACCAACTTCCATGTCACCAGTCCAGCTCCTCATCGCATTCATCCACGGGGGTATCCATCCCCTCACGAATAGACTCCCGCATACCTGGTACGGAGAGCAGGTAAAGTGTTTCCTGAATGGCAGACCAGTCTTCTTCGGAAACCAGAACGGCTTTGTTCCGCTTACCCATGATGACGATTGGTTGGTGGGACTCGGCAGTCTCGTCAATCAACCGATAAAGGTTGCTGCGCGCCTCAGTTGCTGTGATTCCGGTCATGACGCACCTCTTGTGTGTTCAACTTTCCACCAAGTGTACGCCTTTGGGTACGTACGTCAAGACGAACGCTCCGCCTTACGCGGCCTGGTATCACTGTCTCAGTCATACTCCGTATGCTGAGGCAGCTCATCCGTAATCTCGAACCAAGGAGCCTTACTACCTACGAATACGTGACGCCCTGCTTTTACTCCCGGGTCGGTATCGAGTGTTCCGAGAGGGAAACCATAGATCTCAGGGGCTGCATCGAATTTGGTATAGAGACTGGAGCCGCAGTTTGAGCAAAACCCCTTGTATTCACCCGGAGAAGATTCGTAGAACTTCAGCAACTCCTGACCTTTGACGGTGTGCCAATCCGAGGATTGCACCTTAGCGCGGGTTCTGAACGCCGAAGCATGAAGCTTCCGGCACATAGAACAGTGACAGTTCAAAACATCCGTCAGCGGACCATTGATTTCGTATTGAATGCCCCCGCAGAGACAACTACCTGTTTGCTTCATTGATGCACATCCTTGTGTGATAACGCTTTGGCTTTGCGGAGCGCCAACATAGGTGCGTCCGACAACAGCCATTGGTTAAATGCTTGAATGCGCATACCCGTGCGCATAAACTAAGGTTATGCATTAAACAGCCACTTGGAGGCTCCAATGGCCAAACTCTACAACGAAGGTGCACCCAAAAAAGCGGCGAACCTCTCAATCAATAGCGATCTGCTTCGTAAGACCCGTGAACTGAACATTAACTTGTCTGCTACCCTGGAGCGAGCCCTGAGAGAAGAACTCTCCAAACGCGAAGCAGAACAATGGGTTGAAGAAAATCGAGCTGCGATAAAAAGTTACAACGATTTTGTCGAACAACATGGATGCTTCGGCGACGAATTCAGGGAGTTTTGATGGCACAGTTCGATGTGTACCCCAACCCAAGCAAAACCAGCAAAGCGCACTACCCTTACCTTGTCGATATTCAGAGCAGCCTGCTGAGCGAACTGGCAACTCGCATCGTCATCCCTTTGGGAAAACGCTCCGCCTTTGGTGGCGAAGCCATGCAAGGACTCACGCCGGAAATCAGCTTTGCCGACCAGGAACTTCTGCTGTTGACCCCACAAATTTCGTCCGTGGCAGAAAAGCATCTCAAAAGCCCTGTTGGCTCCCTCTCGCATTTTAGAGACCAGATTGTTGGAGCTCTGGACCTGGCAATCACTGGCATTTAACGCTGATGTTAACCGGCGCCGAAGCGCACCGGTGACTTTGACGTAGCGAAGCGGAGACAAAGGCATCCGAGTGACGCGCCTGGTTAGCTGTTCCCAAGCATGTACGCACGAAGCTGCCGCTCCTCTCGCATGACATAGAGGACGAGAACCCGCTTCTCATCCTCACGATAAAAAATGCGACACGGTGGAACCACTACCTCCCTGTATACCGAATTAGGGAGCTCTGGAGGAATCCGTCCGGATTGGGGAAAATCTTCCAAGCGCTCGGTCTTATCGAAAACTTCTTGGACCAGATGACTTGCGGCAGCAGGATTATCCAGAGCAATGTACTCAGCGATGGCATCCAGTTCTTGAAGGGCAGGCTCCGTCCAGATTACTTCACCCATTTACTCATTTTCTCCCTGGCCTCACTTTGGCTGTACGTTCTTCCCTCAAGTACAGCACGCTCTCCCCGTGAGAGCCCCTCAAGCAGCTCAAGTCGGCGCTGCATAAACTCGTAGTCCTGCACATCGACAAGGTATGCGGATGGCTGACCATGCTCCGTGATCAGTATCGGCTCTTTAGACAAGTGCAGATCTGCCAGAATCTTTGTGGCTTGGCGCTTGAGGTTCGTAACAAGCTCAACTTTCATGGGCTCACCCTGAATCAGACTAATAGTGATACTATAGTATCACTTTGCACGTGAGGCAATCGCTAACGCCCGTCATCACCGGTGGCAAAACCGCAGCGAAGCGGAGGGTTTGGCATCCGGTGCATGGCTTTGATACTGATTGAGCCTTCTCCCCAGCCCAGCGGTTGCCCGCTAAGCTGGAAG
>JAKLLS010000130.1 GCA_022014155.1 Marinobacter sp. | reverse complement strand
ATCAGGATGCTCATTATTTACCCCCTGCGGCTTTAACGACTTGCTCTGCGGCATCCGCCAGACTGGTGGCGGCAATGATATTCAGGCCACTCTCACCCAGGACCTTGGTGCCGAGTTCGGCGTTGTTACCTTCCAGGCGAACAACCACAGGAACCTTGACGCCCACTTCCTTCACGGCGCCGATGATGCCTTCTGCGATCATGTCGCAACGTACGATGCCGCCGAAGATGTTAACCAGAACCGCCTGGACATTGTCGTCGGACAGGATGATCTTGAACGCTTCGGAAACACGCTCTTTGGTCGCACCGCCGCCTACGTCCAGGAAGTTGGCAGGCTGGCCGCCGGACAGCTTGATGATGTCCATGGTACCCATGGCCAGACCAGCGCCGTTAACCATGCAGCCGATGTTACCTTCCAGGGCCACATAGTTGAGTTCCCACTTGGCCGCTTCTGCTTCACGGGCATCTTCCTGTGAAGGATCGTGCATCTCGTGAACCTGCTTCTGACGGTACAGTGCGTTGCCGTCAACGCCGATCTTGGCGTCCAGGCAGTGCAGGTCACCGGCCGGAGTGATAACCAGCGGGTTGATTTCCAGCAGCGCCAGGTCACGGTCTTCAAACAGTTTGGCCAGGCCCAGGAAAATCTTGGTGAACTGACCGATCTGCTTGCCTTCCAGACCCAGTTTAAAAGCCAGCTCGCGGCCCTGGTACGGCTGTGCGCCGACCAGCGGATCAATTTCGGCTTTCAGGATCTTTTCCGGAGTTTCTTCGGCAACCTGCTCGATCTCAACACCGCCTTCGGTGGAGGCCATGAACACGATCCGACGGGTACCACGGTCAACAACCGCACCCAGGTACAGCTCCTGATCGATATCAGTTAGGGATTCAACCAGAATCTTGCTGACCGGCTGACCATTTTCGTCGGTCTGGTAGGTCACCAGGTTCTTGCCCAGCCAATGCTCGGCGAACGCGCGAATCTCGTCTTTGCTCTTGACCAGCTTTACACCGCCGGCCTTACCACGGCCACCTGCGTGAACCTGAGCCTTGACAACCCAGGCGTCACCACCGATCTCATCGGCAGCAGCGACTGCTTCTTTCGGGGTATCGCAGGCAATGCCCTTGGATACTGGCAGGCCATATTCAGCGAACAGCTGCTTGCCCTGATATTCATGCAAATTCATAGTTAATGTCCCGCTTTTTGATGGAGGATAACCACGTACGGAAATGAACCCGCCGGATCCTGTCGGATTTAGGCCATAAACCCGACAACAACCTGGTGCGAATTCGGCTAGGCATGCCGGGGATCACCTCAGCACACCACGGACGCAGTCGGAAACCAACCGTTTTATGGCAGCGGGGCGCCGTCATTGGCGCCCCCGTTTCCTGTTCTGCGTTACTTCTTTTTGCGGCGGTTGGCGATATGAATCGCGCCGCCATCGACAGCCAGGGCTGCTTCATGCACGGACTCGGACAGAGTCGGGTGCGCAAAGCAGGTCAGAGCCAGATCTTCTGCACTGGAGCCAAACTCCATGGCGATCACGCCCTGAGCCACAATCTCGGATGCCTGCGGTCCCACAACGTGGAAACCAAGGATGCGATCCGTCTTCTCGTCAGCAATGATCTTCACCAGACCGGACGCTGCGTTGGCGGCCATGGCGCGACCGTTGGCTGCAAATGGGAAAGTACCCACCTTGTAAGCCTCGCCCTCGGCCTTGAGCTCTTCCTCGGACTTGCCAACCCAGGCCACTTCCGGTGCCGTATAGATGACGTTTGGAATGCAATCGTAGTTAACCTGCGGCTTATGGCCGGCGATCCGCTCGGCAACCATGACACCCTCTTCGGACGCCTTGTGTGCCAGCATCGGACCACGAACCACGTCACCAATCGCCCAGACACCCGGCGCTTCAGTCTTGCAGTTATCGTCCACGAAGATGAAACCACGCTCATCCATCTGCACACCGGAGTCTTCTGACAGCAGATTATCGGTGTAGGGGCGACGGCCAACGGCCACGATCAGCTTGTCGAATTTCTTCTCTTGCTTGCCGCTCGAGTCTTCATAGGTCACGTTAACCAGCTTGCGCTTGACTTCTGCACCGGTCATACGTGCGCCCATGACAATGTCCAGTCCCTGTTTCTTGAACTGCTTCTGCGCATCCTTGGCAACCTGCTGATCAACCACCGGCAGGAACGTATCCTGGGCTTCGATCACAGTCACTTCCGATCCCAGACGGGACCATACACTGCCCAGCTCAAGGCCGATAACGCCGGCGCCTATGACGCCAAGACGCTTGGGCACTTCAGTGAACTCCAATGCACCCTCGGAATCCACGATGTAATCACCGTCAAACGGCGCCGGTGGAATCTCGATCGGCTTGGAGCCGGTCGCCAGGATGACGTTGTCCGCCTCGTAAGTGGTGGCCTTGCCATCCTTGTCGGTGACTTCAACCTGGCGATTGGCCAGCAACTTACCGTGGCCATGAATGGGTGTGACACCATTGGCCTTGAACAGACCGGCGATACCGCCCGTCAACTGCTTCACGATACCGCTCTTGCGCTCCATCATCTTGGCGATGTCGATTTTGACATCCTTGGCGATGATGCCCTGCATCTCGTAATCGTGGCTGGCTTCCTCAAACTTGTGGGAAATCTCCAGCAGGGCCTTGGAAGGAATGCAGCCCACATTCAGACAGGTACCACCGAGTACCTGCGCTTTACCGTCTTCAGCGGTCCAGGATTCCACACACGCAGTCTTCAGACCGAGCTGCGCGGCTTTGATCGCAGCTACATAGCCACCAGGGCCTGCACCAATGACGATGACGTCGTACTTATCAGACATATTTGATCCCGTTTTCCAATTCGTTAAGTGTCAGCTCAGACGTCCAGCAGAATACGCGCCGGATCCTCAAGCATTTCCTTGATAGCCACCAGGAATTGCACCGCTTCCTTGCCATCAATCATGCGATGGTCATAGGACAGCGCCAGGTACATCATCGGCAGGACTTCGACCTTACCGTTGACCGCCATCGGACGCTCCTGGATCTTGTGCATGCCCAGGATAGCGGTCTGCGGCGGATTCAGGATCGGCGTGGAAAGCAGTGAGCCAAAGATACCGCCATTGGTAATGGTGAAGGTACCACCGGTCATCTCTTCAATGCCCAGCTTGCCATCTTTGGCCTTGGTGCCGTACTCGACGATTTTCTTCTCGATATCCGCCAGGCCCAGTGCGTCGGAATCACGAATCACCGGAACCACCAGACCACGGTCCGTGGATACGGCAACGCCAATATCCTGATAACCGTGGTAAACCATGTCATTACCATCGATGGAAGCATTCACAGCCGGGAAGCGCTTCAGGGCTTCGGTAGCTGCTTTGGTGAAGAACGACATGAAACCAAGCTTGATGCCATGACGCTTCACAAAGCTGTCCTGGTACTGTTTGCGCAGTTCCATGATCGGAGCCATGTTCACCTCGTTGAAGGTGGTGAGCATCGCAGCATTCTGCTGGGCACTGACCAGACGCTTGGCAATGCTGGCACGCAGACGAGTCATCGGAACACGTTTTTCGGGGCGTTCGCCGGCAGCCAACTCTACCTGAGGCATGTCACCAGCCGGTTTCGGACTTGCAGCAGCACCAGAAGACTTTGCGCTATCCACATGATTCTGAACATCTTCTTTGGTAACCCTTCCGTCTTTTCCAGTACCTTTAACGGCATTCGGATCAACGTTATTTTCTTCAGCCAGCTTGCGGGCCGCAGGGCTGAGAATCGCGTCGCCCGACGGAGCCTCACTCTTGGCCTCTTCCTTTGGAGCTTCTTCTTTTTTGCTCTCAGCCGGCTTGGATGCACCAGCTGCACCCTCCTTGAACCTGCCAATCACTTCACCGCTTTCCACGGTGTCGCCTTCGCCTTTCACAATGTCTTCGATCACACCATCTGCCGGTGCAACGACTTCAAGAACAACCTTGTCGGTTTCGATATCGACAATCAGTTCATCACGGGAGCAGGCTTCACCCGGCTGCTTGTGCCAAGTCGCGACGGTACCCTCTGCGACCGACTCTGGAAAAACGGGGGCTTTAATCTCAGTTGACATCTCGGATCCTTAGTTCGGTAGCTCGTCAGATTTCAAACGCGTCGTTAACCAGTTTCTTCTGCTCTTCAATGTGAACGGACATGTGTCCACACGCAGGAGCAGCCGAAGCATCACGACCGGCATACTGAAGATACAATTTCGGGTTCTTGCGGTGCAGTGCATTGCGCATATGGTGCTGACTGCAGTACCAGGCACCCTGGTTCATCGGTTCTTCCTGACACCAGACTACATGCTTGAGTTTGGGGTACAGGGCCAGAACCTCATCCATGTCATCACCCGGGAACGGATACAGTTGCTCGATACGAACAATCGCAACATCTTCCCGCTCATCCGCCTTTTTCTTTTCAAGCAGATCGAAGTAAACCTTGCCGCTGCACATAATCAGGCGGGTGATCTTCTTCGGATCGGACGGCTCTTTCTCCTGCAGCACGGTCTGGAACGTTCCGGAGGTCAGGTCGTCCAGATCGGAGGTAGCCTCCTTGTGACGCAGCAGACTCTTCGGGGTAATCGCCACCAGCGGCTTGCGCAGCGGGCGCTTTACCTGACGGCGAAGCATATGGAAAACCTGAGACGGAGTCGTCGGCACACACACTTGTATATTGTGTTCGGCACACAGTTGCAGGAAGCGCTCAAGGCGCGCAGAACTGTGCTCCGGCCCCTGCCCTTCGTAACCGTGTGGTAGCAGTAACGTCAGACCACACAGGCGGCCCCACTTGTGTTCCCCACTGGTCAGGAACTGGTCAATAACCACCTGGGCGCCGTTGGCGAAGTCACCAAACTGGGCTTCCCAGACAACCAGCCCATTGGGAGCTGTTGTGGAGTAACCATATTCAAATGCCATGACTGCTTCTTCGGACAACAGCGAGTCATAGATTTCGAACTTCGGCTGATTCTCGGACAAATGTTCCAGGGCAGTGTAGGTGGATCCGCCTTTCTGATTGTGCAGTACCGCGTGACGATGGGAGAAGGTGCCGCGCCCAACATCCTGACCAGTCAGACGAATGGGGTGCCCCTCTTCCAGCAACGTGGCGTAGGCCATGACCTCACCATAACCCCAGTTGATTCCCAGGGCACCGGCGGTCATTTTCTCGCGGTCGCTGATGATCTTGGACACCTGGCGCTGAACACTGAAGCCTTCCGGGACATGGGTAAGTTTCTTGCCCAGTTTCTGGATGGTTTTCAGCGCCACACTGGACTTACACTTGGCGGTCCATTCGTGACCAAGGTATGGCGTCCAGTCAACGTAGAGCTCCTTGTTCGGTTCCTTGACCAGTGACTTGACCACGTGATCGCCTTCATCAAGCGCGTCACGATAGTCCAGGTCCATCTGCTTGGACTCATCTTCGGAGATAACACCGTCAGCAATCAACGCGTCCGCGTATAGCGCACGGGTCGTTTTCAACTTACGGATCTTTTCATACATGACCGGCTGGGTGGCCGCCGGCTCATCCGCCTCGTTATGGCCACGACGACGATAGCAGACCAGATCAATCACTACGTCCCGCTTGAATTCGTTGCGGTAGTCCATAGCCATCTGGGTAACAAACATCACCGCTTCCGGGTCATCCGCGTTCACGTGCAGGATGGGCGCCTGAACCATCTTGGCGACATCAGTGCAGTATTCCGTCGACCGTGCGTCTTCCTGTTTGCTGGTGGTGAAACCAACCTGGTTGTTGATCACGATGTGAATGGTACCGCCAATGCCATAGCCCCGGGTCTGGGACATCTGGAACGTTTCCATCACCACGCCCTGGCCGGCGAACGCCGCATCGCCGTGCATGATGATCGGAACGACCTGGGTACCATCGTTGTCGTTACGACGGGTCTGACGAGCTCGAACCGAGCCCTCAACAACCGGAGAAACGATCTCCAGGTGAGAAGGGTTGAAGGCCATCGCCAGGTGAACTTCGCCACCCGGCGTCATCACGTTGGATGAGAAGCCCTGGTGGTACTTCACGTCACCGGAGCCGGAATCAGCCAGCTTCTTGCCTTCGAACTCATCAAAAAGTTCTTTCGGGTTCTTGCCGAGGGTATTCACCAGCACGTTCAGGCGGCCGCGATGGGCCATACCAAGAACGATTTCCTTGGCGCCGTATGAACCGGCACGCTGAATCAGCTCATCAAGGCAGGGAATCAGGCTCTCGCCGCCTTCAAGGCCAAAACGCTTAACACCCGGATAACGAGATCCCAGATACTTCTCCAGACCTTCCGCGGCTGTCAGGCGCTCAAGAATATGTTTACGGGTTTTCGCTTCGTACTCGGGCCGTGAACGGACCGGCTCCATGCGTTGTTGGAACCAACGCTTGATCCGGGTGTCGACTACGTGCATGTACTCGGCACCAACACTTTCACAATACGTCTGGCGCAGACCTTTGATGATATCGCCGAGCTTCATGGTTTCAGAACCAAAGCTCAGGGAACCGGTCTGGAACTCCAGATCGTTGTCGGCTTCAGAGAGTTCGTGAAAGGCCGGATCGAGATCTTCTACCGTGGGACGCTGCCAGACTCCCAGCGGATCCAGCTTTGATTCCTGGTGACCACGGAAACGAAAGGCATTGATCAGCTGCAGAACACGAATCTGCTTTTTATCAGCATCGGAAGTTGCACTGGCCGGAACACCACTGGCCAGGAAACGCTGATTGCGAGAGATGTGTTCGAATTGTTCGCGGATGGAAGAGTGGACAATATCACGACCTTTATAGCCATCAACGCTGGGAAGCTTGTCGAAGTAGCTGCGCCACTCTTCGGGAACGGCATTGGGGTCTGTCAGGTAGGTTTCAAAAAGCTGTTCAACATAGGCCAGATTTCCCCCCTGCAAGTGGGAAGTCTGCCATAACTGCTCCATTATGCTTTCGTGCATTTTGAATAGCTCACCTTGGGCTGGTGCGGGGGAGCTCAGCATGGTCGGCCAGGGGTAAATCTCAGTCAATACGGGTTTTTACGGGATCGACTTTGGCCACCACACCCAGCAAGGATGTTTTCCGTTCCCCGGTGGTTTTGTACTCAGCGAAACCGCGAGACAACCTTATAAGTTCCCGTCACGGCCCGCGTAGTGTGCACCCTGTTAAGACTTTTGACTATAAGCCTTTGGTTGAAGGCCCCGCGCCGTTGCAGGGCCTTCCGGATGCTAGCTGATCAGAACAGTATAGCGTTAGTATTATTTTCTGCTTTTAAGTCGCCCGCTGAAGCAGAAGATTCCGGATATGGCCGATTGCCCTTGTGGGGTTCAGGCCTTTCGGACAAACGCTGACACAGTTCATGATGCCCCGGCAGCGGAACACGCTGAACGGGTCATCCAGATTGGCAAGACGTTCCGCCTGAGCAGTATCACGGCTGTCCGCCAGGAAGCGGTAGGCCTGCAACAAACCTGCCGGACCAACGAACTTGTCCGGATTCCACCAGAACGACGGACAGGAAGTGGAGCAGCAGGCACAGAGAATACACTCGTACAGACCGTCCAGCTTCTCCCGGTCCTCGGGAGACTGCAGGCGCTCAATGGCAGGCGCGGGCTGGTCGTTCACAAGGTACGGCATAACCTTTTCGTACTGCTTGTAGAACAGCCCCATATCCACCACCAGGTCACGGATAACCGGCAGCCCTGGCAGCGGGCGAAGAACAAGCTTGTTGTTCTTGAGCACCTGGGACATGGGCGTGATGCACGCCAGACCATTCTTGCCATTCATGTTCATGCCGTCAGAGCCACAAACACCCTCACGACAGGAGCGACGATAGGCGATAGACGGATCCTTCTCCTTCAGCAGGTTCAGGACATCCAGGACCATCAGATCCTTGCCTTCCGGAAGCTCCAGTTCCACGTCCTGCATATAGGGCGCGTTGTCAGTTTCCGGGTTATAACGGTAAAGGCTTACCAACATTTTGTGCGTCCCCCTTAGTAAGTCCGGATCTTCGGCTGGAAGGTGTCGACGGTCTTCGGTGAGAAGTTCACGTCACGCTTGCCAACACGCTTCTCGAGCGGGAAGTATACGGAGTGCTTCAGCCAGTTCTCGTCATCACGCTCGGTGAAGTCGTTACGGGCGTGGGCGCCGCGGCTTTCCTTACGCTCAAAGGCGGAGATAGCCGTAGCCAGGGCAACTTCGTACAGGTTATCCAATTCCAGCGCTTCAATCCGCGCAGTGTTGAACGCGCTGCTGGTATCAGCCAGCTTGGTCTTGCGAACACGCTCACCGATGGATTCGAGCTTCTTCAAGCCCTGCTCCATGCTACTACCGTCACGGAACACACCGAAATACAATTGCATGCAGTTCTGCAGATCCTTGCGGACCTCAGCAACACTTTCACCTTCAGAGGCACTGTTCAGGCGATCAAGGCGGGCCATGGCACGCTTGATATCCTCCTCGCTGGCACCATCGACCTCAAAGCCACCACGAAGCTGCTCTTCAATGTGAAGACCCGCCGCACGACCGAAGACCACCAGATCCAGCAGGGAGTTGCCGCCCAGACGGTTGGCACCGTGTACAGACACACAAGCCGCCTCACCACAGGCAAACAGACCGGGAATCGGCTTGTCGTTGCCATTTTCGTCCTGGGTCAGAGCCTGACCACCAACGTTGGTCGGAATACCGCCCATCATATAGTGACAGGTCGGAACAACCGGGATCGGCTCTTTCACCGGATCCACGTGAGCGAAGGTACGGGACAGCTCACAGATACCCGGCAGACGCAGGTTCAGGGTTTCTTCACCCAGGTGATCCAGCTTCAGCAGTACGTGATCCTTGTCGGGACCGCAACCGCGACCCTCAAGGATTTCGATAACCATGGAGCGCGCAACCACATCACGACCCGCCAGATCTTTCGCGTTCGGAGCGTAACGCTCCATGAAACGCTCGCCTTCGGCGTTGATGAGATAACCGCCCTCACCCCGGCAACCTTCTGTTACCAGCGTACCGGCACCGTGGATACCGGTCGGATGGAACTGCCACATTTCCATGTCCTGCACCGGATAGCCTGCGCGCAGGGCCATACCAATACCGTCACCCGTGTTGATCAGGGCGTTAGTGGTAGAGGCGTAGATACGGCCGGCACCACCAGTGGCGAGAACCGTTGCCTTACACTTGATATAGGCCACTTCACCGGTTTCGATTTCAATGGCAACAACACCAACGACTTCGTCCTTACTGTTCTTGACCAGATCGACCGCGTACCACTCGTTGAGGAACGTCGTGCCACCTTTCAGGTTGGCCTGGTAAAGGGTGTGCAGCAGCGCATGTCCGGTACGGTCGGCAGCGGCACAGGTGCGGGCAGCCTGACCACCCTTACCGTAGTCCTTGGACTGACCACCAAACGGACGCTGGTAAATACGGCCCTGCTCGGTACGGGAAAACGGCAGCCCCATGTGCTCCAGCTCGAAAACGGCCTGAGG
>JAKLLS010000129.1 GCA_022014155.1 Marinobacter sp. | reverse complement strand
CCGCAAACGCAGCCAATGCGACTTCAGTGCTTTTAATGGGCGCGCCAAAATGATCATAAGCCATTGATTAAAAACCCTCCTGAATCAATGCCTGGCGGCGCGGCCGGTCTGCACGGAGACAAACCGGCACTTTAGTCTTAGACAACCTGGCGCTACGGACGACCTCCCGTCTTCCGTAGCAATCACTTCTGGTCAGAACATGACGACGGCGCCGAGGGCGATGGTATCGGCATCCGCTGCAGTAGCGCCCGAGGACTTGATTTCTTGCTCAAAGATGTTGTACTCAGCCACCAACTTGAAGTTGCTGTTTACATCATGAAAAACGGCAAAGGAGGTGCTCTCCGTCTCGAAATCTCCCTGATCGGAATCCGTTTCGCCGTAGGAAGCCACGAAGCGATTGCTACCCAGCGTGTATGACGCCTGGACCAGATAGCCGTCGGCATCCTCTTCCGAAGGCAGTGCGCCATCCACGATCAGGACGGGCGCATCCCCTTCCGATGTGAAGCCGGACGCTGTCAGAGAAAAACCTGCCGCTGATGCTTTCAGGCCATAGCCGATGCCCTGGCTATCAATCTCGGTGGTCGCGTTTTCCGAGCTCTGATGGCGACCGTTGACCCAACCGGTCAATGCCACGCCATTGAGGTCGGCGCTGTAGGTCACTTCGGCTTCAAAGCGAGGCGCTGACCGCTCGGATTCGGCACCAGGTGTGGTATCGGCAGGCTCGAAGATACCCGCAGCCACCTTCAGACCACCCATATCGGGAGACCGGTAGGTAATCTGAGCCGACGGATTCGGATAAGGATAGCCGGTGCGGATGTTACCGAAAGAAACGCCGGTGGGCAGACCTGGAGAGCCGAAGCCCAAGAGAATTTCGTCGAGGAAGATATTGGAACGGGCATATAAACCGAAATCCTTACCGATGAGAACCTGACCGAAAGAGCCATCGACGGTGGCGTACAGCTGACGAACATCGATCGCTGTATCGGTTGGTGACTGAAGACTGTCATTGATGGTACTCCAGAACGAAGAGCGGCCACCCATTGTCAGATCGCCCACTTCCTTGCTGAAGTTAAAACCAATGGTATTCGGCAAGAAACCCATTTTGACATCTGAGTTGCGGGTGTCGGACACCTTGTCGTCACGGTTTACGTAGAAAGCGTTGAAATAACCGTCGACAGAAAAGCTGGTGCCGTCCTCGTTGTATAGCTCAACGGCCGCATTGGCGCCGGCACTGGCCCCCATGGCAGCCGCCATCGCAATCGCTAACCCTGACTTTCGAAAATTGTTGTTGTTCATAGTTCCCCCGGTTGTTTTTAGGAAATCTGGGATCGGGGCGCCGAGTAATCCGGCCGCCCCAGGCGTAGGTCTGTCGCCTGAATTCCATGGTCGGTTATGGCCGTAGCGGGGAAAATGCGCCAAGGGGGCAGGTTTACTGATCTTTTAGGAGGCCTGAGAAACAGGACTTTGGGATTAATACCCGCCAGATACGGGCAGTGGCGGCGGATTGAACGGGGAAGACCGGTCAGCCGGTGAATGCATCCAGTTCTTCGAGGCAATCTGCCAGAAACTGCGAGGGAGATTCCATGACGGCCTCATCAGCCACCACCCCGAACTGAACCTGGCCGGCGTAACTGACAATACTCACCCCCAGGCCGATATCCCCGGCCTGGGGCACCCAGAACATTTGCTCAGTGATTCGGCAACCAGCCAGATAACGTTCCTCACGGGAGCCTGGCACATTGGACACCACGGCGCTCGCCTTGCGATAGAACACATCGGCCAGAGGCTGACGCCACGGCTCCGGCACCAGTGAAGCACTGGCGGTCAGGCCCCAGGCGAGTCCGGGTTGCCAGCTTTTCTTCAATCGACGGGTTTCGTGCTTGATGCGATAGAGCCGTTCCAGCGCACTTTCACCGTCCACCGGGAGGGGAACGAACACCGTGCCGAAACAGTTGCCTAGCGCGCCCGCTTCGGGCGCGATCCCCGATGGCAGCTGACCACGGATGTCCACTGGCACTGCGGCGTGAAGAATGGCGTCGTCGAGGTCGGCCGAACTGGCCTCCATCTGCTTGCGCACGGCGGCCGCCACACAGCTGAGCAAAACGTCATTAATAGTGACCCGGGTTAATCCGGCAACGTCCTGAAACCGAGACAGTGCCACGGGGGTCGACCAACAGCACTGGCGACGCCCAAGTAGCGGGCGCTTCAGTGACGAGGGGGAATCTTCCGGTTCAACCAGAAACTGGCTGATTTCGTTGACCAGTTTCAGACCGCCATGGGCCACCCGTTCAAGTACCTTGCCGGCATCCTGTAACGTGCCCGACGAGCCTTCGACACGACCGGACAAGTCACCAGAACGGCTTCCCGATGCGGCCGCTATCTCATCACCAATCAACTCCCTGAACCAGGTACCTGCCGCCATCGTCCAGCTCTGGAGTTGGGCGGTTTCCGGCGAACCGTAGATTGCCGGTAATTGCTGCGGAGACGTCGGACAAATCCTTTCAAAGACCCCCAGCAGGGACAACCCGTCGGCATAGCAATGATGCATGCGCAGCAACAGCGCTGCACCACCCTCGGCGTTCGGTGCAAGCCAGAACTTCCACAATGGCCGGTAGTCCGGCAGGGGCTGGTTCAGACGCGCGGAGACCCATTCCTGGAGTTCCTCCCGGGAAAACGCATCCGGGGCCACCGCCAGGTGGTGTTTGAGATCGAATACCGGGTCGGCTTCCCACCACCAGCCCGGCGCCCGCCGCACGGGGATACACCGGAAACGCTGCCAGGCCAGCCAGTAGGCCTCCAGAAATTCCCACAACCGTGACGTCGTCAGCCCCTCGACCCGCAGCATGACCGTAATGGTCATCGGATTTTCCGGTCGCTCCAGGGCCAGCCATGCGGAATCCACAGGTAACAGGAGATGTGAGTCCTCTTGGTTCAAATCTGGCTGTCCCCGGGTGAATTGACAAACATTGAATTATTGGCGAATCAGGCATTGTGCCAGACAAGGACGGGCGGCTCCATATAAGCCACAGACTGCGGGTGATTACAAAAAATTACGCGTAAGTAACTCTTCCCCTCTATACTGGTTATAACAATTAATGGAATGGTTATTACTGAGCCCCGAGGAGGTATTCACCAGCCAACCAAGCAGACTATTGGCCGTGGGCGTTCGTATATTGAGTAACCAGTGCCAATAACTATGGCCCGGGAACGCGTTAAAACAGTCACTATCAGCACACACATCAATTCCAAAAAGCAGTCTTTCACGGTGCTGACAGGAGAACGGTTATGAAAGCGAGCCATGTTCGTAAACTGATACAACCGATTGAGAGCGCCTACTCCGAGATGTTCTCGGGGCGTGTTTACCGTGTAGGCAAGGGCGCGGTTTCCGTCCGCAACCACAGCGGCAAGGCGGAACAGACGGTTATTGGTGTGCACGGTTTCCTTGAGAACCACTGTTACTTCACCCAGGCCTACGAAGCGCCGACCACCGAACTTATCCTGCTGACCTGCAGCAATTACCATATCCCGGTCAACGGCGTGACGCCGGAAACCCCGGAGTGGGAAGTGCCCATCAAGCACCTTGAGGGCACCATCGAGTACGATGCTTGCATACTGAACCAGGCTGTTGCCAATCTTCCCGGCACAGATAACATTCGTGTTCACGGTCACTCACGGGGCGGGGCGGTTATCCTGGAGGCCATTCACCAATGGCCGGAACTCTATGACAACGTAGAAGTGGTCCTGGAAGCGCCGGTACTGCCCCAAGGCAAGCTCCACGGACTGGTCACCACGATACTGGAACCGGTCAGCCACGGCATGTGGCCCTGGCTGATTCGCCTGATCAACAGCGCTCCGTCTTCCGCCTATGGCCAGACCTTTTTCGGAAAAATGAACCCTCGCAAGAAACAGTTGTTGAGTAAGCTCTTTTCCTCGACCAAGGATCACCTCACCATTGTTCGCAACATAGAGAACATCATGGACTGGATGGAGCGCACGGATACCAGCGTTTACAATAACGTTCAGCACGGCACGTTCCTGATTCCCGCGGTGGACCGCATTCTTGACCGCAAGGCCATGCTGGCCAGCGCCCGTCAGAGCCTGACGACCATGCGCATTGTGGAAACAGAAGCCCTCAGCCACTTTATTACACTGGACAACAAGGAATGGGTACCTGGCCTCGAAACCCTGAAAGCATCCGCTGAGGCCTGAGGCTGCCATCTGATCGCTGGCTCCGGTAAACTTGCAGGTTTCCTGCCACAGGTTTACCGGAGCACCATCCATGTACCGTGAGCGCCTCGTCGCTACCGAAGTCCATTCTGACAGCGCCCACCGGCTGCAACAGCTGCTGATCGAGTATCACGATTTCCGCCAGCACAAGGCCGCCCACCCCTTGCTCGAAGACACCTTCCGGGTCGCTGAGTGGCAGGCAGAACGCCTCAAACGCACGCATCAGGATCTGTACCAGCATCCGGGTTACCATTCCGGCCTCGAGTTCCTGCTCACCGATCTTTACGCCCCAGCCAACATGACCCGACGCGATGACAACATCGACCGCGTGTTTCCCAAAATGGTGAAGTGGCTACCCAATAGCCTGCTGGACACATTTGCCGGACTGATGGAGCTGAACCTGGTTACCCAGCAACTGGATCTCGAACTGACAGAGCAGCTCGCCCAACAACGGGTTTTGGGTGATGCCATGACCAATGAGCAATACTGCGCTGCCTTTCGCGCCAGCCGAAACCTGGCCCAACGCCGGCGGCAAATAGAGCTGGTGGCAGAGGTGGGGCAGCAGCTGGATCATTATGTTCGCAACCGTACACTGGGCTGGCTGCTCAGTATGACCCGCGGCCCGGCGGAAATGGCAGACCTGAGCGACCTCCACAGCTTCCTGCACAGAGGCTATACCGCCTTCCGTAAAATGGAAGACGTGGATGCACTGATCGAACGGCTGGTCTCGAGAGAGCAGCGTGTCCTGGACAACGTGCTCAATGAGCACCCGAACCCGTTCAGTCTGCCGAACGACCTTTAGCGAAAAGGCGCATGTCCGATCAGGCCTGGATGATCTGATCCAACTGGGAGTGAATTTCCTGCTCGATCCTTGATTTGAAGGGCCTCAGCAGCATGCCCAGTTCCAGGTGAATGTGCAGATCATTGTGGTCGATGGTCAATTGCCCCTTTACTCCACTGCGCTTGAAACGCAGTACATCCCCTTCCCACTGGTAATTCACATCAAACTGCCTGGACAGATCCTGCGCCAGGGTTTCTGCCGCCTCTCGAGCGTGCTCCTTGTCCAGGGAATGGGCGCGATGAACATCGATAACAGACATGAATCAGGTTTCTCTTCAAAAATGGAAGGTTTTATAGTTTAAGGGGGTAATAAACTTGTAGCCACCCCCCTAACCGTTAGAATACGGGGTTCAGATTCTGACAGGATACCTCCCATGAGCGAGCAACAAACGCCAGCCAACGACAATCAGGCCGGTTCCCCGCAGGATGATGTCACTCACTTCGGTTTCCGCAATGTGCCGAAAAGCCAGAAGGCCGGCCAGGTGGCCGAGGTTTTCCACAGTGTGGCCGGCAAATACGACCTGATGAACGATCTCATGTCCATGGGCATCCATCGGCTCTGGAAACGCTTCACCATTGAGCTCAGCGGAGTCCGCCCGGGGCATCAGGTGCTCGACATCGCCGGTGGCACCGGCGACCTGACCATGAAGTTTTCTGACCTGGTCGGCCCTACCGGCAAAGTCGTGCTCGCTGATATCAATGCCTCCATGCTGCAGGTGGGTCGTGGTCGTCTGATGGATCGGGGTTACGCCGGCAATATCGAATTCGCCCAGGCCGACGCGGAACACCTGCCGTTTCCGGATAACACTTTCAATGCGGTGTCCATCGCCTTTGGCCTTCGGAATGTTACTGACAAGGACCAGGCCCTGCGGGACATGGCACGGGTACTCAAACCGGGTGGCAAACTTATGGTGCTGGAATTCTCCAAGCCCACCAACCCGCTGCTGAACAAAGCGTACGACATGTATTCCTTCAATGCCCTGCCCCTGATGGGTCAACTGTTTGCCGGTGACAGCGAAAGCTACAAGTACCTGGCCGAGTCCATCCGCATGCATCCTGATCAGGACACCCTGAAGGGCATGATGGAGCAGGCCGGACTGGTGAACTGCAAGTATTACAACATGACCGGCGGCATTGTTGCCCTGCACGTGGGAATCAAGCCCTGATGTTTCCCGGCCCTACCCTCCTCTCTGCCGTAACTGCCGTTGTTGAGGGCGCGTTGAACCGCGCCCTGGAACTCGACCCGGCCGGTCACAAGGCGTTGATGGGCGCCCTGACAGGGCCGGTAGAATTTACCCTGACCGCTCCCCTGCACCTGACATTTACGTTGTATCAGACAGGGGATCGGGTACAGGTCAGCAGTCAACCGGCAGAAACACCGGCATTACAACTGGCAGGCAAGCCCATGGCATTCGCCGCGCTGGCTACCGGTGACGACCAGGTATTCCGCCACGGCCGCATCCAGGTCAGCGGCGACACCGCCCTGGCACACCAGTTTCAACGGGCACTGAACCAGCTCGAACCCGACTGGGAAGCCGCCCTGGCCCGCCATATTGGCGATGTGCCGGCGCACTTTATCGGCCAACGCATTCGCGGTGCAGTGAAGTGGAGTCGCCAGGCCTTTGCTGCCCTCAACGCCAACATTGAAGAGTACGTCCATGAGGAAAGCCGGACCCTGCCGGGCCGCCGGGAACTGGAAGCCACCTTCGAGGATATCGATCAGTTGAGCCTTCATACTGAACGGCTGGAGGCCCGCGTCGGGCTGATGGAACGCCACACCAACGATGAGCCCCCGGAGACACCGTGACCCGCTTGCAACGCCTGTTCCGAATCGCCTGGGTATTTTGCCGTTACCGGCTGGACACGTTCCTGCCGCTGGCCGAACTACCGGGACCACTCAAGGTGTTTTTCCTGCTGGCCCCCTGGCACCTGTTCCCGCAACCGAAGCTGAGCCGCGGCGACCGTTTGCGCCTGGCGATGGAAGAGCTGGGCCCCGTATTTGTAAAGTTCGGCCAGATTCTGTCAACACGCCGGGACCTGCTTCCCGATGACATGGCCGAGTCGCTGAAGAACCTTCAGGACCGCGTCCCCCCCTTCCCCAGCACCACCGCGCGGGAGATCATCGAAAAGTCCCTGGGCGCACCGGTTGCCGAGCTGTTCAGCGAGTTTTCAGCTGACCCGATGGCCTCCGCCTCCGTTGCCCAGGTGCATGCGGCCACCCTGCTGAATGGCCAGAAAGTTGTGGTCAAGGTACTGCGACCGGGCATTGAGCGAGTCATTCAGCAGGATCTGTCCCTGATGTACCTGATGGCCGGACTGCTGGAGAAATACTGGTCCGAGGGTAAACGCCTGCATCCGGTTGAGGTAGTAGCGGATTACGATTCCACCATCCACGACGAACTGGACCTGCAACGGGAGGCGGCCAACGCCAGCCAGTTGCGCCGCAACTTCGACAATTCGTCACTGATCTATATCCCGTTTATTGACTGGGATTACACCCGCAAAACCGTGCTTGTCATGGAACGCATCCACGGCATACCCATTGCCGATGTGGCGGTGCTGCGGGAAGCCGGTGTCAATATGAAGGTGCTGGCAGAAAAGGGTGTGGAGATCTTCTTCACCCAGGTTTTCCGAGACAGCTTCTTCCACGCCGATATGCACCCGGGCAATATTTTTGTGGATGTCAGCAATCCGGCAGATCCGAAATACATCGCCATCGATTTTGGCATTGTCGGTACCCTGGCACCGGACGATCAGAGCTACCTGGCCCGCAACCTGCTCGCCTTTTTCCGCCGTGATTACCGCCAGGTGGCGCAGCTGCATATCCAGTCCGGCTGGGTGCCGCCCAATACCCGGGTCAACGAATTCGAAGCGGCCATACGCACCGTGTGCGAGCCGATTTTCGAGAAGCCCCTGAAGGACATTTCCTTCGGCCACTTCCTGCTGCGGCTGTTCCAGACCGCCCGGCGCTTCAACATGGAAGTACAGCCTCAGCTGGTGCTACTGCAGAAAACCCTGCTGAACGTGGAAGGCCTCGGCCGCCAGCTGTACCCGGACCTGGACCTGTGGAGCACCGCCCAGCCGTTCCTGGAGAGCTGGATGCGCAAGCGCATTGGCCCATCCGGGCTGATCAAGTCCCTGCAATCCCATTTGCCGGCCTGGCTTGAACAGTCCCCGGAAATGCCACAGCTGGTACACGATACCCTGGTGCAACTGCGCAGCTCCGGTCCCACGGAGGAGCAAAATCGCGCTACACTGGAGCTCCTGCGGGACAACCAGATGCGCTCGGACAGACGCTGGCGACGAACCCTTATCGCGGCTGCCCTGGTGGGCGGCGCCTGGGTCAGCGCCCATTACGAACTGCCGACCCTGGCCCAATCGCTGCCCCCGTGGGGCTGGGCCATGCTCGCAGTGGCGGCTGGCCTGGTTGCCCGGGGTAGCCGGTAACATTTTTTTCAGGATTCACAGAAATGCAAGAATCATCACCTAAAGTCGACAACCCTGACTGGCTCGGCGCCATCCGCTGGAACGCCGACGGACTGGTTCCCGCCATCGCCCAGGACGCCAGCACCGGCGAGATCCTGATGATGGCCTGGATGAACCCGGAATCCCTGAGGCTGACCACCGAGGAGGGCCAGGCGGTTTACTGGTCCCGCTCGCGGGGCAAACTCTGGCGCAAGGGCGAAACCTCGGGCCACCAGCAAGTGGTGCATGAAATACGCCTGGACTGTGATGAAGACGTGATTCTGCTGAAAGTGGAACAAAAGGGCGGTATCGCCTGCCATACCGGAAGGCGCAGCTGCTTTTACCGAAAATTTCAGGACGGTGAATGGGTCACCACCGCCCCCGTGCTAAAGGACCCGCAAAGCATCTACAGACCGGTTAAAGGGAGCGAACAGAGTGAGTGACGTACTGGAACGACTTGCCCAGGTGCTGGAAGCAAGAAAAGAGGCAGATCCTGACAAGTCCTACGTTGCCAGTCTGCACGCCAGGGGTCTGAACAAGATTCTGGAGAAAGTGGGCGAAGAATGCACCGAGACCCTGTTGGCCGCCAAGGATGCGGAGCAGTCCGGGGACACCCGGGAGGTGGTTTACGAAACCGCCGATCTCTGGTTTCACAGCATGGTCATGCTATCGAGCCTGGGCCTCGGCCCCAAAGAGGTACTGGATGAGCTGGCCCGCCGCTTTGACCTGTCAGGACTTGAGGAAAAGGCGTCCCGGAGCGAGTAAGGCCATGGGTACCCCTTTCGGGGATTTCCGCTACACCGGTCCGGTAACGTACAATGGCATGTAACAGCAACATTAGAGTGAGGATCCCGTAATGGGTATCAGTATCTGGCAACTTCTTATCGTACTCGGCATCGTTATCCTGTTATTCGGAACCAAAAAGCTCCGCAACATTGGCAGCGATCTGGGCGGCGCTATCCGTG
>JAKLLS010000128.1 GCA_022014155.1 Marinobacter sp. | reverse complement strand
TCGGCCACGTTGGCGCGGAAAACCAGGGTCCTGACGCCGTACTTTTCACAGTCAGCGGCCACCGCGCGGGCACCGTCTTCGTTGTGGCTGTAGTTGATCGCCACATGACAGCCATGCTCGGCAAACAGGCGCGCGATGGCCGCGCCGATGCCCGATGACGAACCGGTGATTATGGCAACAGAGTCTTTGAGTTTCATAGATAGTACCGCTGTTTTAATCTTTGGATTCCGACCAACCACAAGGGCAAGCCACTACTGGCCTGCCCTTGCTCTGGGGAAAGCGCCTTACTCGATGGCTTCCCGCACGATTTTGCCGTCTTTCACTACCGCCAGTGTAGTATTGGTGACAAATCCGCCGTTCTCGGTCACTTCGGTGACTTCGTACGGGTTCTTGCTCACATCCATACTCTTCAGGGCATCGCCTACGGCCGCACGAAGGGTTTTCGGGTCGGTGGACTCGGTCACATCCATCGCCTCTACCAGGGCATGCAGCGCCAGGTAGTTGTAGGCCGCTTCGGAGCCGGGCATCTTGTCGTACTCAGCCTTGTAGCGCTCGATAAAGTCTTTCGCCGTATCGGTTTCATACACGCTCAATGGCACCACACCGATGGCGCCCTCCAGCATGTCCAGGCCACCGGCTACCTGGGCCACTTCGTCAATCTTGGCCTGGTCCATCACGATAAAGCCGCCCTGGAAACCCATCTGACGTGCCTGTTGTACCACCAGGCCGGTCGGCTCGGAGGCACCGCCAACAAACATCACATCCGGCCCCTCAGAGATAATGCGGCTGACGCCGGTAAAGAAATCCGCCGACTTGTTATAGTCCATGGAGTTATCGGAAACGACTTCGCCTCCTTTGGACTCCCACTCTTTCTTGACCATGGCACCCCAGATCTTGGCGTATTCGTGTGTGGCGCCCCCCATCCCCAGCTTCTTGCCCTCATGCTCCAGGGCGTAGTCGGTAAAGGCTCTGACGTAGCCATCAAAGGTGGGCGGAATGCGCAGGGTCAGACTGTTTCCCTTTTCAGTAATGCTGGGCACACTGGAGTAGGCCATCACCAGGAAATCATCTTTCTCGTTGAAGTCCTGCAGGGCAAAAATACCCCCGGAATGAGGCACGAAAACCGCCGAGACGTCAGATTCCTGCTTCAGTCGCTTGGCGTTGGTGGCCGCCTGGGCCGGCGAGTAACGGTCATCCAGGGACACCAGGTTGACCGTGGTCTTCTCGCCGTTCAGATCGAAACCGCCCGCCGCGTTGATTTCCTCAACAGCCATCCGCAATCCGGACAACGTGTTTTCGCCGTAGAGGGCAGCGCCGCCACTCAGCGGGCCGGTGAAACCAATATTCACTTCGCCCGCCATGGCACCGGCGGACAAGCTCATGCCAAGGGTGGCCGCCGCGACAGCCTGACCCAGTTTTTTGGCTATTTTCATTGTTGTCTCCTGGTTGTGTTGTGCGTGTCTCTGTAATTGTTGTTTGAGGCCGGTCAGGCCCCGATATACGCCTTGCGAACCTGCTCATTGCCAAGCATTGCTTCCCGGTCACCTTCCATCACCAGGTGGCCGTTCTCCATAACATAAGCGCGATTGGCAATCTTGAGAGCCGCGAAAGCATTCTGTTCAGCCAGCAGCACGGTTGTGCCCAGACTGTTAATCTGTCTGATGGTTTCGAACATCTGCTTGACCACCAACGGGGCCAGGCCCAGGGATGGCTCGTCCAGCATCAGCAAGCGCGGACGGCTCATCATGGCGCGACCGATGGCCACCATCTGTTGCTGGCCGCCGGACAGCGATCCGGCCGGCTCATTGGCCTTGTCTGCGAGGATCGGAAACAGTTCCAGCACCTCATTCAGGCGCTTCCGGTTGCCCTGACGATCCCGACGGTGCACATAGGCACCCATCATCAGGTTCTGCATTACGCTCATCTCTGGGAACAATTTGCGCCCTTCGGCACACTGCACCACGCCGTTGGAAACAATGCCGCTGGCTTTCATTCCGTTGAGCTGTTTATCTTCGAAAAGAATGTCACCGGCGGCGGGCTTCACCAGACCACTGATGGCGTTGAACAGACTGGTTTTACCCGCACCGTTGGCCCCAAGCAGCACCACCAGTTCCCCGGTATCCACGGACATCGAAATATCCGTCAGGGCTTTGAAGCTGCCGTAGCAGACATCGACATGATTAAGCTGCAGCATCTTCATCACCTCCCAGATAGGCCTCGATCACCACCGGATTGTTACGCACCTCCTCCGGCGTGCCTTCGGCGATCTTTTCGCCGTGGTCCAGCACCATGATCTTGTCCGCCAGGCTCATGATCATGTCCATCTTGTGCTCGATCAGACAGACGGTCAGTCCCTTTTCGTCCACCATCTTGCGCATCAGCGCGGCAAAACCGACGGTTTCCTCCGGATTCACCCCGGCGGCCGGCTCGTCCAGCAGCACGATCTTGGGATCGGTGGCCAGCGCCAAGGCAAAGGCAACGCGCTTGCGCTCTTCCTGGGTAATGTCGGCAATGAACTGGCCCGCCACGTGGGTAAGCCCAACAAACTCAAGGGCTTCCATCGCTTTGTCCCGCGCGGACTTTTCTTCCCGTTGCAGGCGCTTGCTGTTGATCAGCACATCCCACAATCCAGAGCGGGTACGCAGCCGATGCCCCACGATCAGGTTATCCAGCACGGTCGCCTGTTCAAACAGGTTGGTGGTCTGAAAGGTCCGCCCGACACCCAACCGTGCCACTTTGTCGCTGGGCAATGTGGTGACGTCCACACCGTCTAGCAGGATGCGGCCGGACGTCGGCTCGTGCATACCGGAGATCAGATTGAAGAAGGTACTTTTCCCGGCTCCGTTCGGGCCAATAATGGCGTTGATCTTGCCCGTCTCGAATTCCACTGAGACATCGTTCACCGCTGCCAGGCCACCAAACATTTTGGTCAGATGTTCTACCTTAAGCATTGCTTTCCGCCTCCCGGGGTTGGACCGTGTTCACTTTGCTTTCCTTGTGCTTTTTGCCAGACCCAAGGGCCTGGGACTTACGGTGCATCCAGGTCAGGAAAGAACCGGCAATACCCCTCGGGAAGAAGATCACCAGCAGCACCAGCAGCGGACCAAAAATGATCATTCGGTACTCTTCCAGGAACTGCAGGGACTGGGTAATCCATACAATACCCACGGTGCCCAGCAGCGGTCCCATGATGGTGCCGATACCGCCCACCAGCAGGTAGGTGATCATGTCGAACGTATGGTTGATATTGGCCTCGTCCGGGCCGATAAAACGAACCATCCCGGCGTACAGCGCACCCGCCAGGCCGGCGTAGGTGGTGGACAGGACAAACGCCAGGACTTTGTTGCGCATCAGGTTGATACCCAGGGACTGGGCCAGCTCGTCACCGTTGCGAATCGCGATGAACGTCCGCCCCAGCAGCGACTTCGACAGCCGTCCCATGAACCAGATCGCAAACACCAGGAACGCCAGCACCAGGTAATAGAACGGGGTCGTGTCGGTGAAATCCACCACGCCGAAGCCGTAAGGCGCGGCGATATCACGAACACCAATCGCGCCATGGGTCAGCTCTTCCCACTTGTCGATCAACAGATAGATGATGAAGCCCACGCACAGGGTGAAGATGGCGAAGTAGTGCTCTTTCAGGCGCAAGGAGACAATACCCACCAGAAAACCGAGCACGGCTGCCATGACCAGCGCAGCCACGAAGGCCGGCCAGAAGCTCCAGCCATAATCAGCGGTCAGCAGGCCCAGGGTGTAGGCACCGATGGCGAAAAAACCGCCGTGGGCCAGATTCAGTTGGCCGCAGAAGCCGGTGATAATGTTCAGGCCGTAGACCGCTATTGCCCAGACAAAGGCGGTGGCCATCACGTAAACCTGGTATTCGTTCGCCGCGAAAAACGGGAACAGCACAGCAAAGGCCAACATCAGGTACTTGGCAGCTGGCGTCATCAGCAGGGATGCGAATTTGAACATGATCAGTGCGCCCCCTTCGCGAACAGGCCCTGTGGACGAACGGACAGGATCAACACCAGTAGGCCGAAGGCGATGATGTCCTTGTAGGAAGTCGAGATATAGAACCCGCCGAGCGCCTCGGCAAAGCCGATAATCATGCCGCCGATGATGGCGCCTGGAATACTGCCCATGCCACCGAGGATGATGATTACGAAGGCTTTCATGATGACCAGGTGGCCCATGGCGGGGTACACCAGGTTGATCGGCGCGTAGAGGGTGGCGGCAAACGCGGCCAGCACGCCGGAGATGGCAAAGGTCATCATTGCCACGCGGTTGGCGTCGATCCCCACCAGGAAGGCTCCATCACGGCTCTGGGCCATGGCGATGATGGTCGCACCTGTCATGGTCTTGCGCAGGAACAGTTGCAGGGCCACCACCAGCACGAATGCGCCGGCAATGATCAGCAGACGCTGTTCAGGAATGATCAGCCCGTCGAAATTCAGGATGCCGGTAAACGGCGAAGACATGCGGCGGAAATCCGAGCCCCAGAACATCTGCACCACCGCTTCCAGGAACAACAGGATGCCGATGGCGGCAATCTTGTCGTGGATTGGCGGTGAATGCCTCAGGGGGTGGAACACCAGACGCTCACACAGCACGGCGAGTATCGCGACCACGACGGCAGACCCGGCCATGGCAACCCAGTAATGCGCCCCCAGATCCACCATGAAGAAGTAGGACATGAAAGCGCCGACCATGTACAGCGCACCGTGTGCGAAGTTCGGGATATGGAGTATCCCGTAGACCAGGGTCAGGCCCAGGGCTACGAGACCGTAGATACTCCCGAGGGTTAACCCGTTGATGATTTGTTGGAAGAAAAGGTTCAAGTGTGCTCCTCCGCTGTTTTGTTGTTGTAGCGAGTTATGCGGTTTTGGTCAGGGCCTTGCGGCCCTGCGCCAGCATGATGAAACAATTACACTGATCGTCTCACATGTCAATATTTAGAATTTCATTCCGCACAGCGAAATACAATGCAAGGTAAAGCCTGTCAGGCCTTGCTCTTCCACTCCTCTTCCTGCAGTGCACGCCACATCAGCTTGCCGGTGGGTGACTTTGGCAGCTCATCCACAAACTCAATGATTTCAGGCACTTTGTAAGCCGCCATTTGCTCCTTGCACCAGCTGACAATGTCCGCTTCGGTGGTCTTTCCGTCCGCATCCGGCGTCAGAACAATGCAGGCCTTTACGGTTTCTCCGCGCTTGGGGTGCGGCGAGGATATAATGCACACCTCGTGGATCGCCGGGTGGCGGTACATCAGCCCTTCCACCTCCGAAGGCCAGACCTTGAAGCCGGAGGCGTTGATCATCCGTTTGACCCGATCCACCATGAAGAAGTAACCCTCTTCGTCGTAATAGGCGAGATCCCCGGTGCGGAAGAAACGTTTGCCGTCGATTTCCACAAAGGCTGCCTCGGTTTCAGCGGGGCGATTCCAGTATCCCAGGGTCACCTGGGGACCATTGGAGACAATTTCACCAACCTCCCCCGGGCCTTTCTCTTCCAGGGTTTCCACATCAATAATGCGACTGTCGACGTCGAATACCGGAATGCCCAGACATTGGGGCTTGGGATGGTCCGGCGGATTGATGTGGGTGGCGGCCATGGTTTCCGACAGGCCGTAGCCCTCGATGTAGTCCAGACCAGTCATGGTCTTGAGCTTGGCAGCCACTGCTTCCGGCATCGCCGCGCCGCCGCCGCCAATGGTGTTCAGGCTGCTCAGGTCATATTTGCCAATGTCCGGATTCGAAAGGAAATCCACCGCCATGGTGACGATGTTGGTCCAGCCGGTGACCTGGTAACGCTCGATCAGCCGGGCGGCGGTGGTACGGTCCCAGCGCGTCATAATGACGGTGGTTGAACCACTGTAGATGGGACCATTCATGGAGCCGGTCATGCCGGTGACGTGGAAGAACGGCAGCGTTGCCAACTGTACGGTATTGGCAGTGCTCAGGTTCCAGAACGCACGATGCACCGCCGTGGCCATGACGCTGCGATGGGTGTGCATGCAGCCCTTGGGTGCGCCGGTAGTCCCGGAGCTGTAGGGAATCACCGCCAGGTCTTCCGGGCCGGCAGTGTGCGCTGTCGGCTTATGGTCCGATGCCAGCGCCTGTTCCCAGGTCACGACACCCGGAACGTCTTTTGACCAGGCCGGGGCGGCGACTTCCGCCGGCAGCTCCAGGTCGGTGTCCTTGTTAACGTAGGTGTTGTAGGAGGCCACTACGACCTGATCCAGGTCCGTACTTTCCAGCAGTGGTGCAATAAAGCCTGCCAGTTCCTGCCCGGCCATGCACACATTCGCACCGGTATCGGCAATATAGTGTTCCAGCTCGGCAGCGCGGTTCATCGGGTTGACCGGAATCACCACCGCATCGGCACGCAAAATCGCGTAGTAGGCAATCACATACTGGGGCGAGTTCTGCATGTAGAGCAGAACACGATCGCCTTTTTTGACCCCCTGGGCCTGGAGGTAGCCGGCCATCGCTTCCACTTCAGCCAACAGCTTGCTGTAACTCATGGGCGCATCGTAATAGATGATGGCCGTGTGTTCCGGATACCGCAGGGCGGAAATTTCCAGATTGGTGAAAACGCTGGTGTCAGGCAGCGTCATGGTTTTCGGTAATTCTTTTGGCCAGACGTTGTAATGGCGTGTAAATGTCATTGTTGTGATCCCCTCATACAAGTCAGTGGGCCGCAGTGGCGGCCAGCTCAAATACCTCGGAGCCCCCGGGCAAGGCTTCCGAATGACGCAATGGTGTTATGGCAATGGCTTTTTCGCGTAGCACGGTGACATCTTCATCCGGCGCCTTGATGTGGCGGGAACTGCGATCGAACCCCAGCCACCAGTACGGCAGGCTGCGGGCATCCTGTCCCGCCAGCAGGCGGGGCCGCTGAATGGAACCGGTGGACTGACGGCACCATTGTGCCTGCCGGATCACACCGGCATCGCAGGCCGGAAAGTTCACATTCCAGGCGCGGCTCTCGCCGGGTTGCCAGAGCTTGCGGACGACCTGCTCGCCAAACGCCGACACTGGCGACCAGTCAATGCCTTCACGGCTCAGGAAGGCCTGGCTCAGGGCAATGGCGGGTATACCCATGTGTTCGGCGCTCAGCACCGCACCCACGGTGCCGGAGTACTGCACCGAGTCACTGATATTAGCGCCACAGTTCACCCCGGACAGCACCAGGTCCGGCGGGGTTTCCCCGAACCACTGGGCCAGCGAATAAAGTACGCAATCAGCCGGTGTACCGGACACGGCGTAGCGGTTCTCACCCTTTTCATACACCCGCAACGGGTCATGAATGGAAATACTCTGACCGGCACCACTGCGATCGTGCTCCGGCGCCACTACCCAGACCTCTTCGGCCAGGTTGCGGGCAATGCGCTCGAGAATCGCCAGGCCCGGCGCGTTGATACCGTCGTCGTTGGTGATCAGGATGCGACGGACGATAGGCTCTCCCATGGCTATGGACTCGCTCATGAGCGATCTCCTTCACTGGCAATTTTCCAGCCCACGTCTGCCAGCTGGCTTGCACGCTTGCCCACTTGCAGGGCATCGGCGTTGGCGGCATTGCCCTGCAGCGCGCGGGCGTATACTCCCTGAACAATGGCCGCCAGGCGGAACAGGGAAAACGCCAGGAATACATGCCAGTCGGCAATGCCATCACGGCCGGTCTGCTTGCAGTAACGGGCAATGGTTTCCTGCTCGTCCGGAATGCCCAAAGCTTCCAGGTCTTCCCCCAGCAAACCACGGGAGCCTTCCATGTCCGACGGCAAATGGTACGGCAGACAGTAGTAAGCCAAGTCAGCCAACGGGTGGCCGAGCGTCGACAGTTCCCAGTCCAGGGTGGCGATAACTTCCGGCCTGTCCGGCGCCAGCATCAGATTGCCAAAACGATAGTCGCCATGGGCGATGGCACACTCGTCGGTAGAGGGCAGATTCTTCGGCAGCCACTCCATGAGTTTGTCCATCGCTGGCATATCGTCGGTCTTGGACGCCAGATACTGTTTGCTCCAGCGCGCAACCTGCCGGGCGACATAACCTTCAGGTCGACCGTAATCACTCAGGCCCACCGCATTCACGTCTACAGAATGCAGCGCCGCCAGAGTATCGATGGCGGACAGGTGCGCCGGCATCCGCTCCCGACGGTCCAGCGCCCGCAGCGCCGGATGGCTGACAATCCGGCCTTCGAGGAAGTCCATGACGTAGAACGGTGTGCCTATGATGCTGTTGTCTTCACACAGGGCACGGGTGGTGGGCACCGGCACGTCGGTGTGTTCGGACAGGGCCCGCATGACTTTGTATTCCCGTTCCACCATGTGAGCGGATGGCAATGTTTTTCCGGGCGGCTTTTTGCGCAGCACATATTGGCCGCTGTCGGTATCCAGCAGAAACGTGGGGTTGGACTGCCCGCCCTGGAACTGCTTTACGCCCAGCTTTGTCCCAAAGTCCGGAATGGCTTGCTGAAGCCAGGCCAGGAGTCTGGCTTCATCGAATTTGTGGGCTGGCAGGACGTCTACCAGTTCTGGGTTCATGCTCATTTTCACTGTTGCCTTCATTTATAGCGTAGCGGCCCGGGAATGGGGGCGGCGGCAGGTGGGCGGGGGTGTCTTTGTTCCGGGAAAAAGAACTCGCTGCGCTCAGACACCTTTGTTCCCTGCACAAAGACACCCCCGCCCACCTACCTCGACCTATCTCCAGTGGTACTTTCTTAACAAATCGTTTCGCCGCCGTCGGCAACGATGACTTGCCCCGTGACGTAGGCACTGGCCTTGGTGGACAGAAATACTGCCAGCCCGGCGATATCAACTGGATCGCCGATTCTGCGCAGTGGGGTTTTGTCCTCGGCGCGTTTGACGCGCACCGGGTCTTCCCACAGAGCTTTGGCAAAGTCGGTCTTGATCAGGCCGGGGGCGATACTGTTTACGCGGATACCTTTTGGCCCCCATTCCACAGCCAGATTACGGGCCAGGGCCGCTTCGGCGGCTTTGGAGACACCGTAGGTGCCAATGGTGGTGTTGCCGCGGATGCCCGCAATGCTGGACAGCAGTACGACAGCGCCTTCACCTTTTTCGGCCATCTGCGGCAGCACCATGTTGGTCAGCCAGAAGGTACCTTTGACGTTGGTGTCCATGATCTTGTCCCAGGCGTCGTCGGTCATCTCCGCAGTGGTGCCGTAGACCGGGTTGGTGGCGGCGTTGCACACCAGGACGTCGATGGAACCCCAGGCTTCGTTGGTCTTGTCCACCAGGTTCTGCAGGTCTTCTTTCTTGCCCACGTGGCAGGGAATGGCGATAGCCTCGTAGCCCTGTTCTTTCAGCTCGTTGGCGACCTGCTCACAGGCATCGGCCTTACGGCTGGAGATCACGACTTTGGCGCCCAGGCGTGCCATTTCCTCGGCGATGGAACGGCCGATGCCTTTTGTGGAACCGGTGATCAGGGCGACTTTTCCAGTCATATCAAAAAGCGGGTTAGTCATTGTTCGATCCTCCTGCGCTGAAGCATGGGAGTGGCCGGGGTGATGTCCTTCCGGGACTGTGCAAAACAGGGATGTTTTGCTCAAGCCTACATGGACGTATTCACGG
>JAKLLS010000027.1 GCA_022014155.1 Marinobacter sp. | reverse complement strand
AGGCCGCAATGGGAAACCAGGCGGCTTTACGCTAGAATTCGCGAAACGTTCAACCAAGGATGACACATGCTTGCAGTGATTCTTTCCGGTGGCTCAGGAACCCGGTTGTGGCCGCTTTCCCGTGAAGCCTACCCGAAGCAGTTTTTGCCGGTTGTCTCCGATGACTCCCTGTTGGCAGAAACCATTGAGCGGGGGCTCATGTTGGATAGCAGCGCCCGGGTAATGGCCATCACCAACGAGGACCACCGCTTTGTTGTCGCCGCCCAGCTCCATGCCCAGGCGTCCGAGCGCACAGCGGGCATCATTCTTGAACCGGTAGGTCGTAACACCGCGCCAGCGATTGCGTTGGCAGCCCTGGCAGCCTCCGAGGACAACCCGGAAGAACTGCTTCTGGTGATGCCCTCTGACCACGTACTGAAAAATCTCACGGCATTTCGTGAAGCGGTGCAAAAAGGCGCCGATGCCGCCCGGTCCGGCAAGCTTGTCACGTTTGGTATTGTTCCCTCGTCACCTCACACCGGCTATGGCTACATCAAGGCGGGCGCCCAGAAGAACGGCTATCTGGATGTTGCCGCCTTCGTTGAGAAGCCGGATGAGGCAACAGCCGAGCGTTACCTCGCCGAGGGTGATTACTTCTGGAACAGCGGTATGTTCCTGTTCAGAGCGGACCTGTACCTGCAGGAGCTGGAAACCCATCAGCCTGAGATACTGACGGCCTGCCGCGAAGCCTGGGAACAGAGACAGGCGGATATGGATTTCACTCGCGTCGGAAAGGCTGCATTTGAAAGCTGCCCGGATGACTCCATCGATTACGCCGTGATGGAAAAGACCCATGATGCTGTGGTCGTGCCGTTGGACGCAGGATGGTCCGATGTGGGTTCGTGGTCCGCACTCTGGGAAATCCAGCCGCAGGACGAACAGGGTAATGTGTGTCGTGGCGATGTCATCACCGAGGATGTCTCAGGTTCCTATATCCACTCTGAGGGGCGGTTGATCGCGGTGCTCGGTGTCAGTGATCACGTTATCGTGGAAACGGATGACGTGGTGCTGGTGGCAGATCGTAACCGTGTCCAGGAGGTCAAAAAGCTGGTGGCCAAAGTGAAGGCCCAGGGTCGTCTGGAGCACCGTTTCCATAAGAAGGTCCACCGTCCTTGGGGCACCTATGAGGGGATTGCGATGGGGGAGCGTTTCCAGGTCAAGCGGATTACCGTGAACCCCGGTGCGTCCCTGTCGCTGCAGAAGCACCATCACCGGGCGGAGCACTGGGTAGTGGTCAAAGGTACCGCCACTGTGAACAGAGGGGAAGAAACCCTGTTGTTGACGGAAGATCAGTCCACCTATATCCCGTTAGGCGTGACGCACCGGCTGACGAATCCTGGTGTCATTCCGCTTGAGCTGATCGAAGTCCAGACCGGAAGCTATCTGGGCGAAGACGACATTGTCCGCTTCGAGGACACTTATAACCGCGTTTGATTAATCCGATTAATAAGTCTGGCTGCTCGGGATGGGCAGCCTCAAGCAAAGGAGATGCTGAATGGAAGACTGGCAGGGATGCCTGAGCCCCTTTTGTCAAACCGCCCTGCAACGGGCGCGGGACCATGTCACCCAAAGGGGTGGTTTTGCAATTACTGTGGAAGATTTTCTTCTTGCCCTGCTTGAAGGTGAATCGGTGGTGTCCGATTTCCTGAAGGTCCGGGGTGTCGACCTGGACGAACTGGTAAGAACCGTTCAGTGTGAACAGCCCATCGTCACGGAAGTGGGTGGTGAAGGTCGCCTCTCTTCGCAACTCCTGTACTGGTTCTCGTCCGCCCGCGAAATCTCCGATGCTCCCTGGCTGGACTGGCCAGTATTGCTCTCCACACTGGCCGTGAATGCCGAACGACTTCAGGAGAAAGCGTATGTGTCCGTACTGGAACTGGTCGGTGAATGGCCGCTGTCTGGCTGGAGCGCAGGGGGAGAACCAGGGGAGGGGCCAAACAGCATTCCCGTTGTTGTTAGTGACCTGAAGTGGCTGTCCCTGGCGGAGGAAGTCGCAGTGACGATGGCTGCCGCATCCGATGCTCTGATCTGGATCCGTGGGGATCGGGGGACAGGGAAATCCTCCTGGCTGACATCATTGTTACCGTGTCTGGAGAACGGATACGTGGAGTTGGACCTGCGGCGGGAATCGGAACTGGTGGCCAGTGATCTCCCTGCCGTACCCGGTGGTCATGTGGCCCCTCGGAATTGGCCAGCGCTTATCCTCGACAATGTATCCCCGGCGGATGCCGTTATCCTGGCCGGTCGTTGGGACAGCTTTGCCGCGCAATTGGTATTGTCGTGGCAGGGGCCACTGCTGTTGCTGGGGCCCTCTGTTCAGGAATCCACCGGAGCTGTCACACAACTTGAGCGCTGGCTTGGACGTTCCATGGATATCTTCGACATGCCTGATTGTGGATATGCCCAGAAGAAATCCGTTTTGACGGCCCACCAGCCGGCCATTGAGAAACAGTGGAGTATACGTCTGTCCGACACGGCTATGAGCTACGCAGCCGGGTGCAGGAGCCGGTCAGTGGGGTCTCCGGGAGGCATGCTCCGGTGGGTTGAGAGGGCTGCCGCCAGGCTCAATCTGTATGCAAGCCGTGGCCCGGTGGATGCAATGGCGCTGGCCGGCCAGATGGACACGTTACGCCGGCAATGCCTGGTGTCGCTTGCCCGCGACGAGCCGTTGGGAGAGCTGGAAGGCAGTCTGGCGCAGCTGGAAATTGAGCGGGCGGCCGTCGAGGTAGCCTGGCATGAGAGAGAGGCTGTCGGTACTTTGCGCACCGTGACGGTGGAGGATTTGCAGCAGGAACTTGAACGTTGGGTTGCAGCCCGTCCCGGGCCGGTTCACTATGTTGTCCATTGTGATCATGATGGGGGAGAAACAACGGGTGCAGGACCTCGAAATATACATTCGTGACCTGAAGCCTCTGGCGGCTTCGGAGTGGTTATCCAGTCACCTGGATCAGCTTGAACTGGATGACCAGCAGGTCGACACCAAGGCAATCAAGGGCCGGGCCCTATACGAAGGGGTGACTGTCAATATCAGCCTGTATCCAGGTGCTTCTGGTAAACGCTACACCTGTCTGGTGCTTGAAGGTGCGTCGCTGCCCTGGAATACAGATCTGGAGATCGCTCGCAGTGCCTGGCGCTCGATGGATACGGAAGTTCGCTGCAGTCCGGGAGACTGGAAAGAGGGCGAGCCGGTTGAGGATGAAAAGTGGTGGCGTCTGGATGACCGTGGCGAACAACTGGTGGTCTGGAATTGAAGGGTTCCAACAAAAAAGGGGCAGCCATCCGGCTGCCCCTTTTTAACATCCGGAGTGATCAGTCGCTCAGGATGGAGACGTTGTCGGCTTGCAGGCCTTTATCAGCTTCAACAACGTTGAAACGAACAAGCTGACCCTGGCGCAAAACGCGACGGCCACGGCCACGAATGGCACGGAAGTGAACGAATACCTCGTCACCACTGTCGCGAACGATGAAGCCAAAACCTTTCTTCACATTAAACCACTTAACAGTACCTTCCTCATCGCCTTCCGGGCTGGTGTCGTCAAAGTCGTCGTCATCGTCATAGTTCTGGTTGGACGGGCGGGACTGGGCAGAGCTGGAGCGCTTCGCTCCTTGCCTGGCGGCAAGCGCCACGGTCAGGAAGCCGACAACGCCAAAAAGCACAACGGCGATGATGTAGGCAGTAATACCTTGGGCACTGCCAAGGATGAACGGCGTGTTGGTTGCCAGTTCGCTGGACCCGGATTTCGACAGAATCTGGAATACTTCCGGAGTAAAGCTGACCAACAGAAAACCGAGGATAAACGGTGACGGAATGGCGATCAGGAGAGCAACAAGGATCGCTTTGGCTGGATTACGCATTGACTGAGATTTCTCCATTACTTATTTAACGCTAACGATAAAGAGCCGGATATCGGGTAAAATCGCTTATCCGGCCGGTGATAACCGCCAAAGTGACCGAAAAAAAACGGGCCTTGGCGGGCAAAAGCGGCATGATACCAGATAACGGTGAGCGCTGACCAAGCAAGTGGTCAGAGAGATACATGGATCACAAGGTTTGCGGAGAGCAATCACGACTAATGACAAATGATCTGGAAGCACGACTGGATGAGCTTGAAACCCGGCTGGCGTTTCAGGATGACCTTATCAATACCCTGAGCGAACAGGTGGCCAGGCAGGAAATGGATATCCGGGAACTGTGGGAGGCCAAACGGCTTCTGAACAAGCAGTTGAAGGAAGTGTCACCGTCGAACATCAAGCCGGAGGACGAGGAAACCCCGCCCCCGCATTACTGATCTCATGCCAGTAGTTCGATCAGGACCTGTTCGTAGATTTCCGACAGGGTATCCAGATCAGCCGCTTTCACGCACTCATCCACTTTGTGGATGGTGGCGTTGATCGGGCCCAGCTCAACCACCTGGGCGCCGGTAGGCGCGATGAAACGGCCATCGGAAGTGCCACCTGAGGTAGAGAGTTCGGTTTCCCGACCGGTGACCGTGCGAATGGCATTCTGGCTGGCGGAGACCAGCGCTCCACGATCTGTCAGGAATGGCCGGCCGCTCAGGTGCCACTGCAGGTCATACTTGAAACCGAACCGGTCAAGAATCGCAACCACCCGCTCTTCCAGGCTTTCTGCGGTGTTTTCCGTGCAGTAGCGGAAATTGAAGTGCACCAGGCATTCACCGGGGATGATGTTGCTGCCGGTACCGGCTTCCACCTTGGTGATCTGGAAGGTAGTGGGCGGAAAAAAGTCATTACCGTTGTCCCAGAACTCACGGGCCAGCGCATCCAGAGCGGGCGCAACGGAGTGCACCGGGTTCTCTGCCAGGTGCGGATAGGCGACATGGCCCTGGACGCCATGAACCGTCAGGTAGCCGTGCAATGAACCGCGGCGCCCGTTCTTGATGACATCCCCCACTTCATGGGTACTGGACGGTTCACCGATCAGGCACCAGTCGATCTTCTCGTTCCTGGCTTCCAGGGTTTTCACCACCTTTACCGTGCCGTCCTGGGCGGGGCCTTCCTCGTCGCTGGTAATCAGCAGGGCGATGGAGCCGCGATGGTCCGGGTGGTTTGCTACGAAGCGTTCGCAGGCTGTTATGAACGCCGCCAGACTGCCTTTCATGTCTGCGGCCCCACGGCCGTAGAGGTAGCCGTCCTGTATTACCGGCTCAAAAGGTGGGTGGGCCCAGTTCTTCTCGGGACCGGTGGGGACGACATCGGTATGGCCGGCGAAGGCCAGTACCGGCCCCTCTGAGCCTTTGCGGGCCCAGAGGTTGTCGGTGTCGCCAAACCGGAGTGATTCGCCCTCAAAGCCGAGTGCGGATAGCCGGGACATCATCAGTTCCTGGCAGCCGGCGTCATCCGGTGTGACGGATCGCCGGCGGATCAGGTCGATGGCCAGATCGAGCGTTGGGGAATTAGTTGTTTGCATGCAGTTCTTCGTTCAGCTCGATCGCGGTTTTGTTGGACTTGCACTCCACGGCGCCGGTCTGGCTGTTGCGACGGAACAGCAGGTCAGGCTGATTGGCCAGATCGCGGGCCTTGATCACTTCCACAAGCTCGTTGTTGTCATCCAGCAGTGCCACCTTGGTACCGGCGGTGATGTACAGGCCGGCTTCCACTTTGCAGCGGTCACCCAGCGGAATGCCGATGCCAGAGTTGGCGCCAATCAGGCAGTTCTCGCCTACGGAAATGATGATGTTGCCACCGCCGGACAGCGTGCCCATGGTGGAGCAGCCGCCACCCAGATCCGAGCCCTGGCCGACCATGACGCCAGCGGAGATGCGGCCTTCGATCATGCTGGTGCCTTCGGTGCCAGCGTTGAAATTGATGAAACCTTCGTGCATGACGGTGGTACCTTCGCCCACATAGGCACCCAGACGAACCCGTGCGGTGTCAGCGATACGCACGCCTTTGGGAACCACGTAATCGGTCATCTGCGGGAATTTGTCCACAGACTTCACTTCGAGGATGCGATCCTCCAGGCGGGCTTTCAGCTGGCGCTCGGGCAATTCGTTCAGGTCGATCGCGCCTTCGTTGGTCCACGCCAGGTTTGGCAGCAGGCCAAAGATGCCGTCCAGTTTCACACCGTGGGGTTTGGCCATGCGATGAGAAATCAGGTGCAGCTTCAGATATACCTCTGGCGTGCTGGAGGCCGCGTCATCGGTTTCCAGGATGGTGACCACTACCGGTCGAGTGCTTTTGGAGGCTTTCTCAGCCAGGCTCGCCTGCTCGGTGTTCCCCACCTGACGCAGTGCCTCGGACAGCGCATTCAGATCGTCACCCGTGACTTGAAGTGCCTGATTTCCGCCCTTGTAACCGAGCGAGTTGCCCGCCACTTCTATCAGGCTGTTATCGGGGGTCATCACCGGCTGCTGATAAAACACTTCCAGCCATTCGCCCTGGTTGTTTTGGGTGCCGATACCGATACCGAATGCAAAACTCATCAGGTGGTTGCTCCTATTGTCTCAGATTCATTCTGTGGAAAAACGGGTGGCCCATTCGTCGGCACTGAAGCCTACGCTGACATTCCCCTCATGCTCGACCACAGGTCGTTTGATGATGGAAGGGTTCTCTAACATGATGTCATGGGCGGATTGGGCATCAATGGTATCACGAACGTCTTCGGGAAGTTTGCGCCAGGTCGTTCCGCGCCGGTTCAGCAGGGTTTCCCAGCCGACAGACTGTTCCAGGCGTGAGAGCAGGGTGCCATCCAGCCCGTCTTTCCTGAAGTCGTGAAAATCGTAGGGGACGCCTTGTTCATCCAGCCATTTGCGGGCTTTCTTGACCGTATCGCAGTTCTTGATGCCGTAAATCTTCATGTCTTGTTTGCCTTTACAAATTCTACGATGCGTTTCGCAGCTTCCACGCACTCTTCCAGCGGCGCGACCAGCGCCATGCGGACCCGGTTTTCGCCGGGGTTGTGGCCATCCACAGTTCGGGACAGGTAGCGCCCCGGCAGCACATGAACGTTCTGCTGGGCGGATAGCTCCCGCGCGAAGGTCTCATCATCCATCGGTGTTTCCGGCCAGAGGTAGAAACCGGCGTCAGGATAGTCAACGGACATGACTTCCCGCAGGATGGGCACCACGGCTTCGAACTTGGCGCGGTAGGCGGCGCGGTTCTCCCGCACGTGATCCTCGTCCTGCCAGGCGGCAATGCTGGCCAGCTGATTGTGGATGGGCATGGCGCAGCCGTGATAGGTGCGGTATTTCAGGTAGCCTTTCAGGATATCTGCGTCACCCGCCACAAAGCCTGAGCGTAGCCCGGGCAGATTGCTTCGTTTTGACAGGCTGTGGAAGACCACACAGCGGGAAAAATCGTCTCGACCGATGGCCGCGCAGGTCTGCAGCAGGCCTTCCGGCGCCCGGGATTCGTCCGGGTAGAGTTCGGAATAGCACTCGTCGGAGGCGACGATGAAGTCATGGCGGTCCGCGAGTTCGATCACTTTAATGAGTGTTTCTCGGGGAATGACGGCGCCACTGGGGTTGCCCGGTGAGCAGAGGAACAGCACCTGGCAGTTTTGCCAGGCGTCATCGGGAACCAGATTGAAATCCGGGATAAAGCCGTTGCTGCCGTCGCATGGCAGATAGACGGGCGTCGCGCCTGAAAGAAAGGCTGCGCCCTCGTAGACCTGGTAAAACGGATTCGGGCTGACGACGGTGCCCGGTTTGCTGGCGTCAACCACGGCCTGAACCAGGGAGAAAATACCCTCACGGGTACCATTGACCGGGACAACGTGGTCGCTGGCGGACAAACTGCCGGGCTTCAGGTCAAAGCGGCGTGTCGCCCATTGGCTGATGGCTTGCCGCAGTTCGTCGGTTCCCCGGGTGGTGGGGTAATTGGCCAGCTTGTCCAGATTGTCTGCGATGACCTGTTTGACGAAGGCCGGTGACGGATGTTTGGGTTCGCCAATGCCCAGTGAGATAGGCGCCAGATGCTCGGGCACGGAAATGCCCGCCTTCAGTTTGGTCAGCTTCTCAAATGGGTAAGGGTGTAATCGGTCCAGGTTGGGATTCATTGAGTGTCGTCCAGCATTTTACGAAGGTCTTCCTGCAGGGCCTGACAGACGGCAGGGTCGCTGATTTGCTCGCCCTGCTCGTTGGTGACAAAGAAGGCGTCTTCCACGCGCTCCCCCAGAGTGGCGATTTTAGCGTTGGTCAGCCTGACGCGATGCTCAAGCAGAACCTGGCCAACCCGTGCCAGCAGCCCGGGTCTGTCCGGGGTGATGACTTCAATCACCGTGCGCTGATTGATGGTGTCATTGGACAGGGTGACTTCGGTAGGAAAGGCGAAGTGCTTGAGTTGCCTGGGTGTACGGCGATGAATGATGTCAGGATAATCCTCGGGATCGTCCAGTTCCTCTATCAGCCGTTGGCGCACGCGGGTCTTGCGGGCCGGGTCAATGCCCAGGGGTTGGCCCTTTTCATCCAGTACCACGTAGGAGCTAATGGAGTAGGGGCTCTCACTGGAGCTGATCCGTGCGTCGACGATATTAAGGTTGAGCTGTTCCAATACGGCGGTGGTCGCGGCGAACAGCGCGACCCGGTCACGCATGTAAATGATGATCTGGGAATAGCCATCCGTGGGGCCGCCACGGGTATCACGAATCAGCACCAGTGGGTCGGGATTGTCGCCGTGGCGAATAATGGCCGCGGTCTGCCAGGCGATATCCACGGTGGAGTCCTGGAGGAAATAGTCCTCGTCCAGGGTGTCCCAGATGCTGTCGATCTGCTCGTCGGTCATGTTCTGGGCATGCAGGATCTCCCGGGCTTCGGACTGTGTTGCCCGCACCCACTCCTGGCGATCCACCGGGGTTTCCGTTCCACGGCGCAGAGCGCGCTTGGTTTCGATGTACAGTTGGCGCAAAAGTGATGCGCGCCAGGTATTCCAGAGCTTGGGATTGGTGGCGCTGATGTCGCACACCGTGAGTACGTACAGGTAGTCCAGATGCGCCTGGCTCGGAACCGATTGCGCGAAGGCGTGGATGATGTCCGGATCGGAAATGTCCTTACGCTGGGCAGTCATGGACATCAGCAGGTGATTTTCCACCAGCCAGGAAACCAGCTGGGTATCACGCTCACTGAGATGGTGGCGCTCACAAAAGTCTTCCGCGTCAACCGCCCCCAATTCCGAATGGTCACCACCGCGACCTTTCGCAATATCGTGATAGAGGCCGGCTATAAACAGGGTTTCCAGTTTGGGCAGGCGGTGAATCAGCCGGGAGGCCAGCGGGTATTCGGTACGTGCTTCCGGGCTGGTCAGTCGGGCCATATTGCGGATGACCCTCATGGTATGGGCGTCCACGGTGTAGATGTGGAACAGGTCGTGCTGCATCTGCCCGATGATCTGGCCAAATTCCGGCAGGTAGCGGCCCAGCACGTTGTACTTTTTCATAGCGGACAGGGTCTGGTCCAGCGCATGGGGTGTCCTCAGCAACTCCATGAACAGGGAAGTCACCGCCAGGTCCGAGCGGAAGGCATCGTCAATCAGGTGGCGGTGCGCTCGCAGGGAGCGAATGGTAGTCGCGCGTATGCCCTTGATTTCCGGGTGCTGTGCCATCAGCACGAAGATCTCCATGATGGAGTAGGGTGCGTAGGCGAACACCTGATTGTTCACTGCTTCGATGTAGCGGTTGCGAATCTGGAAGCGCTTGTTCAGCGGCTGTATGTCATCGGTATCGCCGGCGCCGAGAATCGCTTCGTCATAATATTGCAGGATAACGTCAGCCAGTTCCGCCAGGGCCAGTACGGTGCGGTAGTACGACTGCATCATCAGCTCGACGCCCAGGCGCTTGCCTTCATCCTTATATCCCAGCATTTCTGCCAGGGCCCGCTGATGGTCGAACAGCAGGCGGTTTTCATTGCGGTCGGCAATCAGTTGCAGGCCAAACCGCAGGCGCCACAGGAACGTTTCGCCCTGGAGCAGAATCTGGTGTTCTTCCTCGGTCAGGATACTGAAGCGGGTCAGGTCGGCAATGTTCTGCAGGCCGAAATGGCGCTTAGTGATCCAGCCGATGGTCTGTATATCGCGAAGGGCACCCGGTGAACCCTTGACGTTGGGTTCCAGATTGTACTCAGTATCGCCGTATTTCTTGTGACGCTGCTGCTGTTCCTCCCGTTTGGCGATGAAATACTCACGATCGGAGCTAACGTCATCGGCATAGACCTGCTCACTGAGGCTTTCCCGTAGCTCATCAGGGCCGGCGATGGTTCGGGTTTCCAGCAGATTGGTGAGTATGGTGATATCGTCGCGGGCAGCGGCCTTGCTTTCCTCGATGCTGCGAACACTGTGGCCAATATCCAGTTTCAGGTCCCAGAGCAGGGTGATAAAAGCACCCAGGTCTTCCTGCCATTCCTTGCGGATACCGTTACGGGTCAGTATCAGCAGATCAACGTCTGAATGAGGGTGGAGCTCGCCGCGACCGTAGCCACCGACGGCAACCAGTGAGATGTCGGTGGATGTCGAAAACGGGTAGCGATTCCAGATCAACCGCAGAGTGGTGTCCACAGTATTGGCCCGGGAATGCACCAGGGCCCTGACATCCGCTCCCTGGCGGAATGCTTCCGCATCCGCATTATACCGCTCCCGCAGTAACTCGCGGGCGGCCACTACGGGAGAATTGTCGTTGCTGATGCGGAATTCCAGCTCGCTTAGGTCCACTTAGATAGACTCTTCCGTACGTTTAGTCAGGACTTCGCAGCCGTCGGCCGTCACCAGAAGGGTGTGTTCCCACTGGGCCGACAGTTTGTGATCTTTGGTCACCACGGTCCAGCCGTCCGGCAACAGTTTCGTGTGATATTTTCCCTGGTTGATCATCGGCTCGATAGTGAAGGTCATGCCTTCCTGGAGTTCCAGGCCGGTGCCCGGCTTGCCGTAATGCATAACCTGGGGCTCTTCATGGAACACTTTGCCAATGCCGTGACCGCAGTAATCCCGAACCACCGAATAGCGGTGCTTTTCTGCGTGCTGTTGGATCACATGGCCGATATCGCCCAGGCGGGCGCCCGGCTTGACCAGTTCTATGCCTTTATAGAGGCATTCCTGGGTGATGTTGATTAGTCGTTCGGTACCCGGCTTGGGTTTGCCGACGATAAACATTTTGCTGGTGTCACCGTGGTACTCGTCCTTTATAACGGTCACATCGATGTTCAAGATGTCTCCGTCTTTCAGCACCTTTTTCTCGGAAGGGATGCCGTGGCAGATAACGTGATTGACAGAAGTGCAGATCGACTTTGGAAAACCCTTGTAATTCAGAGGGGCCGGGATCGCCTTTTGCTCATTCACAATATAGTCGTGACAGATGCGGTCCAGTTCTTCGGTGGTGACGCCGGGTTTGACGTGCTCACCGATCATTTCAAGAACCTCTGCGGCCAGGCGGCCTGCGACGCGCATCTTCTCGATTTCTTCCGGAGTTTTGATCGATACCTGCATTGGGCTTCCCGTTGATGTGTATCAAACCGGCATTTTAAGGGGGAGAGGGGCTGGGTACAAGGAAGGTTGATGGCAAAAATAATGGCGTGGCACGGCCGATTTATGGTATAAACGCGCCCGCTGGAAACAAATCCGGCAAATTCACACACGTGTCGACACGTTGTCCCAGGGTGCCATCTCCTGTTTTAAGGCGAATGGTTGGGTCAATCGGACGCGTGGAGGACTAACCCGAAGCTAAAAAGGTAAATATCATGGCTCAGGTAAATATGCGTGACCTGCTCAAGGCAGGTGCTCACTTCGGTCACCAGACCCGTTACTGGAACCCGAAAATGTCGAAGTTCATCTTCGGCGCCCGCAACAAGATTCATATCATCAACCTGGAACAGACTGTTCCTGCCATGAACGACGCGCTCAAGTTCGTTCAGCAACTGGCAGAGAACAAGAACAAGGTTCTGTTCGTAGGTACCAAGCGTGCCGCAGCGAAGATCGTCAAGGAAGAAGCCGAGCGCGCTGGTCAGCCGTTCGTAAACCACCGCTGGTTGGGTGGCATGCTGACCAACTACAAGACGATCCGTCAGTCCATCCGTCGCTACCGCGATCTGGAAGCCCAGAGCCAGGACGGTACTTTCGACAAGCTGACCAAGAAAGAAGCTCTTGAGCGCACCCGTGAGATGGACAAGCTTGAGCGTTCCATCGGCGGTATCAAGGACATGGGCGGCCTGCCGGACGCACTGTTCGTGATCGACGTTGACCACGAGCGCATCGCTATTAAGGAAGCCAACAAGCTGGGTATTCCTGTTATCGGCGTTGTTGATACCAACAGCGATCCTGACGGTGTTGATTACGTAATTCCAGGCAACGATGACGCCATTCGCGCTATCCAGATTTACGTGAAGGCCGTTGCCGATACCTGCATCGACGCAGCTCAGGCTGGCGGTGCCGGCGCTGACGAGTTTGTTGAAGTCAGCGAAGATGCTGAAGGCGCTGCTCCAGCCGCTGAGTGATGTTTTCCCTTCAGGTTTGAGATGTAGGGTGTGTCCGTGAATAACTCCGGGCACACCTCCCCACCGAATTCGGAACAAGAGGATTGAACATGGCTGCAATTACCGCTGCAATGGTCAAAGAGCTGCGTGAGCGTACCGGCCTTGGCATGATGGAGTGCAAGAAAGCACTGGTAGAAGCTGAAGGCAGTGTTGACGCTGCTATCGAAGAGCTGCGTAAGTCTTCCGGCCTGAAAGCCGCCAAGAAGGCCGGCCGTACTGCCGCTGAAGGCGTATCTCTGATCAAGATCTCCGACGACAACACCGTTGCCTTCATTCTGGAAGTCAACTCCGAGACCGACTTCGTTGCCCGTGATGACAACTTCATCAACTTCGCCAACGACGTTCTGGATGTTGCCTTTGAAAAGGGTGAAGCCGACGTAGCCAAGCTGATGGAAGGCGATCTGGAAGCCAAGCGTGAAGCGCTGGTTCAGAAGATCGGCGAGAACATCACTGTTCGTCGTCTGGTGAAAGTGGAAGGCCCGGTTGTCGGTGGCTATGTTCACAGCACCAACAAGATTGCCTGCGTTGTGGCTTTGACCGCCGGCGACTCTGAAGTTGCCCGCGACGTCGCCATGCACGCTGCCGCGGTTAACCCGCGCGTTGGCAAGCCGGAAGAGATGCCTGCTGAAGAGCTCGAGAAAGAGAAAGAGGTCATCAAGGCCCAGCCGGATATGGAAGGTAAGCCTGCCGAAATCGTTGAGAAGATGATGGGTGGCCGCATCAAGAAGTTCCTCAAGGAGAACAGCCTTGTTGAGCAGCCTTTCGTCAAGAACCCGGACCAGACTGTGGGTGAACTGATCAAATCCGCTGGCGGTGAGCTGGTTGGTTTTGTTCGTCTGGAAGTGGGTGAAGGTATCGAGAAGGAAGAAGTGGACTTTGCTGCCGAGGTTGCTGCTGCAGCCGGCACAGGTAAGGCCTGATCCTTCTGATTGGCGCTGCAGCCCTTGTGGTTGCAGTGCCACCTGAGTCTGCCACGTCAGTTGGGGTGACCCGGCTTTCGTGGCGGGCTTGTATCTGAGATACCCCTTTTTGTTGAGGAGTATGTCAGATACAAGCCTGCGAAGCTTGTCGTGCCAGATAGCAGCCAACAGACGAAAAGGGGATCACCATGCCGACATCATCGAAAACCCAGCCAAGATACAAGCGTGTTTTGCTCAAGCTCAGTGGCGAGGCCCTGATGGGCGAGCACGATTTCGGTATTGATCCCAAAGTTCTTGACCGCATGGCACTGGAAATTGGTGCCCTGATCGGTATTGGTGTTCAGGTAGGCCTGGTTATCGGTGGTGGTAACCTGTTCCGTGGCGCAGCCCTGAACGCGGCAGGCATGGATCGGGTAACCGGCGACCACATGGGAATGCTGGCCACCGTGATGAACGGTCTGGCCATGCGCGATGCCCTTGAGCGCTCAAACATCCGTACCCGTGTCATGTCGGCCATTCCCATGAGCGGTATCGTTGAGCACTATGATCGCCGTCGCGCTGTTCGCGACCTCAAAGACGGTGATGTGGTGATCTTCTGTGCTGGTACTGGCAACCCCTTCTTTACCACGGATTCCGCTGCCTGCCTCCGCGGGATCGAGATTGAGGCGGATGCGGTTCTCAAAGCGACCAAGGTGGATGGGGTCTATTCGGCGGATCCACATCTCGATTCGTCTGCGGAAAAATATGACAATCTGACCTATGACGAAGTGCTGGACAAGAAGCTCGGCGTCATGGACCTGACCGCGATCTGTCTGGCGCGGGATCACGGTATGCCGCTGCGGGTATTTGATATGAATCGCCCCGGTGCCCTGACTCGCATCGTGACCGGCGAAAAAGAAGGTACACTGATCGAATAAATTGGTTGATCCGGCCAGCGACATAGCGGCCGGAAAACGACTGACATGAAAAACGAATTGAGGATGCTCTAGTGATCAACGACATCAAATCCGAAGCTGAGAAGAAAATGCAGAAGAGCATTGACGCTCTGCACTCAGCCTTCAACAAAATCCGTACCGGTCGAGCCCATCCGGCCATTCTCGACAGCGTCATGGTGAACTACTATGGCCAGGAAACGCCGCTTAAGCAGGTCGCCAGTGTGAATGTCGAGGACAACCGCACCCTGTCCGTTTCACCGTGGGAAAAGAATCTGATACCGACCATTGAAAAAGCGATCATGACTTCGGATCTGGGGCTGAACCCGGCGACCAGCGGCGACATCATCCGGGTGCCAATGCCTATGCTGACCGAAGAAACCCGCAAGGAAATGGTCAAACAGGCAAAAGCCGACGCTGAACACGGCCGGGTCTCTATTCGTAATGCACGCCGTGACGCGAACTCCATGTTGAAGGACCTGCTCAAAGAAAAGGAAATCAACGAAGACGAAGAGCGCAAGGGCGAAGAAGAGATCCAGAAATTGACGGATCGCTACATTGCCGACGTCGAAAAGATGCTCAAAGCCAAAGAAGAGGACTTGATGGCTGTCTGATCAGCCTCGTCTTATTCGGATAAAACGAACAGCCGATGCCGATCCATCGGCTGTGCAGGGGACTTCATGACGGAAACTGTATCCGCAGAGATTCCGGTGTCGGCTGATAGTCGGCCCCGGCATGTGGCCATTATCATGGATGGTAACAATCGCTGGGCGAAAGAGCGCCAGCTGAAGGGGGTAGCGGGCCACAAGGCGGGCGTGAACGCGGTCAAGTCTGTTGTGGAAACCTGCGCCCGTGAAGGGGTCGAGGTCCTTACCCTGTTTGCCTTTTCCAGTGAGAACTGGCGGCGGCCCAAAGATGAAGTTTCTGCCTTGATGCGCCTGTTCCTGTTTGCCCTGGAGCGGGAGGTGAAAAAACTCCATCGCAACAATATCCGGCTGCGGATTATTGGTGACCGGACCGCATTCAGCCCTGCGTTGCAGGAGCATATGGAGAAGGCGGAAGCGCTCACTCGCCATAACACCCTGATGACATTGGTCATAGCTGCCAATTATGGTGGTCACTGGGACATTGCGCAGGCCACCAGGCAGGTTGCGGAAAAAGTCCGGGCAGGGGAGCTGGAACCGTCGGATGTGACCGATGACCTGATCCAGCAACATCTCTCAATCGGTGACCTACCCATGCCAGACCTGATGATCCGGACGGCGGGCGAGCAACGCATCAGCAATTTCATGCTTTGGCATCTGGCATACACCGAGCTGTACTTCTCACCGGTTTACTGGCCCGACTTCCTTGAGGACGAAATGAAGGAAGCGCTGAAGGCCTATGCCAGCCGGCAGCGGCGATTCGGCCAGACCGACGACCAGATTGCCAGCCGTCGCCCGGAACAATAACGACAAGAAGCGAACCTTATTGTGCTAAAAACCAGAATCATAACTGCGCTTATCCTTGCCCCGATTGCCATTGGCGGGATATTCTTCCTGCCGCCGCTTGGCTTCGCCCTGTTTACCGGCGCCATTATTACTATTGGTGCCTGGGAATGGGCCAATATGTCTGGTGTAACCGCACCGGTGGCTCGCGTGGCCTATGCTGGCGTGGTTGCCGCTGTTCTTTACGCTCTGCTCGACGTTCCTGCCGTTGCCGTGCTCTGGCTGGCGGTTGTCTGGTGGATTGCCTGTTTCCTGATGGTACGCAGCTACCCGTCAGGATCCGATCAGTGGGGTTCGTTACCCGTGAGGGCAATCATGGGATTGTTGGTGCTGGTACCGGCGTGGGTCGGGCTAAATCACCTGCGGACCGGTTCCTTCCAGTTTGGCGATGTGGCCAACAATCTGCTGGTCATCCTTTATGTGTTCTGCGTGGTCTGGGTAGCCGATATTGGTGCCTATTTCGCGGGCAGGGCCTTTGGCAAAGCCAAGCTGGCACCGCGGGTCAGCCCGGGTAAGTCGTGGGCGGGGGTCTGGGGTGGTCTGGCCGCGGTGGCGGTATTTGCGGTCATTGTCAGCCAGTTGGCGTCAGCGCCCATTGATCAGACCCTGCTTTTGGTGATTGCAAGCCTGGTAACCGGTCTGGTGTCTGTGTTGGGAGATCTTCTGGAAAGCATGCTCAAGCGCTTTCGCGGTATCAAGGACAGCAGTCAGTTGCTTCCGGGGCACGGTGGTATCATGGACCGTATAGACAGCTTGACGGCCGCCATTCCGGTATTTGCGCTGATTATTACCCAGCTCGGCTGGCTGGCGGCGGGTAACTGGTGAGCGGGACTATGCGCCATATAACCATCCTTGGAGCCACTGGGTCGATCGGCTTGAGCACACTGGATGTGATTCGCCGGCACCCTGAGCGATTTCGGGTTCATGCCCTGACTGCCAGTACCCGGGTTGAGGACATGGCGATATTGTGTCGTGAGTTCCGGCCCGCGTATGCCGTTATGGCGGATGTTAACGCCGCAAGTCAGTTGGCGGATGCGATTCCGGAACTTCCGACCACGGTGCTGAGTGGCGAATCAGGGCTTTGCCAGGTGGCCAGTTCCGACGAAGTGGACACGGTTATGGCGGCCATTGTGGGGGCTGCCGGACTTCCGCCAACGCTGTCTGCTGTTCGGGCGGGTAAGCGCGTGCTGCTGGCCAACAAGGAAGCGCTGGTGATGTCTGGCCGGTTGTTTATGGACGCGGTGGCCGAGTCTGGTGCTGAGTTGCTTCCCATCGACAGTGAGCACAATGCGATATTTCAGTGCATGCCGGCGGATCGGGTCCGGGATCCCGATGGGGCGGGCATCACCCGTATCCTGCTGACAGCCTCGGGCGGCCCATTCCGTGAACACTCTGAGGATGACCTTAAAAGCGTCTCCCCGGCACAGGCCTGCGCACACCCCAACTGGTCCATGGGCCAGAAAATCTCCGTGGATTCCGCGACCCTGATGAACAAGGGGCTTGAGCTGATCGAAGCCTGCTGGTTGTTCAACACCGATCCTTCACGGATCGAAGTGCATGTTCATCCCGAAAGTATTATCCATTCGATGGTCGAGTACGCCGATGGGTCGGTTCTGGCGCAATTGGGCAGCCCGGATATGCGGACTCCTATTGCCAATGGGCTGGCCTGGCCGGAGCGAATTGATGCCGGGGTGGCACCGCTGGATCTGTTCTCGATTGGTCGTTTTCACTTCGAGCGACCGGATCTGCACCGGTTTCCCTGCCTGAGACTGGCGGCAGAAGCCTTCCAGGCGGGTGGGACTGCACCAGCCGTGTTGAATGCTGCCAATGAAGAGGCGGTCGCGGCTTTTTTGGCGGGTGATCTTTGCTTTACCGATATCCCCGTTATTATAGAGCGCACGCTAACCGCAACCGATGTGGTATCTGCCGACAGTTTTGAAACCATATTCGCCAAGGATGCGGAAGCCCGCAGGTTTGCCCGGGAACAGATACGATTGCTGACTGTCTGATTTATCGTCATCGGATTATTGGACTGAAGGCCAACTATTGAGAGCGCTATGCAACTAGTACAAACCGTTCTGGCACTGGCTCTGACATTGGGCATACTGGTGACCCTTCATGAATATGGCCATTTCTGGGTAGCCAGGCGCTGTGGAGTCAAGGTGCTTCGTTTTTCCGTTGGTTTCGGGAAGCCGATGTTTTCCTGGTATGACCGCCACGGCACAGAGTTTGCGATTGCCGCCATTCCCCTGGGTGGCTATGTCAAAATGCTGGACGAGCGTGAAGGGCCGGTTCCTGAGGAGCTGCGTGACCAGGAATTTACCTCCAAGCCGCCGTCACAGCGGATTGCTATTGCCGCTGCCGGGCCGGTGGCGAATTTCCTCTTTGCCATTGCTGCTTACTGGCTGCTGAGTGTGGTCGGTTTCACGACCGTGGCACCCATCGTTGGCGATGTGAAGCCGGACAGTGTCGCAGAACGCATGGGCCTGGCTGAGGGAATGGAAATCCACGCAGTGGATGGTCGCAGGGTAAACTCCTGGCGGGATATCAACATGCGTTTGCTAGAGCGGGCAGGTGAGCACGGTAGCGTGGCTCTGACTGTCAGTGACGGTGGCAGTGGCAGTCGCGGAGAGCTGTCTGCCTCGCTCGATGGCTGGCGTCTGAAAGACGACAATCCCAATCCCCTGGGTGAATTCGGAATTCAGCCCTGGCGACCTTCTATTCCCGCTGTATTGGATGAAATCAGCCAAGGTGGTGCCGCTGAAGCTGCCGGCCTGAAATCCGGGGATCGGGTTGTTGCCGTGGAAGGGGAGCCTGTTGTCGACTGGTTTGAGCTGGTAGATATTATCCGGAGTTCCCCCGCATCTACATTGGTTGTAACTGTTGAACGTCAGGGCGAGCGACGGGACTTCCGGGTAACGCCGGAATCGAAAACCGCCGACAGCGGTGAAGAAATTGGCTTTGTAGGCGCTGGCGTGGCTCAGGTAAGCTGGCCGGACGAAGTGTTGCGAGATGTACGGCTCGGCCCTATAGCAGCGGTGCCTAATGCCATCAGCGAGACTTGGGCGGATACCCGCCTGACATTGGTTGCTATCAAAAAGATGGTAACCGGGCTGTTGTCACCCACCAATCTCAGTGGCCCGATTACCATTGCCCGGGTCGCGGAAGCCAGTGTCAGTTCCGGCTTCGAAGATTTCATACGCTTTCTGGCTTACCTGAGCGTGAGTCTGGGAGTGCTGAACCTGTTGCCAATACCGATCCTTGATGGTGGTCACATTGTTTATTACACCATCGAGGCCATCCGCCGTAAGCCGCTTTCCGAGCAGGTTCAGGCGCTTGGATTACGAATTGGTATGGCATTGATTCTCACATTAATGGTGTTTGCTCTTTACAACGACCTGATGCGGTTGTGAGAATTGCGGGCTCCTTACGCGCATTAACAGGCGAAATGACTGAATGAGACGTTCTCTTCTAGGTGTAGCCATAGGTCTGGCAATTGCCGGCATAGGCATGAGTTCAGCGCACGCTGACGAATTCACGGTTTCCGATATTGAGGTAGAGGGACTGCAGCGGGTTTCCGCAGGTACCGTATTTTCCTCCTTCCCGGTCAACATCGGGGAGCCGGTGGATGAAGTCGAGCTTGCGGGAGCAATCAAGGATCTGTTCCGGACCGGACTGTTCACGGATATTGAAGCAAGCCGTGACGGAGGTGTTCTGATCCTGACTGTTCGGGAGCGTCCTTCCATCACGTCTATTGAGATTGAAGGTAACAAGAATATCGAAACGGATATGCTCATGGATGCGCTGTCCGGAGCCGGGCTTGAGGAAGGTCAGGTATTCCGTCGCGCTACCCTGGAGCGTCTTGAGCTTGAGATTCTTCGATCTTATATCAGTCAGGGGCGTTACAACGCCCGGGTAAAGGCCACGGCAGAAGAATTGCCCCGTAATCGGGTCGCCATCAAGCTTGATATTAATGAAGGGGATGTGGCGGCCATCCAGCACATGAACATCATCGGCAATGAGAACTTCAGCGATGAGGAATTGCTGGATCTGTTCGAACTCAGAACCAGCACTTGGTGGAACTCCATTACCAATGCCGACAAGTACGCGCGGGAACGGCTCAGCGGTGATCTCGAGTCCCTGCGATCGTTTTACCTGGACCGTGGTTATCTGGACTTCAACGTGGAGTCCAGTCAGGTATCGATCTCACCGGACAAGAAACAGGTCTTTATTGCGATCGCGCTTAATGAAGGTTCTCAGTATACGGTATCAGACGTCCAGCTTCGGGGTGAGCTGATTGTCGACGAAGACGAACTGCGCGAACTCATCTCCATCGAGAAAGGCGACATTTTCTCTCGCTCCACCATGACGGCTGTGTCTGAGCGCTTGTCCCGTCGCCTGGGGCGTGAAGGTTACGCATTTGCTAACGTCAACGCCGTTCCTGAGCCCGCTGAGGACAATACAGCGTCGGTCACGTTCTATGTAGAGCCCGGCAAGCGCGCCTATGTCCGACGGGTTAACTTTGAAGGTAACGTATCGACCCGCGATGAGGTCTTGCGACAGGAAATGACACAGATGGAAGGGGGCGTGGCGTCTACCGACCGTATTGAGTACTCCAAGACCAAACTGGAGCGATTGGGCTTTTTCCAGACGGTGGACGTTGAGACCACACCGGTTCCCGGCACCGATGACATGGTGGACGTAAACTATTCCGTCGTCGAGCAGCCTACGGGCAGCCTCTCTGCCTCGGTTGGCTTTTCTCAGGCTTCAGGTGTGATACTGGGTGCCAACGTGTCGGAGAATAACTTCTTTGGCAGTGGCAAGCGGGTGTCCTTCGGCGTAAACGTCAGTGACTCCATCAAGAGTGCAAACTTCTCCTATACCGACCCTTACTATACGGTGGATGGTGTTAGCCGGGGCTTCAGTGTGTTTGCCAGGGAAACGGATTTTGAAGAGCAGGATATCTCCTCCTACCTGCTGGATGAGTATGGCGGCCGGTTGAGCTTCGGCTATCCAACCGACAGCATTACCCGTCTGAACTTCGGTGTTGGCTATACCCTGTCCAAGGTCAAGGGGGGTGTCTTTACTTCACAGGAAGTCCGGGACTTCATTGAAGAGGAAGGTAATGATTTCAATAATTACTTCCTGTTTGGTTCCTGGCGTCGCAGCACTCTGAACCGCGGGGTATTACCCACCGATGGCTATAGCCATTCACTGTCTGCCGATATAGCGGTGCCAGGCAGCGACCTGACATTCTACAAGCTAAGCCATAAAACCGACTTCTATCAGCCGCTCAATGAAAACCAGACCTGGGTACTGCGGGGGCGCACCGAGGTGGGGTATGGTGACGGCTACGACGGCCGCGATGTTATGCCGTTCTATGAGCATTTCTACGCCGGTGGCTATGGCTCGGTCCGTGGTTACGAAGCAAACTCCCTGGGGCCGAGGGCGACAAACAGCCCCAATGATCTGTCCGATCCTGACCCGTTCGGTGGTAGTGTCTTGACGGAGGGCAGTCTCGAGTTGATTTTCCCGACGCCGTTTGCGGGGGACAGCCGCTCCATGCGCACGGCATTCTTTGTGGATGCCGGTCAGGTGTTTGATCCGGACCGGGATTTTGACCCCGCCGGGGACGAAATAAGGTTGTCAGCGGGCGTAGGGTTCCAGTGGATCACCGCCGTTGGTCCGTTGGCCTTCAGTCTGGCCAAGCCGCTGAACGATAAGAGCGGTGACGATACACAGATTTTCCAGTTCTCACTGGGACAGACCTTCTGATCATTGGATGATGTAGAAAAACAAAGAAACAGAGGAGAAATACCATGTTCCGATTTGCAGCAATGGCCGCCATGCTGGCGGTGGTTGTGTCTTTCCCGGCAGCGGCTGAGACCCGCATAGGTGTTGTCGATCTTCGCCAGGCTTTGTTTTCTTCCAACGAAGCCAAAGCCTTCAGTGAGACCCTGCAACGGGATTTTTCGGATGATGAGGCGGAGGTTCGCCGTGCCCAGGAAGAGGCGAGGAAGCTCAAGGATCGCCTCGAAAAAGATGGTGCGATGATGAACGAATCCGAGCGCAACAAACTGGCGACGGAGTTCCAGGAGAAGGTAAAGGAATTCAATTTCCTGAAACAGCGCCTTGATTCCACGGTCGCAAGCCGTAAACAGTCATTCCTCGAGAATGCCCGCCCTGATGTTGACGCCGCTGTTCAGGAACTTCTTGAAGAGCACGATCTTGACCTGATTCTCCCCAGCGAGGCCGTGGTCTATGTGAAGCCGGAAATGAACCTGACAGATGAGTTACTGGAAAAGCTGAATCGCTGATCGGGCCTGGCTTCGGTCCGGTACTACTGGCAGACCGGGCCACCTTACCTTGTGGAGTAAGTGATGACAGAGAGTTGTTACCGGCTGGGGGAGATTGCTGCCGAACTCGGGGCAGAACTCCGGGGAGATCCGGATACCATCATTCATGGTGTAGCTACGTTACAGGCCGCGACAACCGGGCAGATTACGTTCCTGGCCAACCCCGCTTATGGCCGATACCTGAGAGAAACGCGGGCCTCGGCCGTTATCGTTTCACCTTCCGCTGCTGGTGATTCTCCGACCAATGTCCTGTTACTGGACAATCCTTATCTTGGGTATGCTCGCCTCAGTCACTGGTTTGATCCTGCGCCCCGTCCGCAGCCCGGCGTTCACCCGTCTGCGGTTGTGGATCCGTCTGCCAGGGTATCCGAAACCGCCTCCGTAGGCCCCCACGTAGTTATCGAAGCGGAAGCTGAGATTGGGGATCATGTTGTCGTTGGTGCCGGCTCCATCATAGGTGCCCGTTGCCGTATAGGCAGCCGGACGGTATTACGCCCCCATGTAACCCTGGCTCACGATATTGTCGTGGGACAGCGTTGCCATATTCTCAGTGGCGCGGTGATTGGCTCTGATGGCTTCGGATTTGCCAATGAGAAGGGAACCTGGCATCGCATTGCCCAGATCGGCAAAGTGGTTTTGGGTGATGACGTGGAGGTCGGCGCTAACACAACGATTGATCGGGGTGCCCTGGAAGACACGGTGATTGGCAACGGTGTCAAACTGGATAACCTTATCCAGATCGCCCATAACGTAACCATAGGCGATCACAGTGCCATGGCTGCCATGGTCGGGATTGCAGGCAGTACCCGAATTGGCCGGCACTGTGTATTCGGCGGCGCATCCGGTGTCGCCGGTCATCTTGAGATTGCAGACCAGGTACAGCTCACGGGCATGACCCTAGTGACGGGCGATATCCGTGAGCCGGGTGTGTATTCCTCGGGTACCAGCGCAGACAAGAATCGCCAGTGGCGCAAAAATGCAGTTCGCTTTCGGCAGCTGGACGCTATGGCGCGAAAGCTTAAAGAACTGGAAAAGAAATCAGAGGGCTGAGGCCGTTAAAGATGATGTATATTGAAGAAATTCTGGAATATTTGCCCCACAGATACCCGTTTTTGCTGGTGGATCGGGTCACCGAAATCGAGAAGGGTAAATCCATTAAGGGATATAAGAACATTTCCTTCAACGAACCATTCTTTACAGGCCATTTTCCAAACAAGCCAATCATGCCCGGAGTGCTGATAATAGAGGCCATGGCGCAGCTTTCAGGGGTTCTCGGTTTTGTGACCGTCGAGCGGAAACCCTCGGATGGCGTGGTACAATATCTGGCTGGGTCCAGTAAGGTGCGTTTCAAGCGCCCCGTGGTGCCGGGAGACAGATTGTGCATGGAATCTACCTTTATCTCTGGCAAACGCGGAATCTGGAAATTTGAGTGTCGGGCACTGGTCGACGGTGAAGTCGTCTGCGTGGCCGATATATTGACCGCTGAGAGAGAAGTTTGATGGCGACAAATGACTGGTCGGGTGTCCATCCTCAAGCGATTGTAGACCCATCAGCCAGACTGGCGGACAACGTTACCGTTGGTCCGTGGAGCTACATCGGCCCCGATGTGGAAATTGGAGAGGGAACCGAAATCCTCTCCCATGTGGTGGTAAAAGGGCCAACGGTTATTGGCCGCAACAACCGCATATTCCAGTTCTCCAGTATTGGAGAGGAATGTCAGGACAAGAAATACGCCGGCGAGCCGACCACACTGGTGATCGGTGATGACAACGTGATCCGTGAAAACTGCACGATCCATCGGGGCACTGTCCAGGATCGTGGTGAAACCCGGATCGGCAGCGGCAACCTGTTAATGGCCTATGTTCATGTGGCTCATGACTGCACGGTCGGGGACAACACAATCCTCGCCAACTGTGCCACCCTGGCGGGGCATGTCACCGTTGGTGACTGGGCGATCCTCGGTGGTGGCACCATGGTTCACCAGTTCTGTCATATCGGCCCTCACAGCATGGCGGCTGGTGGCAGTATTGTCCTTAAGGATATCCCGGCTTATGTCATGGCCAGCGGCCAGTCCGCCCAGCCCCATGGCATGAACGTAGAAGGTCTTCGCCGTCGCGGCTTCAGCAAGGATGTACTGCTGACGCTGCGCCGGGCTTACAAGGTTATCTACCGGCAGGGCCTGACCACCGAACAGGCTGTGGAAGAGCTGGAAAAATCCTACCCGGATATGGACGAAATACGTCCGCTTATTGACTCCCTTCGTGGTGCACACCGCGGCATAATCCGATAGTTGGGCCCGGAGCGGTGATGGACCATCCCACCCCCAGGGTCATTAGCGACCGGCCCATCACATTTGGCATTGTGGCGGGCGAGGCATCGGGAGACATACTCGGTGCCGGCCTGATCCATGCGCTTCGTGCCAGATACCCCCGCGCCCGCTTTGTCGGTATCGGCGGGGAAGAGATGGAAGCGGCCGGTTTCCATTCCCTGGTGCCGATGGAGCGGCTGTCGGTGATGGGGCTGGTGGAGGTGCTTGGCCGCATTCGCGAACTGTTCAGTATTCGCGCCCGCCTGATGGACTATTTTCTGACCACGCCACCGGATGTGGTCATCGGTATCGATTCCCCGGACTTTACCCTCGGTGTTGAACGCCGCTGCCGCGATGCCGGCATTCCCACGGTCCACTACGTCAGCCCCTCGGTGTGGGCCTGGCGGCAGAAGCGTATCTTCAAGATCGCGAAATCCGTGAACCTGATGTTGACACTGTTTCCCTTCGAGGCCCGTTTTTACGAAGAGCACGATGTGCCGGTCGCTTTTGTCGGGCACCCGTTGGCGAATCGTATTCCGATGGAGCCGGACACTGCCGGTGCCCGCAAATCCCTCGGGCTGGACGAGAACAAGCCGGTGCTGGCGATATTGCCGGGCAGTCGCAGTGGGGAAGTGGAGCGCCTCGGTAGCCTGTTTCTGGCGGCCGCCCGTTGGATACAGAGCTCCCGCCCGGATCTTCAGCTGGTGATTCCCTGTGTGAACCGTGACCGCGAAAAGCAGGTGCGCGGGCTGGTTGAGTCCCTGGACGTGGCATTGCCGGTCACCATTGTCAGAGGCCGCTCCCGCGAGGTGATGGCGGCCTCTGACGTGGTGCTGTTGGCATCGGGAACGGCGACTCTCGAAGCCATGCTGCTGAAAAAGCCGATGGTGGTCGGCTACCGGCTGAGCAACTTCAGTTACAAGCTGCTATCCCGCCTGGTCAAGGTGCCTCATGTCGCGCTCCCTAATCTGTTGGCCCGTCAGCCGCTGGTGCCGGAGTTACTTCAGGACGACGCCACCCCCGAGGCTCTGGGTGCTGCTGTGCTGGAGCGCCTGGAGAACGAGGAGGAGCGAACCCGTCTGACCGAGGCATTCACCGAGCTGCATCTGCAACTTCGCCAGAATGCGGACGAAAAAGCGGCAGATGCTATATCTGAACTGCTGGAGCGTTCATCTTGAGTAAATCGCCATTACCCCCGTTCCACTGCCATTACTCCGGTTCGCGCCTTGCGGGTGTCGATGAAGTCGGGCGAGGGCCGTTGATCGGGGCGGTTGTGACCGCCGCAGTGATACTGGACCCTGAGCGCCCGATCGCGGGGCTGGCAGACTCTAAAAAGCTGACAGAGAAGCGCAGGGAAGCTCTGTACGAGGAAATTATTGAGAAGGCTGCCGCCTGGAGTCTCGGGCGTGCCGAAGCAGATGAGATTGATCGTCTGAATATCTATCAGGCGACCATGGTGGCAATGGAGAGGGCGGTCTCCGGCCTGTCTGTGGAGCCTGAATATGTGCTCGTCGACGGAAACCGTTGCCCGAAATGGCGCTGGCCTTCGGAGCCGGTCGTTAAAGGCGATTCTCGCGTCGAAGCCATCAGCGCGGCATCCATCATTGCAAAAGTGGTCCGTGACCGTGAGATGACCGAGCTGGATAAGCAATTCCCGGGTTATGAACTTGCCAGGCACAAAGGCTACCCCACGCCGGTTCATCTGGAGGCGTTGAATCGCCTCGGAGCCACGGTACACCATCGGCGTTCGTTCCGGCCCGTGCAGGAAGCAATCGACAAGGTAGGGATGTTTGAGCAGGCACCGCAGGAGAGTCTTACGTATCCGAGTGATCTGTTTGAAAAAAATTGATTGACAGGTAAGGGGTGAATCCTTAAGATACGCGCACGTTGATTCGGGGGTTCCCCGATAAACAACCAGTTTGATGCGGGGTGGAGCAGTCTGGTAGCTCGTCGGGCTCATAACCCGAAGGTCGTAGGTTCGAATCCTGCCCCCGCTACCACTTTGAATAAAGCCGGCCAATGTGCCGGCTTTTTCATGTCTGGTGTAACATTTCTGTTGTTGTTCTTCGCATTTTTTGTCGCTTTTTCGAATATTTTTGTTGCAGCCCTCCGCTTATATTTTTGCCGAACAGGCAAAAAATTGCCCAAAATATCAACATCTTCCAAAAAGTCATTACCACAACCTGACGAAAAATTGACCATTTCGTAATTAGGCTTCTGGCGCCCTTCCCTTGATACTTGCACGCGTTTTATACAATTCAATGAATTCGACGAAAAAACGGTGCAAAAACTATATGAAACGCGTCATTAAAATGTCAAAGGCATGGATTGCCGCGTTGTTTATCGGAGTTATCCTGACAGGCTGTGGGGGTGGTTCTTCTGGCGGTACTTCTGCTTCCGGCGGTACTTCCGCTTCTGGTGGGGCCAGATCGGCAGACCTGAGCTGGAATGCGCCGATGACACGGGTTAATAACGAATCCCTGTCCATGGGTGAGTTGTCCGGTTACATCATCAGTTACGGCATGGACCCCGAGAACCTGACCGAAACGGTACGCATTAGCGGTGCGGATACCATGGAGTACACCGTCACCAACCTGGATAATGGCACCTGGTACTTCGCCATTCAGGTAGAAGATGTTAATGGATTGCTCAGCGAGCCGTCCCAGCCTGTAAGTAAATCGATCCAGGGATAACCTGCAGCGCTGTTTCAGGAATGGCCAATGGGGTTGGTCACCGGTAATTTGATAGTAAACGCCGAGCCTTCCCCGATCTCTGACGACACGCTGATTTCGCCCCGGTGTTTTTCCACCACCACATTCACGAAAGACAGGCCCAGACCGGTACCGCGGTTTCCTGACAGCTCGCTGCTCTTTTGCCGTCGGTACCTGTCGAACAGGTGCGGGAGCTCGTCCGCCGCAATGCCGCTGCCTTCATCGCTGACGGTTAGCCACGCCTGGTGACCGGCCAGGAATACCTGGATGTTAACTGTGGAATTGCTGGGGCTGTACTGGACCGCATTGGTCAGTAGATTAATGACGGCCCGTTCCAGCAGCTCCGCATTGCCCCTGAGCCAGAGATCTTCCGTACCCTGCAATACCAGTTGAATACCTTTTTCTGCGGCCTGCTCGCTGACACTGTCACGGGCGTTTTCGACAATGGCCAGGAATTCGCATTCGTAGAACCGGGTCTCGGTCAGCTGCTCTGCGCGCGCCAGCTGCACAAACTCCTCCGCCAGATGATAACTGCGGCGTGCCAGCCGACCAAGCTGCTCAAGCTGGGCCGGTTCGATATGCCCGGGGTTTCGCTTCAGTTGCTCAATGAGGGCAAGCTGGGACACCAGTGGCGATCGGACATCATGGGAGATAAAGTCGATGGCTTCACGGTGCTGTCGTTGTTGTTCCCGTAGCTCCGAAATGTCGGAGATATTGGCAATGATGCCGTTTTGATGGCTCTCCGGCAGGGAGAATGGCGCAAAATGGATCAGGAAATCCTTTTCCCGGATACGCAGATCCACCGTCCGGCTCTGGTTCAGGGTCAGTGTCTCCGATACGGTTTCGTGCCAGGGCGGCGTTTCCCTGGGATCATGCCCCTCCAGTAATCGGGTCAGGGGAAGCCCGCTAAGGCTGGGCATGGGCTCCTGGAACCATTCCTCAATGTGTCCGTTGGCGAATCGGATCACGCCCAGTTCATCGGTCACAATGATGCCGTCGGGCATCCGTTCAAAGCTGCGGCGGATAAACTGCTGCATATTGTTCATGCGTTCCGTCGCAAGCCTGACCCGTTCAATGCGGGCTGAGACATTTTCTCTGGGTTGCGCGGGGCTGATGCCTGTTTCTTCCGACGCCAGTGAAAGCCTGCGTAAATAGCGCTGTATCGCTTCTCGGCTGATATCGTTGGGTAGCAAGAGGCCGAGGGTGTAGTTCCTGCCGCTACGCCGCAGGCTGATCCAGCTCTGATTATTGGTGTGAATCCATCGCCCCTGTTCCAGTGACGGAATGTCGTTTGCCGTCAGCTGACAAGAGGTATAGACCTCCGCCCCTTCTGACAGCCACCAACCCTCGGGTTGCAACAACGCCTGGAAGTGTTCCAGCAATTGAGTCGGGTGGCACCGGGAGGGCTCCGGCAGGTTGACTTGCGGGCCACGGGCCAGGTCGTCGAGCTGCCGATTGAGAAAGCGGTTGGTCATGGCCAGCCTGAGGGCGCTGGAGAGCGGGAACGCCAGGAAGGGCATCAGCAGGGCATGGGAAATGGGTAGCCACAAATCTGCAGTGTGTAACAGGGTCGTGTAAGTAATGATCAGGACGACCACGATGCCCAGGCACAAGCCCAGAGTCCTTGCAGGGCGCATCCTTGGTAAAACCAATGATAGTAGTGCAATGACCGCGACGGCAATGGCCAGCGATGCTTCCTGTGGGAGCGGTCTGATCAGTTCATCGCTGACCAGGGCGGAATAGCTGTTCGCATGAAATTCAACGCCGGGCATGGGGCGATTGAGGCCCGAAAAGGGCGTTGGCAATATGTCGCCAAATCCCGGAGCGGTAGCGCCGACAAAAACAGTCTTGCCTTCGAACAGTGCAGGGCTGGGAGGGGCTTCCAACACTTCTGTATAAGAGTATGTTGTCAGGGTTCCGGCGCCGCCGGCCATAGGCACGGTGCGATAATGTTTGCGTACATTCATGAACGCGGGAGGCGCATCATTGTCGTTCGCGGCGGCGAAGTTTCTGTGGCGATCTGAGGCAGCCAGTGCCAGGCTGGGCCATAGCTGGTCTCCCAGGCCGTTAAGCAGGTATAGCCCCCTTGCCACGCCGTCTTCGTCAAGCTCCACATGGGCATGCCCAAGTGCTGATGCAGCAGCTGCCAGGGAGCTGGTTGGCAACTGCTCGCTGATCAGAGAGTTGTGGGCAGGTGGTGACAGATGCAGTGGCAGTATTACACCGCCATGCTGGTTCATGGCCGCTGCCAGGCTCGGGTCTCCGCTCGAGGGTTCCGGGAACAGAATGTCGAATACAATGGTTTCCGCTCCGGCCTTGTCCAGCTTCTCGATCAGTCTGGCATGGGTGTCCCTGGGCCAGGGCCATAGCCCGAGGCGGTCAAGGCTCTTTTCATCAATGGCAACGATAACGACATCGTCGTCCAGGGGCGCGGGGCTGGAAGTGATCTGAGTGTCGTACAGCCAGTAATCAAGGCGCTGGGGGAGGGAAATTGCCTGCAGGACAAGCAAGATGGCAAGCAATGGAAGGCCCAGGGTCAGGGGTGTCGTTTTTATTGGCATCCAATCCAGTGTCATGAGCCCTGCTGTAAGATCTATAAGTAAGTTGGACTATTTATTCCAAATACAATTCCCTCCCTGGTCCCCAACGACTCGCCAGAGGGCCATCAGAAAGAGCTTTCAGGCGCACAAAATACCGCCTTCCGGGAATCAGGCGCAAGGCTGCTGTTGTTTCAGGCAGCGTTGCCTCCTTAATAATATTGGAAAAACCGGGTTCTTCCGAGAGCTGAAGGCGATAATCGGAGGCGGTATCCACCTTTTCCCAGAATACGCGAACCTGGCTGTCGACGTAATTAACGCTGATTATCCGCACTGGTGGCAGGGTGCCGTTGACGGTGAATTCCCGGGCATCACTGGTGGCTACTGAGTTGCCCCCGGCTTCACTGACCACTCGCCAATAGTAGGTGCCGGGTGTCAGTGGCCTGGATGGGAGCGCTCGGTTGTCGGGTGCCCATTCACTGGTCGCAACCAGACGGCGGAACGTGTCATCCTCGGCAATTTCGATGCGGGCCACTTCGTTGCTACCCTTCAGTTCCCAGTGGAACTCGGGCATATCGTCATTCACCGTGGCGCCCGCTTCGGGTGCCAGTAGCTCCGCAGCCTGGGCACTGAGATCCACCTCGACCTTGAGTACGTCTGGCATGCCGGCTATGCCGCGAGTATTCAAGGCAGCCAGGTGGATTTCATAGGCGCCGTTGTCCAACAGGCTGAGGTTGTACCGATTCCCGCTAACCTTACGGCTTTCCACCCAGCGACCGGACTCCGCTTCGAAAATATCGAGCCGGTGGCCCATGGCGCCGCTGGGTTGCCAGCTCATTTCCGTTGGCAGGCTGGTGATTTGTGGCGGCAGGGGGTTCAGCTCGGGTGCCGGCGGCAGGCGATGGATGCTCAGGCTGTCGCTGGCCGCGGTGGAAACGCTGGCGCTGTACCCTGCCGGGATATTCCGGGTCTTTCCCCGGGGGCCAAAATTGACCGCTCCCTCGGTCACCTGAAGGCGGGTCGTGCCTGGTGCCGCCTGCATGGCGAAAACGGTGCCGCGAACAGCGGCTACGGCTGAGGGTGTTTCAATTTCAAACCGGGCTCCGCCTTCAATGACCGGCTTGACCTTGGTGTGCACCTCGCCGTGATCGAGCCGCAATCGGGTATCGACCATTCCGGACTTTCCGTACTGGGTCAGGCGATTGAAGATCAGGCGGGAATCCGGAGAAATGCGCACCTGTGAGCCGTCAGCAAGCTCAACGGTGGCGCTGCCGGCGCCGGAGATGATTTCATCGCCCACTCGAACCAGTGTGTCGGCCGTCAGGGAGCGCTTCCTGCCATCGTTGCCGGAGATATGCTGGACCTGACCGGATACGGTCACAACCCGGGCAGGGTCAGGTTGACGCTGTAGCCAGGACAAAGGAATGCGCAAGGCATCGCCTTCGCCAATGGCGGCGGCGTTGTTGATGTTGTTGTACTGGAGCAGGCGGTCGGCGTGGACTGTCTTTGACAGCAATGCATCGGCCACTTCGCCAAAACTCTCGCCTGGACGCAGAGTGTAGAGCCATTCGGGGGTGGCATTGGTCTCCGCCCCCGGACCTGCCAGCGCATGGGAGCCGCGAGCGATGGGCAGCTCGGCATGCACGGGCGCGGTCAGCGCCAGACAGGCCAGCGCTGACACCGCTGTGTGCCTTGTCAACAGGCGGACGAGGTGCTTCATGTCAGACTTGGTCCGATACCGGCGCTGAATCTTCTGTTGCGTTGGCAGTCATCGCCTCGAGCCGGTAGCCACGCTGATAGATGGTCTTGATCCGGAAACCATTTTCCGGGTTAAGGCCCAGTCGTCTGCGAAGTCGGCTCATGTGGGTGTCCACGGTGCGGGTATTGATGTCCCTCGCCAGACCCCACACGCGCTCGAGCAGCATTTCACGGGTCAGCAGGCGCCCCTGGTTCTGGAACAGGAACAGGGTCAGATCAAAATCCTTGTCGGTGAGCGTCAGCAGCTCACCATGCAGGGCAATGGTGCGCTGCTGGGTATTGATTTCGAATGGCCCGTACCGGAGCACTTCTTTCTCGTTGTCCGGATTGGTGCGCCGGGCCAGAGCGTTGATTCGCGCAACCAGTTCCGCTTCCCGTGCCGGTTTGGAGAGGTAGTCGTCGGCGCCTGCGTCCAATGCGCGAACGATATCCGCCTCGCTGTCCCGTTGGGTCAGGAAGACGACGGGAATGGGCCAGTTCAGCTGGGCACGCACGGTCTCGAGCACGTCGATGCCGGTCATGTCAGGGATCTGCCAGTCGAGAATGAGCAGATCGTAGCTGCGGTGCAGTACCGCGCTCAGGAAGGACTGGCCGGACGGAAAGCTGTCACAGTGGTGCCCACGCTCCGAAAGAATGGACTGAATGTGCTGTGCCTGTTCGTGTTCGTCTTCAAGCAGAGCGATGCGCATCAGGCGTCTCCTGAAAATAGCCTGTTCACTATGTTGAGTCTGGTCTGTTTTTTTAGTTATGAACAAAAGGCAATGTTAGATTTTCGGCCTATTATCACAGAACACCAACGGGTCTTCAGTATCGTTATGTAGTATTGCGTAAACGAATGGCCGGTGTTCCATCATTGTCATCAACTGTTTGTCGGCAGGCAGGAAAATTACTGCAACCCCAGAACCAACCCTTTTTCCCTTTGCGTCGAACCAGTGGTGAGAAGCAGTGGGGGCAGGGAACCGGTTTCTGGCTGGTACCGTCGGTAGGCGCTGTCTCTTCCAGCGGGCGTGTGCCGTTGCAATCCGGGAAGCGGGTGCAGGCCCAGAAGCGGCCGAACTTGCCTTCCCGCTCACGCATGGGGGTGCGGCACTTGGGGCAGTGGGGAGACGTTGGCTGATCTGTCCCTGGCTCTCCCGGTGCCCCCATGGGGGCGTTGACGAAGCCCCGGATCTGCTCTTTCAGCTCTTCCAGGAAGTTTCTTGGGTCACCTTCCCCGCGCCGGATGGTTTCCAGCGTGGCTTCCCAGACCGCGGTCATGTCCGGTTTGCTGACGGTTTCCGGTAGCGCCCCGATCAGCGCCTTGCCCTTGCCCGTTGCCTTGATGTGGCGACTGTCGCGGTACAGGTAGTCACGTTTGAACAGGGTGTCGATGATTGCCGCCCGGGTCGCTTCCGTGCCGAGGCCGTCTGTTTCACGCAGGGTTTTGCGTAACTCCGCATCGGTAACAAAGCGGGCGATGTTGGTCATGGCGGACAGCAGCGTGGCGTCCGTGAAGTGCTGGGGTGGCTGGGTTTTCCGTTCTTTGATGTCAGTACGGTCGCACAGTACCGGCTCGCCTTTTTCCAGTCGTGGCAACGGTGCCTTTTGCGGTTCCTGCCGACCTTCCCGAAGGCGAATCTCCAGGGTTTTCCAGCCAGGGGTCAGCACTGCGGTTTCCGTAGCCCGGAACCGGTGTTCGCCTATGGTGACAGTCAATCGGCCTTCCCGGTGAACGGCGTCAGCGTTGAACTGCATCAGGTAATAACGGCTGATCAGGCCATAGATTTTCTCTTCCGCCGCCGTCAGTTTGCCGTTCGCGGCCGCTCGGCTGGTCGGAATGATGGCGTGGTGAGCGTCGACCTGCTTGTCGTTCCAGGCGGCGGTGCGCCGGGAAAGGTCGGCCTGTTCGCAGGCCGGGGCCAACTCCGCCGACACCTTGCCGATTGCACGTACCACGGCTTCCCGCTGGCCGTAATGCCCCTCCGGCAGGTAGCGGCAATCGGACCGGGGGTAGGTGATCAGCTGATGTCGCTCATACAGGTTCTGGGCGGTATCCAGTACGTCCTTGGCGCCCATGCGGAATAACCGGCCGGCTTCAATCTGCAGGGCGGAGAGTGACAGTGGGAGCGGGGGCGCCTCGTTCCGGTCGCGGAAGCGGGATTCGGTAATGCGGCCAGGGCGGCCTTCCACGGCAGCAGCAATTTGCTCGGCGGTGGCTTTGTCCAGCAGCCTGTCTTCTTCATCCAG
>JAKLLS010000127.1 GCA_022014155.1 Marinobacter sp. | reverse complement strand
ACCCAGGCGGCCATGGGGCGGCCGTTCCAGGGGACCATGCCTTTGTCGCGGCCTCCGAGGCGGCGGCCTTCGCCTCCGGCCAGGAGCAGGCCGGCGATGTGTGGTTGGTGATTTTGTTTATTCATGGCCATAAAAAACCGCCCGTGAACACTGGTTCAGGGGCGGCTTCGGGCGTCCGGTCAGCAATCAGAGGTTGCTGTCCAGGAAGGCCGCCAGCTGGGACTTGGACAGTGCGCCCACTTTGGTGGCGTCCACGTTGCCGTTCTTGAACAGCATCAGGGTGGGAATGCCGCGGATGTTGAACTTGGGCGGAGTCTGTTCGTTTTCGTCGATGTTCAGCTTGCAGATTTTCAGCTTGCCGTCGTACTCGTCAGCGATCTCTTCCAGTACCGGAGCGATCATTTTGCAGGGGCCGCACCACTCTGCCCAGTAATCCACCAGTACAGGCACGTCAGACTGCAGGACGTCCTGCTCAAAAGATGCATCAGTTACGTTTACGATATTTCCGCTCATTACCATTTCCTGATTCAGGCACTTCTCACTCTCGATACCAGATGGCTACCACCTGGTATTCTACGGCCCATGCCGCGGCGATCGGTGCTGTTGAACGTTGCTGAAGGCTGCGTTCTGTTCAAAAAGCAGCCGTTCACCCTCATCTCAATACGGCATACTTTACGCGATTGATCGGCTGTCTGTGAAGCGGTTCTGCCCGTCTCTCGGTTTCCCGCTATACTGACGATGACAAAAATCCGATGGCGTCCCTTACTGACAGGTCCGCCGGAATTCGCTTATAGTACCGGCACCGGTAACGCCTAGAGGAATTCTTCACACGTGACGGCCACTCCCTCTGCCGAATCCAACACCACGTCGCCCGAGTTGCTCGCGGCGATCGACATGGGCTCCAACAGTTTCCACATGGTGGTCGCCCGGCTGGTCCACGGGGAAATACGTACCCTGGAAAAAATGGGCGAGAAGGTTCAGCTCGGCGCCGGCCTCGATGACCAGAACCGTTTGACCGAGGAGGCCCAGCAACGCGCCCTGGCCTGCCTGGGCCGGTTTGCCCAGCGTCTTCGGGGGATGCCGCCCGAGGCGGTGCAGATTGTCGGCACCAATGCCCTCCGGGTTGCCCGTAATGCCCATCAATTCATGACCCGCGCGGAAGAGGTTCTGGGCTACCCGGTGGAAATCATTGCCGGACGTGAAGAGGCGCGTCTGATTTATCTTGGCGTGTCCCACACCCTGTCTGACGACGAGGGCCGGCGGCTGGTGATCGATATTGGCGGCGGCAGCACCGAGTTTATTATTGGCGAGCGGTTTGAACCCCAGGAACTGGAAAGCCTGCACATGGGGTGCGTCTCGTTCCGCAATCGTTACTTCGCAGACGGCAAGATTACCCGGCGCCAGATGGACAAGGCCATCACCCATGCGGAGCAGGAACTGCTGAACATTCGCCAGCATTTTCGCAATGTGGGCTGGCAGAGTTCCGTTGGCTCCTCCGGTTCGATCAAGGCCATTGCCAGCGTGCTGGCAACCCTGAAGATCACCAATGGCACCATTACCCTGGAAGCCATGAACGAACTGCGTCAACGCCTGGTCGGCATGGGGAAGGTCGAGAAGCTGGCGGACCTGGGTGTGCGCAGTGACCGGCAGAGTATCTTCCCGGCCGGCTTTGCGATTCTGATGGGGGCATTCCAGTCGCTGAAGATCGAGGAAATGACCTTTGCCGAAGGCGCCCTCCGGGAGGGGCTGCTCTACGACATTGTCGGGCGCATCCAACATGAAGATGTCCGCGAGCGAACCATTGCCGCATTGCAGGAGCGCTACCACGTGGACCAGGCCCATGGCCGTGCCGTGGAGGACACCACCATCGCGGCCTGGGACCAGGTGGCGGATACCTGGGCGCTCCGCAGCGCCCCGGACGAGGAAGTACTGCGATGGGCCTGTCGCCTGCATGAGATCGGCCTGACCATATCCCACAGCCAGTACCACAAGCACGGTGCCTACCTGTTGCGCTACTCCGATCTGCCCGGGTTCAGCCAGCAATTCCAGCGGGAACTGGCCACACTGGTCAGAGGCCATCGCCGTAAGTTCTCCGCCACCATTTTCGAGGGACTCGACCCCGAGGACATTCCGCGACTGCGTTATCTGTGTGTGCTTGTACGCCTTGGGGTGTTACTCCAGCATCCGAGGAATATGGAAGCCCCTCCGGCTTTTCAGCTCCAGGCTGGTGAGAATCGGTTAACGATCGAGTTTCCCGATGACTGGTTCAATGAACGCCCACTCACGCTGGCCGATCTGGAGAACGAGCGGGACTACCTGTCCAGGCAGGGGTTCAAGCTGGAACTGGTATCCTCTCCTTAGGCCACCAATTCCGCTTCCAGGTTCTCCACGGCTTCACTGATTTCCAGCCATTGGGCTTCCACATCTTCCAGGCGCCCCTTGAGCTGTGCCTGCTGCCCCAGCAACTCCTTCAGCTTCTGCTTGCCGCCGTCCTGATACAGGTCCGGGACTGACAGCTCCTCCTCCAGGGTTGTGAGATTCTGCTGAAGTTGCTCCATTTCCTGTTCCAGCCTGGATTGCTGCTTGCGGTACGGGCTCAGTTTCTGCCGTATCGCGGCCTCGGCTCGCTTCCGCGCCTTGCGGTCCTCAGCACTCTCACCGGCCACACTCTCATCAACGGCCCCCGTCCCGGACAATCGTGCCGGGGCCCCGCTCTCTTGCTGTTCCCGTCGGGGCGGCTCGGACTCATCCTTACGACGGTCCGCCAGCCAGCGCTCGTAGTCTTCCAGGTCGCCATCGTATTCCGTCACCCGGCCATCATTAACCAGCCAGAATTCATCCACGGTGTTTCGCAACAGGTGGCGATCGTGGGAGACCACCACAATGGCGCCGGCAAAATTCTGTAGCGCCATGGTCAGGGCCTGGCGCATCTCCAGATCCAGGTGGTTGGTGGGCTCATCCAACAGCAATAGGTTCGGCTTCTGCCACGCAATGACCGCCAGGGCAACACGGGCCTTTTCGCCCCCGGAGAAGGAGCGAATGGCACTCAGTGCTTCGTCCCCATGGAAATCAAAACCGCCGAGAAAGTTGCGAATACTCTGCTCGGAGGCTTTCGGTGACAACCGCTGCAGATGCAGGAATGGGCTGGCGTCCAGATCAAGGGATTCCAGCTGATGCTGGGCGAAATACCCGACAGACAGGTTCTCACCACTGGTACGCTCACCCGCCAGGAGAGTGGCCTGTCCCCGCAGTGCATCCATCAGGGTTGATTTGCCGGCGCCGTTGGGGCCAAGCAGACCGATCCGGCTCCCGGATAACAGTGACAGGTTAATACCCTTGAGAATCACCGTATCGCCATACCCGGCAGCACCGTGACGAATCGACAGCAACGGATTGGACACCTTGTCCGCCACCGGAAACTCGAAACTGAACGGTGAATCTATGTGCGCCGGCGCAATTTTCTCCATGCGCTCCAGGGCCTTGACCCGACTCTGGGCCTGGCGGGCCTTGGTAGCCTTGGCCTTGAAGCGATCGATAAAGCGCTGAATCTCGGCAATCCGTGCCTGCTGACGTTCAAAACCGGCCTGCTGCTGGGCCAGCCGCTCACTTCGCTGGCCTTCAAAAGCTGAGTAATTACCCGTATACAGGTCCAGTTTACGGCGGTCAAAATGAACCACATGAGTGGCCACCCGGTCCATGAAATCCCGGTCGTGGGAGATAAACAGCAAGGTTCCGCTGTACCGGCGCAGCCAGTTCTCAAGCCATAGACAGGCATCCAGGTCCAGGTGGTTGGTGGGCTCGTCCAACAGCAACAGGTCGGATGGTCTCATTAGCGCCTGCGCCAGGTTCAGACGGATTCGCCAGCCACCGGAAAACGCCGATACGGGCCGTTCGGTATCGGCATCGGAAAACCCCAGCCCCCGCAGCAGGGCCTCGGCGCGGCGCGGCGCGGACCAGGCTTCATGGACGTCAAGCTCGCCGTGGATACGGGCCTGGGCATGGTCATCCCCACGCTGTTCCGCCTCGGCGAGCTCCCGCTCCATCCGGCGCAGGTCGTGGTCACCATCCAGCACAAAATCACGGGCGCTTCGCCTGGATGCCTCAACTTCCTGGGCCATATGGGCAATGCGACACCCACCAGGGAGTGACACACTACCCTGCTCGGGGGAGAGCTGCCCCAGCAACAGCTGGAACAGACTGGACTTGCCGGCGCCATTGGCGCCTACGATGGCAACCCGTTGACCCGGCTGAATAGTGAGGCTGACGGTGTCTAGCAACCAGACACCGCCCCGTTGTAAACTGAGATCGGTTATCGTTAGCATGGTGTCATTTTATCAGGGTACGCTTTACAAGGAAGATGCAGGGCCAAAATGCAGGACAACCGGAAGCAGCTTCCTCCACCAGAAATGGAACCGGATACCCCGCTCTGGCGTTTTGCCTTGGTATTCTGGAAATATCCGGGCATTGAATCGACCTGCCTGGCCTTACAAGGCAAAGGTTGGAACGTGACACAGATTCTGGGCGCCTGCTGGCTTACCATTACGGGCCAGAAATACAGTGGCCATGAGAGCGATACGGTAACAGAGTGGCGCACCCATGTAACCGAGCCGTTGCGCTCGGCGCGGCAATTTTTGCCCCGGCATAACCCGGTGACAGATCGCTTACGCGCCAGCATCGCCGCAAACGAGCTGGAAGCAGAACGGATTGAGCTCGCTTTGACTTATCAAAGCCTTGCCAACACCCAACAAGAGAGCGCCGGCATGTACGGATTTGAACAACTGGCCCGCATCAACCTTCAAGCGGCAGCACCGGAGACGGTTATGGACGCGAAAACCGGACAATTGCTGGACGCCCTGACCCACGGCTTGATGGCCTTCTCCGCTGGAGCGCAAGGAGAATGATGATGAAGTGGCTGATCCGTCTCGCATTTCCGGCACTCGGCGTGCTGCTCGTGCTCATGTTTTTCGGGCTCAATGAGCCCAGCCCGGAGGCAGTCGAGGGCACCCCCGAAGAAGAGAGCCGCACGGAAATTCCAGCTTTTGAGGGACTGGTACCGTCTCCGATACCTGTTGAAGGCCCGGATATTGTCTTTAAGTGGCAGGACAGTGATGGCAACTGGCACTATGCCGATCAGCCCCCCGAGGACGGTCCGTGGAATGCCCTGGCGATTGAACGTCAAAATAGCGGTGGCGCACCCCACTCGACCGCGCCAGATCCGGAAACTGACTGGCAATCCCCCTACAGTGCCCCCTTCTCCCTGGCACCGTCTTCTCCAACCAATAGCGGCAGTTGAGTTCCTGACCACTTTCTTAACACATGTTCAGTGGCATCTGGCGACAGAACCCGTTACCTTTTCCCAGTCTCAGATAAACACAATACGGGGTCCCGGGACCCCGCCCACAACATAGGACTCTGCAATGAAGAAAATGCTGCTCGCACTGGCAGTATCCGGCATCGTCGCCGGCTGCTCCACGCAAACCGAATCAGAGAAAGACCCAAGCCTGGATTCCACCGACCAGAAAGTCAGTTACGGCATGGGCCTGGTCCTCGGTGAGCGCATGAAGAATGACCTGCCGGACCTGCAAATGGAACAATTCCTCCAGGGGATTGAGCACGGCCATAAAGGTGACGAAGAAGTAAGTCGGATGAGCCGTGAGGAAATCCAGGAAGCGCTGATGGCTTACCAACAGCAACTCCAGGAGCGGCAAAACGAGCAGCAGGAAGAACTGGCTCAGAAGAACAGCGAAGCCGGCGAAGCGTTTCTTGCTGAGAACGCCGAACGGGAAGGTGTAGAGACCACGGACTCCGGCCTACAGTACGAAATCCTGGAAGAGGGTGATGGCGATAAGCCCGGTGAAAACGACAAGGTTAAAGTCCACTACACCGGAGAACTGCTGTCCGGTGAGGTCTTTGACAGCTCCCGCGAACGTGGCGAGCCGGTCACCTTTGGTCTCAACCAGGTGATCCCGGGCTGGACCGAGGGCCTCCAGCTCATGAACGAAGGCAGTCGCGCGAAGCTGTACATTCCTTCCGAGCTTGCCTACGGACCAGGTGGCAACCACAGCATCGGGCCGAACGAAACCCTGGTGTTTGATGTGGAGCTGATTGAGGTGAACCCGGAGTAATCCGGCGTCTCTCCACAAGCCAGGGACTGACTGCCTGACAGGTACAGACTGCAGCCTCCATACGCACCAATCCGGAGGCTGCAGCTCTCACACTGTTCTGACAGCCTCAGGCAGAGGACATAACCTTGTCTGCGTGAACGTTATGCAGGTGTTCAATCAGGTAGTCTTCCATCTCGAACCGGCTTTCCAGAATTTCTCCCAGCTCAGACAGTTGATCGAACAACGCCCGGACATCACTCTCACTGAGAGTGTTACCATCCAGGCGGTCGTTGAAGTTCAACGCCGTCTCGGTGGTCTGTGCAATTCGCGGGTATAACTTGGCAGCCAGTTCCAGCCCGCCGTCATTGAACTCCCTGGCTTCCTGAATAAGCTGCTCATAGATTTCAAAATGACCGGCGGACACATAATCCACCAATACCTCGCAGAGCCGGACAAACTTTTCCCGCAGAGCTTCCGTCTGGGTAAAGTCGCTTTCTCCGGACAACTCACAGTACTGCACCAACAACTCCTGGCGCTCCTTCAGCCAGCGATCAATCAGTTCGCTGACGCCACCCCAACGCTCCCTGGCATTACGGCAATTTTCCAACATGACGCCTTTCTCCAGTTACCTGACATACCCGGTGTCGATTTCGATTTTTTGTTATGTCGAGACTCAAGGTACCCCATGCCTATAGCAGGCCGCAACCGTTTCAGTCTTCACCCCTCTCAGACCTTTTGCCAGTACGAAACAGCATCACGAGTCCGGCAATCACCAACAGTGTGAAGAACACCGCAGTCCATCCCGGGATGCTTAAACCGAGGAATCGCCAGACGACTTCTGCACAGTCGCCGGTACCCCGGAAAGCCGTGGTCAGCACCTCGGTCAGGGGCAGAACCTCCAGCATGTAGTCCACCGATGGCCCGCACGCCGGCACCTGGTCCTCCGGCAGGCTCTGCAACCACAACTGCCGTCCGGCTACCGTCAGTCCTGAGCCTGCGGTGATTGCCAGCAGCAGCCCATACAGGCGAACACCAATACCTTGCGGGTTATGCAATACCGCCAGCAGACTCACCAGCCCGGCACCCATAAACCCGAAACGCTGGAGCCAGCATAACGGGCAGGGCTCGAGCCCCATGACATGTTCCATATAAAAAGCCACGCCCAGCAGCGCGACGCACACCACAAAAATTACTGAAAACACCAGTCTGGAAGTCAAAAGTACACCTCGGAGATGACATTCAGGCTCTTTGTTCCCCAACCAGAACTGGTCAGGGCGCAGCGAATGCTGCAAGAGGCCACCGGGCCTGTTATTCTGCGAAAATCAGGCGGGTATCGCCTTTGCTTCGTCACTAAACCCTAAACCATAGTGAACTTCAAGCCTATGACACTTCAGCTAAAACGTTTTTTTCTGATCCTGCTGTGCCTGTTACCAGCAATTCCTGCCGCCACGGCCGCGCAGGAGGAAGAAGAGGAAACGGAGGCAACCCAGGAAGCCACAATCACCGACTACATCGAAATGGATCCGTCTTTTGTCACCCACGTGGGTAAACCTGGCGATAAACTCACCTACCTGAAAGCCTCGGTGACTATTCGTGCGTCGAAAGAGACCACCCGCCCGGCCGTGGAGGCTCATATGCCCAGGCTCAGGCACGAACTAGTGATGTTATTCGGGGAACAGACCGACGCTGACAGGCTGGCGACCGGTGACGGGCAGGCCGCGCTGAGGGAGGAGGCCAAGCGACGGATAAACGCGGTGCTGGCCGAGCAGCAGACCGGCGAAACCATTACCGGCGTGCTGTTTACGGAATTTGTCATACAGAAATAAACGGGCAGCCGGGACGAATGGCTCAGGCTATCCAGGACAACAGGTCGTCACCGGCGGCTACCGGCTCACGGGCAGCCACACTGGCATCCTCCCAACCAGCCTCCCAGGCAGCAATAACCACCTCACTCCGATAGGGGCAGCGGCTAAGCTCCATGCCCATTGACGCCGCCATATAACCGTGGCGGTACGCCTTGTTCAGCGATTGAACATCCCAACCCAGTTTGGTCTCTCTGGTCATGCCGGCTCTCCCTGATGCCTGACTGCCACACCTTCAACACACTCATAATCAGTGGTGACGCTGCCACATAAACTTAACAGCGGTCGCCAGAACCCGACAACTATTTGTGCAGATTCTGTGCGACAGGTCCGGCTCCGGCGTGACCCGGGTCCCCGGTGCCGTTAATCAGGAACGCAGGTATTCTTCCAGGAACTCGGCAAATGGCAGGGTATCAGCTGCCTCCATCCTCGCCTGCTCGTCCAGGGATTCCGCGCTCATGCGCTCGAAGCCCGCCCGTGTGTCCTCGCCAATCGATTCTTCACGGAGTGTCTGCTGATGCTGACGGGATATTTCCTGAACCCATTCCCGGTGGCCGAGACCGGATTGCGACATGGCCTCCATCACCCTGGCGGATGGAACCTGACCGGGTGATGACAGCTTACTGCGCTGAACCTGGAGCGCGCGGCGATATGCGTCACCACCGGTCCAGCTGTCGAGCCGTTCCGCCAGCGGCCCCAGCTCCGACAGAAGACTGTCAGCCGCTTCACCCACTGGGGTTCTACGCCCCTTACGGCACAACGTGAGCTCAACGTTCCGGCCATGGGCCACCACGTCCTTGTAATTGTCATCGAGCCGCTCACATTCGCTGTCGTCAATGCGGGGACTGTCCGCCAGCAGGCAGTCGAGCAGGAACAGATCAAGGAAATCGATCTGGCTTTCCGTGACCCCTACCGGGGAGAACGGGTCCAGGTCGAGGCAGCGAACCTCTATGTACTCCACCCCCCGGGCCTCGAGAGCCTGGATCGGCTTTTCCTCGCGTTCGGTGGTGCGCTTGGGGCGCACCGCGCTGTAGTACTCATTCTCAATCTGCAACACGCTGGTGTTGATCTGGATAAACTCGTCACCTCGGCGGGTACCAATGGCTTCGTACTCCGGCCATGGCGTGTGGATCGCCCGGTCCAGCGTGCGGGTGTAGGTACTGAGTTCGTTAAAGCAGATATTCAGGGAGGACTGGGCATTATTATGGTAGCCCAGGTCGCCCATCCGCAAAGACGTAGCGTCCGGACCATGCCAGGTATTGTCATTGAAACGGACCAGATCGTGTTTCACTCCGGCCACGAAGCTGGCATCCAGAGCCGGGGATGCCCCGAACAACAGCATCAGCAACCAGCTGCGGCGGCGGAAGTTGCGGATCAGCCAGAAATACTGGTCCGATTTGAAGTCCTTCAGGCTCTGCTGGTTACCCAGGGCTTGCTGCCACAGTGACCAGAAACGGTCCGGCAGTGACAGGTTGTAGTGGGCACCGGCGATGCTCTGCATCATCCGGCCATAACGCACGGCGAGTCCCTGGCGGTAGACGTGCTTGAGGCGACCAATATTGGACGTGCCGTATTCCGCAATGGGGATGCTGGCGTCGCCATCCAGTTCGCAGGGCATGCTCGCCGCCCAGAACACTTCATCCTCCAGGTTCTGCTGCACAAACCGGTGCACATCCCGCAACGACGACAGCAGGCTCCCGGTGCTGTCGCATACCGGTGTGATCAACTCCAGCAAGGCTTCAGAATAGTCCGTGGTGATCCGCGGGTGGGTCAGTGCAGACCCCAGGGCCCTGGGGTGCGGGGTTTGGGCGATAAAGCCGTTGCGGTCAACCCGCAGACCTTCCTTTT
>JAKLLS010000026.1 GCA_022014155.1 Marinobacter sp. | reverse complement strand
CAAAGGGGCAGCGACCGCCGATATCGCGGAAACCTGTGCCAGTGAAATTGCCCGACTGCTGAGCCTGGGGCAGGCGGGCGAGGCCGGATTTGCGCTGACGGAAAACCCGGCGGATCTCGAACCGGTGGCCCCCAAGGACATCGCCATTCTGGTCAACAACCGCAACGAAGCCAGCGCCGTGCGGGACGCCCTCGGGCGACGTCAGATCAAGAGCGTGTACCTGTCGGATCGGGATTCGGTCCTGACCTCCCAGGAAGCCAGGGAAATGCTGTGCTGGCTCCGGGCCTTTGCCGAACCCCGGCAACTGGCCTACGCCCGGGCTGCGCTGGCCACCCCGACGCTGGGCCAGTCCTGGCACTCCCTGAACCGGTTGCTGACCGACGAGATTGCCCTGGAGCGGGAAATTGAACGCTTTATGGGTTACCAGCAGCAATGGCAAAACCAGGGCGTGCTGCCCATGCTGCGCAGTTTCCTGATGGACTTCGATGTGCCTGGCCGGCTGCTCCAGCGCCCCGACGGCGAACGCCGACTGACGGACATCCTGCACATTGCCGAACTGCTGCAGCAGGACAGCCTGCAATTGGACGGCGAGCACGCGCTGGTGCACCACTACACCCAGATCCTGCGGGCGGCGGACGAGGAAGACGAACATCGCACACTCCGTCTGGAAAGCGACGCCGGACTGGTGAAGGTGATTACCGTGCACAAATCCAAGGGTCTGGAATACCCGTTGGTTTTCCTGCCCTTCGGCACCGCATTTCGAGCCGAAAACGAGAAACAGGCCTTTGTCCGTTATCACGATGACAGCGGCCAGCTCACCACCGTGTTCGATCCCGCCCCGGACGACGTGGCACGGGCTGACCGGGAACGACTGGGTGAGGACATCCGCAAACTCTACGTGGCGCTGACCCGCGCCCGTTTTGCCACCTGGGTCGGCGTGGCGGCGATCGACAACTGGCCCCTCAGCGGCCTGGGCTATCTGATGGGCGGGGAAGGTGAACCACACTCCGTCAGCAACTGCCTGAACCAACTGGCGAACGGCCACCCGGCGATATCGGTCATGCCGTTGCCGGAGGCCACCGACAACCACTACACCGAAGCCGCACCGGAAGCCCTGGGGCCCGCGCTGGTCTCCAACCGCGAAGCGAAAGAGGACTGGTGGATCGCCAGCTATTCCTCCATCGAGTACACCGGTATGGCCGGAACCGGTATCGTCTTTACCGGGGAAGTGGAGGATGCGGAAACCCAGAATTTGCTGGAAGAAAGCGCCCAGGACGAGGCCGAAGAAGCCGCTGTTCCGGCGGCCCGCAACCACCACCATTTCCCCAAAGGCGCCGGCCCCGGCACCTTTCTGCATGAGCTACTGGAGTGGTGTACCCAGCAGGGATTCCAACAGGTTGTGGACAACCCCGCGCAACTGCGGGAACAGCTTACCCGCCGATGCAGCACCCGTGGCTGGAGCGAGTGGGTGGAGCCGCTGGAGCAGTGGCTGCTGGCGCTGATCCACCAACCGTTTACCCTGAGCAGAACCGGCCATCAGACCACCAGCCTGGCGGAACTCACCACGCTGCGCCCGGAACTGGAGTTCTGGTTCGAGAGCTGTCACGTCAGTACCCGGGCCATGGACCAGTTGGTCACTCACCATACCCTCAATGGCGCCGACCGACCCCAGGTGAACGACCGCAGCTTCAACGGCATGCTCAAGGGTTTTATCGACCTGGTGTTTGAACACGACGGGCAGTATTACGTGCTGGACTATAAATCCAATACCCTCGGCGACAACGACCTCGCCTACACCGACCAGGCCATGGGTGAGGCGATCCTGGAGAAGCGCTACGACCTGCAGTACATCCTTTACCTGCTGGCCCTGCACCGGTTGCTGAAGGCCCGGCTGCCGGACTATGACTACGATACCCACATCGGTGGTGCCGTGTACCTGTTCCTGCGCGGGGTGAATGCTCCCACCGCCGGCGCCTTCACCGACAAGCCGCCAAGGACACTGATCGAGCAACTGGATGCGATGTTTGACGGCAACACGCCAAGGGAGGCAGCCGCATGAGCCGGACCCGAAACTCCGACAACCAGTTCACCTTCGATCTCGGCGATGACGATCAAAGCCCTGCGCAGCCATCATCTGCGGCCCCGTCAGCCCCAACTGTCGACACCCGCAAACTGCTGGCCAGCCTCGACCGGACCGAAGCGTTATTACATCAGTGGCAACAGGCCGAGTGGATTCGCCCGTTGGATGTGGGGTTTGCGCGGCTGATCCGAACCCTTCTGGAAGAGCAGGGCAATACGGCACAACCGTTGTTGCTGTTACTGGCGGCGCTGACCTCACATCAGGTGGGCCGGGGCCATGTGTGTATTGACCTTGCCAACCTGTTGTCCGATGCCGGCACCATCCTGTCACTGCCACCGGAGGAGTCGGACACGGATAAACTGACGGATTCCGAAGCGGCGGAACTGAGCCAACTGGCCCCGGATGATGTGTTGGCCAGTGTTTCCCTGCAGGAGTGTCTTGCCGCACTGGGCAACACGCCGGCAGTCAGTGAGGGTTCACTGACTGCGCCGATGGTGCTGAACGATACCCGGCTTTACCTGCGCCGGTTCTGGCGTTACGAACAGCGAATTGCCGAGGGCATCCAGCAACGGCTGGCATTGCCATCACCACTGGCGGAGCCGACCTCGGCATCCGCCAGTAACCTGTCGCGGGCGCTGGGTTGTCTGTTCAAACCCCAACAGGATGTGGATTACCAGAAACTGGCCTGCGCCCTGGCCGCCCGCAACCGGTTTGCGGTGGTTACCGGCGGTCCCGGTACCGGCAAGACCACCACCGTGGTGAACCTGCTGGCAGCGCTGCAGGCCGTGGCCGGTGAATCCCCGGAACGGGCCGGTTGCAAGTATCGTATTCGTCTGGCCGCCCCCACCGGCAAGGCCGCTGCACGGCTGAACGAATCCATCGGTGGTGCGGTCAGCCGCCTGCCCCTGCAGGCATTGCCGGGTCAGGTGGTGCTGGGCGACATTCCCACCAAGGTCACCACGCTGCATCGTCTGCTCGGCAGCCGGCCGGACACCCGCAAATTCCGCCACAACCGGGACAATCCGCTGCTGGTGGATATCCTGGTGATCGACGAAGCATCCATGGTGGATGTGGACCTGATGGCCTCGGTATTTGATGCCCTGCCCAGCCACGCCCAACTGATCCTGCTGGGCGACAAGGACCAGCTGGCGTCGGTGGACGCCGGCGCCGTTCTGGGTGAATTGTGCCAGCGTGCGGCAGAGGCCCATTACACCCCGGACACCGCCCAGTGGCTGCAGGTCATCACCGGCGATCAGGTGCCGGACTCGCGGATTGATCCCCAGGGCCAGGTGCTCGACCAGGCGGTGGCGATGCTGCGCAAGAGCTATCGCTTCAGTGAGGACAGCGGGATCCGCAAACTGGCGGAGGCGGTCAACACCGACACCCTGGATGCAGCGCTGTTGCGACAGTGCCGCGACGGCGGCTTCGATGACGTCATCTGGCTGAACGGTCGCACCGCCAGACCGGCCCTCGACGACACCCTGGAACTGGTCTGTGCCCATGCGGTCACCGGCACGCCGGACGCCTTCCGCAATCAGGGCCAGGACCGGGAGGTCAACCAGCAGATTCTGCCGCCACCGGTCGGGTATCGTCACTATCTGGAACGCATGAATCATCATCCGCTAACGCCCGACAGCCCCCGGGAAGACTGGGACGACCTGGCAAAAGACGTACTGGCTGCCTTCAACGATTTCCAGATTCTCTGCGCCCTGCGCAAGGGACCCTGGGGTGTGGAAGGCCTCAACGACCTCGTCGCCCGGCAGCTGCTGGCGGAAAAACTGATTCCCCGCGCCGAAGGCTGGTACGCCGGGCGGCCGGTGCTGATCACCGGCAACGATTACAATCTGGGCCTGATGAACGGGGATATCGGTATCACCTTCAGTGTGCCCTGGGACCGGACCGAATCCGGTGAACCCAGATTCACACTGCGGGTCGCTTTCCCCAGCGGGGACGGGACCGACAGCATCCGCTGGATATCCCCAAGCCGTTTGCAACAACTGGAAACCGTGTACGCGATGACCGTGCACAAGTCCCAGGGCTCGGAGTTCAACCATACCTGCCTGGTACTGCCTGACCGGCTCAGCCCGGTGATGACCCGGGAGCTGATCTATACCGGCATCACCCGGGCGAAGAACTGGTTCAGCCTGATCACCGGCGACGCCCAGGTGCTGAAGGACAGCGTCGGACAGCAGGTGGTCCGGGCCTCGGGCCTGGCGCGGCTACTCAGTCAGGGGTAGGTGATGCGTTGCTTGCCCGATCATCGCCGCTGCGGTGCTGCTGCGCCCACAGGTGGGCATAATGGCCACCCCGGGCCAGCAGATCGTTGTGATGCCCGCTTTCCACAATGCGCCCGCCATCCATTACCAGAATGCTGTCGGCGTCGCGGATGGTGGACAGACGGTGGGCAATCACCAGGGTGGTACGCTGGCGGCTGACTTCCTTCAGGGCACCCAGAATCGCCTGCTCGGACAACGAATCCAGTGACGATGTGGCCTCATCCAGAATCAGCAGCGGCGGATTTTTCAGAATCACCCGGGCAATGGCCACCCGCTGCTTTTCACCCCCGGACAGTTTCAGCCCGCGCTCACCAACCCGGGTTTCGTAGCCATCGGGCAGACTGTGGATAAAGTCTTCCAGGTGCGCCATGCGGGCGGCACGGTAAACCTCTTCTTCACTGGCCTCCGGTCGGCCGTAGGCCAGGTTGCGATACAGGGTATCGTTGAACAGCACCGTATCCTGGGGCACCACGCCAATGGCAGCGCGCAGGCTGTCCTGGGTCACCTCACGGATATCCTGACCATCAATGGTAATCGCGCCCTTGTCCACATCGAAGAAGCGGAACAGCAACCGGGCGAGGGTAGACTTGCCAGCACCGCTGGCACCAACCACCGCCACGGTGTGACCAGCGGGAATGGAGAAATCCACATCCTGCAGAATCGGACGATCCCGGCGATAGGCAAAGTGGATGTGGCGGAAGCACACTTCTCCATTGTCCACTGTCAGCGCCTGGGCATCCGGATCGTCCTTAATGCCCGGCGGATCACCCAACAGCCCGAACAAGCGCTCCACATTCACCAACGCCTGACGGATTTCCCGGTAGACAAACCCCAGGGCGTTCAGGGGAATAAACAGTTGCAACAGGTAGGCGTTGATCATGGTGAAGTCACCCAGGGTAATCTCGCCGCCGGCCACTTCCCGCACCGCCATGGCCATAATGGCAATCATCGCCAGGCCGATGATCAGGGCCTGGCCCGAGTTCAGCGCCGCCAGTGATAATCGGTTTTTCAGACGGGCCTGTTCCCAGTCTTCCAGGTCCCGGTCGTATAGCTGCGCCTCAAAGCGTTCGTTATTGAAGTACTTCACCGTCTCATAATTGAGCAGGCTGTCCACCGCCCGCGAGTTGGACTGGTTGTCCCGGGCATTGGCTTCCCGTACAAACTTTGTCCGCCACTCGGTGACCTTGATGGAAAACACCACATAGACCACCACCGCCACCAGAATCGCCAATACATAGCCCACGTTGAACACCACAAACAGAATGCCGGCCACCATCAGGATTTCGAGAAGGGTGGGCACGATATTGAACAGGGTAAAACGCAGCAGAAAGCTGATGCCATTGGTGCCCCGTTCGATATCCCTGGCCAGACCACCGGTCTTGCGGTCCAGATGAAACGCCAGTTCCCGGTTATGCAGATGTTCGAAAACCCGCAACGACACCCGCCGCATGGCCCGCTCCGCTACCCGAGCGAACACCGCATCCCGTAATTCACTGAACAGGGTGCTGCCAAAGCGGAGCAGGCCATAGGCCACCACCAGCAGCACTGGAATCCACAACAGCAGTTCGCCGCCCCGGTTCTGGTCCAGGTAATCGACGATATACTTCAGCGCCACCGGCGTTGCCACGGTGGCCAGCTTGGAGATCACCAGGAAGCCCAGGGCCAGGAAGACACGGCCGCGGAATTCCGCCAGATAGGGCCAGAGACCGGCAATCACTTTCCAGTCCGGTTTGTGGTCAGCGGGGTAGTCGTTGTCGGCGTAGGCGCGCACTTGGGTATCCTTTGGTAGTTTTGTCGGATTACGCTGCGCTCATTGTGCCGTTCAACGGTAAATCCGACCTACGGTCTCCAGAGTTGGGGAGCGCGGGTGGGTGGCAGGGCCTTCCGGGACCGTCAAAAACCAGGGATGGTTTTTGACGAGCGTACAGGGACGTATTCACAGCGTGTCCCGGAAGGCCCTACCACCCACACGTGCTCTGCCCAGATGTATGATAGGTCTTGTTAAGAGTAAAAAGCGTATTGTTGCCAGAGTCTACCGCACCCCGCATCCAGGAGGCACATCATTAATACCCGTCATCGCAAGGCTTTGAAACTGGTTGTCGGATTCATCAGCCCCTACCGTCGGGCGGTAGTTGGCGCCATCGTGGCGCTTATCATCACGGCCGGTATTACTCTTGGCCTTGGTCAGGGTTTACGAATTCTGGTGGACCAGGGATTGGCTACCCAATCGCCCGAGAACCTGGCCCAGGCCATCGGGCTGTTTTTTGTGCTGGTGCTGGGCCTGGCGATCGGGTCGTTTTCGCGGTTTTACCTGGTGTCCTGGATCGGGGAGCGGGTGGTGGCGGATATCCGCAAGCAAGTCTTCAACCACCTGATTGATCTCCACCCCGGCTTCTTTGAACAGAACCGGGCGCTGGAAATCCAGTCCCGCTTTACCGCCGATACCACCGTGCTACAGTCGGTGATTGGCTCGACGATCTCGATTGCCCTGCGCAATGCGCTGATGCTGGTGGGTGGCCTGATTCTGTTGTTTGTCACCAACGCCAAGCTCGCCGGCGTGATTTTTCTGGGCTTCCCGCTGGTGATCATTCCGATTCTGTTTTTCGGTCGCCGGGTCCGTCAGTTATCCCGTCTCAGCCAGGACCGGGTGGCCGATGTCGGCAGTTACGTGGGTGAGAATCTGGCCCAGATCAAAACCGTTCAGGCGTTCAATCATCAGCCCCACGACCGCCGCTTTTTCGCCGAAGTATCGGAGCGCGCCTTTGATATTGCCCGCGCCCGTATCCGCCAACGGTCCTGGCTGACAGCCCTGGCCATCGCGCTGGTCATGGGAGCGGTTGGGGTGGTGCTGTGGATAGGAGGCCTGGATGTCATTCACGGCCGGATCAGCCCCGGGGAGCTAGCGGCCTTTGTATTCTATAGCCTGCTGGTGGGGGTGGCCGCCGGTGCGCTCAGTGAGGTGATCGGGGAACTCCAGCGTGCCGCCGGTTCCGCTGCGCGGCTGTTTGAGCTGTTGCAGACGCCATCGGAACTGGTCAGTGAACCGGAGAACGCGGTAACTCTGCCAACCAATGTCAGCGGCCGAATCGATATCGAAGATCTGACCTTCCACTATCCGTCGCGGCCGGAGGCACCGGCCATCCATCATCTGGATATCCACATACGTGCCGGTGAGACAGTGGCGCTGGTGGGCCCTTCCGGTGCCGGGAAATCCACCCTGTTCGATCTGCTGCTGAGATTTTACGAACCGGACGCAGGCACCATCACCATCGACGGACTTTCTGCCAGCAAGCTCTCCCTGGCGGATCTGCGCCGATGTTTTGCCCTCGTGCCCCAGAATCCGGCACTGTTTCATGGGTCCGTAGTGGACAACATCCGCTACGCCCGGCCAACAGCCACCCTGGCGGAGGTCAGGGAAGCCGCGGTTATTGCCCACGCCGATGAATTCATCCAGGCCCTGCCGCAGGGGTATGACACCCGGTTGGGAGACAGCGGTCTGGGGCTGTCCGGTGGTCAGAAACAACGACTGGCCATTGCCCGTGCATTACTGGCGGATGCCCCGGTTCTGCTGCTGGATGAAGCCACCAGCGCCCTGGATGCGGAAAGCGAACACCTGATTCAGCAGGCCATGCCGGCACTCACAGCACAACGAACCACGCTGGTTATAGCCCATCGCCTGGCCACGGTTTGCGATGCCGACCGAATTGCGGTGATGGATCAGGGCAGGCTTCAGGATATTGGCCGCCATGATGAGCTGATCAAGCGCAACCCCTTGTACCAGCGCCTGGCACAGCTGCAGTTCCGCGATTCCGGGGAGGAAACGACTCCTGTAATCAGTTAGTCGGTTTGTGAACCGTCACCGTACTCCCTACACTGATAGAGAGATTCCAGGGCGGCGACCCGGCATAGCCCGGTCGCCGCCGAATATTCGAACCTGATACCAGGGAGAATGGCAAAGTGAGCAATAAAGAATTGCAGGCACTCAAAGAACGCTACGTTGCAGCGGGCGCGGCAAGTCCCAATGAGCAATTTGCCGACCACGCTACCAACGCGGAATTGTGGGATGCCGATGGCAACCGGATGATTGATTTTGCCGGTGGCATTGGTGTCCTTAACATCGGGCATCGTCATCCGAAGGTGGTGGAAGCCGTCAAGGCGCAGTTGGACAAGCTGATGCACACCTGCCAGACGGTGATGCCCTACGAGGGCTACGTCAAACTGGCAGAGAAACTTAGTAGCGTCAGTCCGGTCCGCGGCCACGCCAAGGTCATGCTGGCCAACTCAGGTGCCGAGGCCCTGGAGAACGCTATCAAGATTGCCCGCGCTGCCACTGGCCGCACCAACGTGATCTGTTTTGACGGCGGTTACCATGGACGAACTTTTTATACCATGGCGATGAACGGCAAGGCCGCGCCCTACCAGACCGACTTCGGCCCGATGCCGGGCACGGTGTACCGCGCGCCTTTCCCGGTGCCCTATCACGGCGTCAGCGAAGACGAGGCGCTGCGCGGCCTGAAGATGACAATGAAAGCCGATTCCCCGGCAAGCCATACTGCAGCAATCGTCATTGAGCCGGTATTGGGTGAGGGCGGTTTCTATGCTGCACCGACGAGCTTTCTCAAGGAGATCCGCAAGATCTGCGACGAGAACGATATCCTGATGATTGTGGATGAGGTGCAGAGTGGTTTTGGCCGGACCGGCAAGATGTTCGCCATCGAACACAGCGGCGTTGAGCCGGATCTGATTACCATGGCCAAGAGTATGGCGGACGGTATGCCGATTTCCGCCATCGTCGGCACCGATAATTACATGGACGCGTCTGGCCCGAATTCTCTCGGTGGTACCTACACCGGCAGCCCGACGGCCTGTGCGGCTGCGTTGGCGGTGTTCGATGTGTTCAAGGAAGAGGATATTCTGGGTAAGGCCCAGGCACTCGGCGACAAGCTGAACAAGCGTTTCAGTCAGTGGCAGGACCAGTTCGACCATGTCGATAATGTGCGTAACCTTGGTCCCATGGCGGCTTTTGAGCTGGTGGAAAGCAAGGACAGCCGTACGCCCAGGCCGGATCTGGCGGCAGCGGTGACCAAGAAGGCCAAGGAGAAGGGGCTGATTCTGCTGAGCTGCGGTATGTACGGCAATACTCTGCGGTTCCTGATGCCGGTGACCATCGAAGATGATGTGCTGGAAGAAGGTCTGGCAATTGTGGAAGAGAGCCTGAAGGAAGTCGGGGCTTAGATCCCTTCGAACTTTCCTGCAGACAGAGCCGGGCTAACGCCCGGCTTTTTTGGTCTCCGGAATGGGTGCGGGCATCGGAGAGGGCTGGCGTTCGGAAACACGCTGCAAGCCCATCCATGGGACGCTTGGGCTCCGCCATCCATGGCTCCGCACAGTTTCCGAACGCCAGCCCTCTCCGACGCTTCGTACTTCTTCTGATGTGACCAAAAAATAGATCCTCCTTGCTACTACGCCCCCTTTTTCCGGCTCAGGGATGTTATGCCTAATGATTGCACAATGCATGTTGCTACCTATCAGCCAATCCGAATAGAAAATAACCAACCGTTGGCTGAGACACAGATGCACCACAACAAAGACAACACAGGAGCATGCAATGATCCCTATACATCAGTTTATCGCCGGCGCCGCCCTTGGCGTGGCCATGGCGTTACCCATTCAACAGGCCCATGCGGGCGCGTTTGTTCATCTGTTTGAATGGAAATGGAGCGACGTCGCTCAGGAGTGTGAGAATTTCCTCGGGCCCAAAGGTTTCAGTGCTGTGCAGGTGTCGCCGCCTCAGGAGCATATTCAGGGCGACGCCTGGTGGACCCGGTATCAGCCGGTCAGTTATCAGTTACAGGGCCGTGGTGGCGATGCCAGTGCCTTTGCCGATATGGTTCAGCGCTGTAATGCCGCCGGTGTGGAGGTTTATGCCGATGCGGTGATCAATCATATGGCCAACGGTTCCGGAACAGGCACCGCCGGCTCGAGTTATGACTCCGGTTCTTTCAGCTATCCCATCTACAGCAGCAACGATTTTCACGCCCCCTGTACCATCAATCCTGAAGACTACGGCAACGATGCCTGGCGGGTGCGTAACTGCCAGTTGGTGGGCTTGCCGGATCTGGATACTGCGGATAGCTATGTGCAGAACACCATTGCCGGGTATCTGAACCATCTGACATCCCTGGGTGTGAAGGGCATTCGCATTGATGCGGCCAAGCACATGTCGCCATCCGATATCAGCGGTATCCTGTCAGGGTTGAACGATCCGCTTTATGTGTTCCAGGAGGTGATCGACCTGGGAGGCGAAGCGGTGAGTGCCGGGGAATACACCGGCATTTCCGATGTCACGGAGTTTCGCTACAGTGCCTCTATTGGCGATGTCTTCAAGAACCAGCAACTGGCCAACCTAAACAGTTTTGGTGAGAGCTGGGGATTCCTGGCCGGTGGGGATGCTGTGGTGTTCACCGATAACCATGACAATCAGCGTGGCCATGGTGCCGGCGGCAGCAACGTTTTGACCTACAAGGACGGCAGTGTGTACAACCTCGCCAACGTGTTCATGTTGGGCTGGCCCTATGGTTATCCGAAGGTGATGTCCAGCTACAGCTTTTCCGACGGTGATCAGGGACCACCCGCCCAGACCGTTTACCAGAATGGCAGCGCGCAATGCGGTGATGCCTGGATGTGTGAACATCGGTGGGACGCCATTGCCAATATGGTGGCTTTCCGCAACGTCACCGATGGCACGGGTGTATCTGGCTGGTGGGATAACGGCAACAATCAGATTGCCTTCAACCGTGGCAGCAAAGGCTTTGTGGCGATCAACCGGGAAGGCGGGAGTCTCTCACGGACTTTCAATACGACGCTTCCGGACGGACAGTATCGCAACATTGCCGGCGACGGCAGCTGTGTCAGTGTCCAGGGCGGGCAGGTAACGATGGACATCCCACCGATGGAAGCAGCGGCACTGCACACAGGGGCGCCCTGTGACGGTGGCGGGATCGACGAACCGACTGACGATGAGGGTGTTTCGGTGTCCTTCGAGTGTGCCAACGGATCCACCAACTGGGGCCAAAGCGTGTATGTGACTGGCAACAATGACGAACTGGGCAACTGGTCACCTGCCAGCGCACTGAAACTGGATCCGGAAAATTACCCGACCTGGAACGGTACTTTCGCCATGCCAGCTAATGCCAGTATCGAATGGAAGTGCATCAAACGCAGTGAGACCGATCCGGAGAGCCAGCTAGTCTGGCAACCCGGTGCCAACAATCTCCTGCAAACCGGCGACTCCGGCACCACGGCGAGTACTTCGGGAAGCTTCTGATCCCGCTTACGTAACCCGTTCAATTCATCGTATACTGCCGGAAAGATCTCCGGCAGTGCTTATCGGCCTGCTGCTGTTTCACCAATCAGGCTAAGCCATGACTTCTCCAAGTTCCTCCAATATTCCGGACCACAAGCCCAGGCCTTGGGTCGACTTGCTGGTCAGCATCATCATTCCCTCAGTGATCCTCATGAAGTTCAGCGGTGATGAGCACCTGGGCAGCGTGAATGCCCTGCTTATTGGCCTGGCCTTTCCCCTGGGTTGGGGGTTGTTTGAACTGATCAGATACCACAAGAAAAATTTTATTGCAGTGCTGGGCCTGATCAGTGTGGGCCTGACCGGCGGTATTGGTTTGATGGAGCTTGATGCCGGGTGGCTGGCGATCAAGGAGGCGGCGATTCCCGCGATCATTGGCCTGGCGGTGTTGATATCCACACGCACCAGATACCCCTTGGTGCGTACCTTGTTATATAACCCGTCGGTGCTGAATGTCGACAAGATCCAGGCCGCGCTGAAAGAGCAGGGCAGCGAAGACGAGTTTGAAGCAAGACTGCTGAAGGCGACGTATTTCTTCAGCCTGACATTCCTGTTTTCCTCCATCATGAACTATGTGCTGGCCAGGTGGATTGTCGTCAGCCCCTCCGGGACTCAGGCCTTCAACGAGGAACTGGGGCGGATGACACTTGTGAGTTACCCGATGATCGCCATCCCGTCGATGATCATGATGATCGCGATATTCTACTATCTATGGCGCTCCATTCGCCGGCTCACCGGCTATACCCTCGAAGAGGTGATGGCGCCGCATTTGGCAGCCCAGCACGAGAACAGCAACTCGTCGGATTCCGGACGCTAGGAATAGAATAACAACTTATTGATTTATCATAAAAAAGGCGACCAAACGGTCGCCTTTTTTATTGCTTCCCTGACGCCGTTGATCAGACGTCCAGGTTGGTCACTTCCAGGGCATTGGTCTGGATAAACGCCCGGCGTGGTTCCACGTCGTCACCCATCAGCGTGGTAAAGATCTGATCGGCCGCGATGGCATCCTCGATGGTGACTTTCATCATGCGGCGGGTTTCCGGGTCCATGGTGGTTTCCCACAACTGTTCCGGGTTCATTTCACCCAGTCCCTTATAGCGCTGGATGTTGAGACCACGCTGGGCCTCTTTCATCAACCAGTTGAGAGCACCCTCGAAGGACAGCACTGCCTGCTTGCGTTCACCACGCTGGATATACGCGCCTTCCTCGATCAGTCCCTCCAGGGTTTCTCCCATACGGGCGATAGCCGCGTAGGATGATGACTCAAAGAACTCATGGTTGAACACGTGAGTGTAAGGAATACCGTGCACGTAGATAATCACCTTGGGCAGGTACAGGTTGCGCTCGGCATCCTTTTCCACCGAGAAGGTGTACTTGGTGCCGGTGCGCGTATCCAGATCCAGCCCCTCGCCCAGACGCGCGACCCAGCGTGCGACCGCTGCTTCTTCCTTCAGGTCGTCCGGCTTCAGGGTCACGTTCTGCAACATCTGCTCCAGAACCTTGGCCGGGTAGGCACGGGACAATCGTTCGATCATCGCCATCACCGCCTGGTAGTCTTTCACCATGGTTTCCAGCGCCGAATCCTTGATCGCCGGCGCCTCCGGGTTCACGTACAGCTGGGCGCCTTCCAGGGCCGTCTGGGTCAGATAGGCGACCTTGGCTTTTTCATCCTTCAGGTACTGCTCCTGCTTGCCCCGCTTGACCTTGTACAGGGGCGGCATGGCTATAAAGACGTGGCCACGTTCAATGATTTCGCGCATCTGGCGGAACAGGAACGTCAGCAGCAGGGTACGGATATGGGAACCGTCCACATCCGCATCGGTCATGATGATGATGGAGTGATAACGAAGCTTATCCGGATTGAACTCCTCACGACCTATGCCACAACCCAGCGCCGTGATCAGCGTCCCCACTTCCGCGGATGACAGCATCTTGTCGAAACGGGCTTTTTCCACGTTGAGGATCTTACCTTTCAGCGGAAGAATCGCCTGGGTCTTACGGGCTCGGCCCTGTTTGGCACTGCCACCGGCCGAGTCACCCTCCACAATGAACAGTTCGGACAGAGCGGGATCCTTTTCCTGGCAGTCCGCCAGTTTGCCGGGCAAGCCGGCAATGTCCAGAGCGCCCTTGCGACGGGTCATGTCTCGAGCTTTGCGAGCCGCTTCCCGAGCCCGTGCGGCTTCGATCATCTTGTTCACAATAAGCTTGGCTTCGTTGGGCTGCTCTTGCAGGAAGTCCGCGAAGGATTGATACAACTCCTGTTCTACCGCGGTTTTCACCTCAGAAGACACCAGTTTGTCCTTGGTCTGGGACGAAAATTTCGGATCTGGCACTTTTACGCTGATAATCGCCGTCAGACCTTCACGGGCATCGTCCCCTGAAGTACTGACCTTGGCTTTCTTACCCAGACCTTCATGTTCAATGTAGTTATTGAGGGACCGCGTCAGCGCCGCACGGAAGCCGGCAAGATGAGTACCGCCGTCCCGCTGGGGGATATTGTTGGTGAAACAGTATATGTTCTCCTGGAACGCATCGTTCCACTGCATCGCCACTTCCACCGCGATACCGTCTTCCCGCTCGGTATTGAAGTGGAAAACCCGGTTGATCGGGGTCTTGTTGGTGTTCAGATGCTCGACAAACGCTTTCAGGCCACCTTCGTACTCAAAGACCTCTTCTTTGCCGCTACGTTCGTCGGTCAGGCGAATACGGACCCCACTGTTAAGGAAGGCCAGCTCGCGAAGCCGTTTGGCCAGAATATCGTAGTGGAATTCGATATGGGTGAACGTATCCGGAGATGGAATAAAGTGGACCTTGGTGCCACTGGCATCAGTATCGCCCACCACGGCCAGGGGTGCATTCGGCACACCATGGCTGTAGGACTGTTCGTAGACTTTGCCTTCCCTGCGGATGGTCAACGTAAGGGTAGAGGAGAGGGCGTTTACAACAGAGACCCCCACGCCATGCAGGCCACCCGAAACCTTGTAGGAGTTATCATCGAACTTACCGCCGGCATGGAGAACGGTCATGATAACTTCTGCGGCGGATACCCCTTCCTCTTCGTGCAGGTCCGTGGGAATCCCCCGGCCATTATCTTTAACGCTGACAGATTCATCCGGATGGATAATGACACCGATCTCGGAGCAATACCCGGCCAGAGCTTCATCAATGGAGTTATCCACCAGCTCAAACACCATGTGGTGCAGACCGGTGCCATCGTCAGTATCGCCGATGTACATCCCGGGCCGTTTCCGAACCGCGTCCAGTCCTTTCAAGACTTTGATACTGGAGGAATTGTAGCTCGATTCGCTCATTAGGTACTCCTGATGGGTAATTACCTGGTCGCAGAATGGCCGGCTTGTACCAGCGTCATATTGTGCCACCCAGATTTATTCTTCCTTCAATTGGCCATGTTCCACGTGGAACATCCGATATTCCGGTTTTTCATCCCGCCACAATTCGTCGGGGCGGGGTGGTTCGATAGAGGTCATAAAGACCTGACATCGAAGTTCATACAACTTCTGGGCAAGCATGGCCCGATGGCTGACATCCAGTTCCGCATTGATGTCATCCAACAAAAACGTTACCTGCTTACCAAGACTGCTCAACACCATACCCTGAGCAATCTTCATCAGAATCACGAGGGTTTTTTGCTGACCTCGGGAAAAGGTCTCTGCAACCGGTCTGCCCTGAAACCGCAACTTCACATCAGCACGATTAGGGCCATATAACGTGTGCCCCATTCGCAGCTCTTGTTCCCGATGAGCTGCGAGCACATCGGAGAGTGGCTGACTGATATCCCAGCCTGGATAAAAATCCATTTTCATGCCTTCAACCCAGGGCGCATCTACCTCTTCCACCAGTCGCTGAAACGCCGACTGAAACAGGGTAAAGGCAGCTCGTCTTGCTTCCGTCAGGCGGTTTGCCAGTTGGGCATACTGACCGTCCCAGACCCGGATCAAGGCTTCGTCTAGTCTACCATTTCTCAGCGTTTGATTCCGCTGTGACGTCACTCTTTGACACTGTTGCCACACATTCGCAAAGGAAGGTTCCACGTGGAACACTGCCCAGTCCAGAAATTGCCGACGCTTTCCGGGGCCACCGGCGACGATGTCAAAAACACCCGGATCAATTACAGACACTGGAAGATGACGGGCCAGCGACGACAGATTCTTCACCGCTTCACCATCCACCCGTAACGTCGTTTCCTTCTGACCGATATCCCGGGCGAATCCCAACCGATGCACCAGTTGACCCGCGGCGTCTCCCCGCTCGTTCATTGCATCATCCAGCCCCCGGTCCAACCCGCCGAATACGGTCAGCCGCTGTTGTCCATGTTGCACAACCGCCTGGTGCCGACTGACCCGAAAGGATCGACCAAGACCGAGATAACCAATCGCTTCCAGCACACTGGTTTTCCCGCTGCCGTTCTCGCCAAACAACAGGTTAAAGGACGGGGAAAAAGTAACAGGCGCGGAGGATAGGTTCCGGAAGTGTTCCGTTTGAAGTTTGACCAGCGCCATAGAGTCAGGGGTTTACCGGAGAATGTGTCAGAAATGAAAAAGGCAGCGCCCGCCTACGCGAGTGCTGCCTTAGTGTACAAAACCCTCAGCAGGAAGGCGACGATTAAGGCGCATTTGCCAATAATCGTTTCTCCTCCCCGACAAGCTTGGTCGTCAGTGAAGCATGTTCAACCGCTCATCCATAAACACGTCCATTTCCGGCGCCAGGATGTGCACGTAGCGATCGAAATACAGGAACTGCTTCAGCAACAAAGCAAACTCCCTGGGAAAATGCAGGCCATGGCTTTCGCCAATCTTGACCATATCCATCAGGATGTTGTTTACGTCATCCTCGGCCTGATCCGCTTCGTAGGGCACATGGTCCGGAACCATAGTGTCCATTTGCTGGTACAGCTTGCGCAGGTCGGCGGCCAGAGCCGAGACTTCCACATGCTCGTGAGTAATACCGATACGAATCATAGCGTCGGCCATACCTTCAAAGTTACCGACCATGACCGCCGAGATGAAATCACTGACCGCCTGCCAGGTATCAGGACGAATGCGTCCCACGATGCCGAAATCGATGAAACCGACACGGCCGTCTTTCAACACCATCAGGTTGCCCGCATGCACGTCCGCATGGAAGAACTCGCACTGGGTCAGACTGGAAAACCAGGTATTCATCGCTGTAATCAGGGTGCGTTCCGGATCGCGGGCATAACCGCGAATGCTTTCCAGGTCGGTCAAGGGAACGCCGTGGAATCGCTCCATGGTGAGAATGCGGCGGGTACTACAATGCTCGTACACCAAGGGCACGGCCGCGTCCTCATTGTGGGTAGTTTGCAGGAAATGGCGGAACACCTTGAGGTTGTTGGCTTCCTTGATAAAGTCACACTCTTCCATCATGGTCCGCTGGATTTCCTCGACGATACCGGAGAGTGACGTCCAGGACAGCTTTGGTGCCAGGGTTTCCAGGATCTTGGCAGACAGATACAGAAAATTCAGATCCGTCAGCAGAATATTTTCCACACCGGGCTTCTGCACCTTGATGACCACATCCTCGCCGGTCAGCAGCTTGGCCGAGTGGACCTGGGCAATGGAGGCTGAAGCCAGGGCAATCGGATCTATCTCTGCAAAGACCTGATCGATTGGACGGCCGAGTTCCTCACGTATGATTTTCTTGATCACACTGAAGGGCAGGTTAGGGGTCTTGTCCAGACAGTACTGGAACTCTTCCACGTATTCCTTGGGGAAAAACGTGGGAGAACTGGCAATAAACTGGCCCAGCTTGATGTAGGTTGCACCCAGGGATTCAAAGGTCTGACGTAACAGCCGTGGCGTTGGCGGGCGATCTCCCCGTAGCCAGTTAACACCGGTACGACCCAGTACGGATACCGTCTGGCCAATACGGAAGGCGCCTTTGATACTGTTGGTCACTGTTCCCTTAATCATCTCTTCACCTCAACGTTTACTGAACCCGATGTGTAACCAATCCCCGACATCCGAACGGGCCACCCATGCCTGTGGCCCGGTTCAATCAACATTACAGGCGCATGGGCATGACCACGTACAAACAACGATTATCGTTCTGAGCCTCGATCAACGCGCTGCTGTTAGGATTGGACAGGGTAATCTTGACTTGGTCCTCGTCCAGCGCGTTCATGACATCGACCAGGTAGCCTACATTAAAGCCGATCTGCAGTGATTCGCCCTGATACTCCACCGGCAGCGCGTCTTCGGCCTGTTCCTGATCCGGATTGTTGGCGAAAACCTGCAGCTCATTGGGTGCCAGGTTCAATCGCACACCGCGGATATTTTCGTGGGAAAGAATGCCCGCCCGTTGCAGGGTATTCTTCAGTGTCGCCCGATCGGCCAGGACGACCTTGTCGCCGCCACGGGGGATAACACGATTGTAGTCGGGGAATTTGCCTTCGATCAGTTTCGACGTGAAGGTATAACTTCCGACGGTCGCCCGCAGATGATTGTCACCCACCACCAGAGTGACCGGAGTCTCCACATCGTCCAGCAGCCGTGCCAGCTCCAGTACACCCTTACGCGGCACAATGACCTGACGAAGGTCACTGCCGGTAGGCAGGTCGAAGTGAGCCATCGCCAGCCGGTGGCCATCGGTGGCTACGGTACGTATGTGGCCCTGATCCACTTCCAGCAACAACCCGTTCAGGTAGTAGCGAACGTCCTGCTGTGCCATGGCGAATGCGGTGGCATCCAGCATGCGACTCAATTCTTTCTGTGGCACGTCAAGACGGAAACTTTCTGCATCATCCTCGACATTCGGGAAATGCTCGGCCGGCAGGGTCGACAGGGTAAAATGACTCGCGCCGCAACGAAGGTGCAGACGGTCTCCTTCCTGGGCCAACTCGATGGGTGCCTCATCGCCCAGTGCCCGGCAGATATCCGCGAGCTTTCGTGCGGGCACCGTAATTTTCCCCGGCTGGTCCACATGCACAGGTGTGATCCGCCCCACCAACTCCACTTCCATATTGGTGCCGGTCATGGTGAGGGTGTTGTCCTCGGCCACCAGCAACACATTGGACAGCACCGGCATGGTCTGTTTGCGCTCTACGACCCCGGCAATGGATTGCAACGGGGTAAGCAGTGATTCTCGGCTGATCGTCAGTTTCATGGCACTCAGCATTCTTTTATTGGAAGGTGAATGTTGTCCGCAACCATCCCGGTCATCAGGTGGTCAGCAGCCTCATAAAGTTCTGATAATCCTCACGGATACTGGGATCCGTCTCCTGCAATTCCACAATCTTCTTGCAGGCATGCAATACCGTGGTGTGGTCACGGCCACCGAAGGCATCGCCGATCTCCGGCAAGCTGTGGTTGGTCAACTCTTTCGACAACGACATAGCCACTTGCCGCGGACGGGTTACCGTTCGGGTCCGTCGTTTTGACAACAGATCCGCCACCTTGATCTTGTAATACTCCGCCACCGTACGCTGAATGTTATCAATACTGACCTGCTTTTCATGGAGCGCCAGCAGATCCTTCAGACTTTCGCGAATGAACGGCGGGGTAATCTCCGAGCCCGTGAAGTGAGCATTCGCTATCACCAAACGAAGCGCCCCCTCTAGCTCTCGGACATTGGATCGGATTTTCTGGGCAATGAAAAAAGCCGCTTCGCTGCTCAGTTTGACGTTGGCCTGCTCGGCCTTTTTCATCAGGATCGCAACCCGGGTTTCCAGCTCCGGCGGTTCTACCATCACGGTAAGCCCCCAACCGAATCGCGACTTGAGCCGCTCTTCCATATCCACAATTTCTTTCGGGAACCGGTCGCAGGTGACAATCACCTGTTGCCCGCCTTCGAGCAACGCATTAAAGGTGTGGAAAAACTCTTCCTGAGACCGCTCCTTGCGGGCGAAGAACTGGATATCATCGATCAATAACGCATCCACCGAACGGTAATACCGCTTGAATTCATTGATCGCGTTCAGCTGCAACGCCTTGACCATATCAGCAACAAACCGCTCGGAACGCAGATAGGCAACCTTGGCGCGGGGATTACGCCGCACGATATCGTTACCAATCGCGTGCATAAGGTGAGTCTTACCAAGACCAACCCCACCATAAAGGAACAACGGGTTATAGGCACCGCCGGGGTTTTCAGCCACCTGCATCGACGCCGCCCGCGCCAACTGGTTGGATTTACCTTCAACAAAGGTTTCAAACGTAAAACCCTCGTTCAGAAAACTCTGGTGCTTGATATCACCTTCAACCTGAACCGTACGCCGCTGACTACCTTGCGGAGGTTTTACCGAAGGCGATGACACCGTGGCCGCAACGCCCTTTTCCTCCTCGGTGACGGAACTACCGGCTTCTTCCTGGGCAGCCCCATTGACCGGTTTGTCAGGTTCCGAACGCACCACCAGATCCCCGACCTTTGGCGCCGATCCAACCTTCATATTTACGCGGGGCGCTTGTCCCCCGTTCAAATCCTTCAATACTTCTTCTATACGCCTGAGGTATTTTTCGTTCACCCAGTCCATAACAAACCGGTTGGGCGCAAACAACATCAGCTGACCTTCGCGATGATCAGACTGTAATGGCCTCAGCCAGGTATTGAACTGTTGAGCGGGAAACTCGTCCCGGAGTACTTCTAGACACTGATGCCAGATGGTATTCGGCACAACAGCCTGCCTCCGATGCCTCAGAATTTTCTCACACCGGATTACGGTAACCCGATGATGTCAGAGATGACCCGGAATTCTACCCCGCGGGCCCCTCAAGTAAAAGGGGAAAAACCCACTCATGAACAGCCTGTGGAAATTTATTTTATTTATTTTCATGTTTTTACAAACTTACCTACAGGGTTGTGTACAGAAAAATAATACCAGTCCCAGTTACCCACAGCCCTGTGTGTATACCTTGCGTTTAACCCTGTGTGTATCCACTTGACCAACACAGGGATAAGTCAGGTTTTGACCACCACCTCGAATTACCCACAATCCCTGCATCGCTTATGCACAGATCCCAGGGCGCCTTGTCAACGTCTTTGTAAACCTCTTAACGCACTGAATTTCATATTGTAAATCCCCTTATCCACAGAAAAGCTGCTTACTAATAACAGTAATAATTAATCCTTAAGAAGATTAAAAAAGACCTACTAATGTTATTAGTGACTGGCCAGATCTTCGGTCCCTCCGCACTTTCCACACCTACCCCTGCATTAGCCATTGAATTCATCCGCCAGTTTGCATAGAATGCCGCTCCTGTTTTGGCTGTTCATTTTCCAGCCAACCGTTGAGTTTCCAAATACCTGAAATGTGAGATCATCACCATGAAAAGAACGTTTCAACCAAGCGTACTGAAGCGTAAGCGCGTCCACGGTTTCCGTGCTCGTATGGCCACTGCAAACGGCCGGAAAGTCATTTCCCGTCGTCGTGCGAAAGGCCGCGCACGTCTGTCTGCTTAAGACATCGTCCGCCTCATGAAGGCTTTGAGTTTCCCGAAATCCCACCGGCTACTGAAACCCGGCGATTACGGCAAAGTCTTCAACGACGTAAGAATCAGAGTTCCACACCGGAATTTTCTGATCCTGGCGACACCCAATTCGTTGGGACACGCCAGGATCGGTCTGGTGTTTTCCAAGAAAAACCTGAAACTTGCCGTACAACGTAACCGCGTCAAGCGACGTGTACGGGAAACTTTCAGGCTCCAGCCCGAGTTGCCCGGTCTGGACATCATCGTTCTTGGCAGGCAAGGTCTGGCTCAGCTTGATAACCAGACCGTCACTGCTACGCTGAATGACCTCTGGTCACGGCTGGTAAGAAAACATCGTCACGCTCAATCGTCGACACCTGCACCCTCTCCCACTGGTAAAGGATCGGATTAATGCGCACATTGCTGCTCTTGCCAATCCGCTTCTACCAATATGCAATCAGTCCCCTGATGGCCAGTCACTGCCGGCATTATCCAACCTGCTCGCAATATGCTGTTGAAGCCATCACTTATCATGGTGCTATCAAAGGTCTTTTTCTTGCCACGGGGCGTTTGTTGAGGTGTCATCCATGGGCTGAAGGCGGGTATGATCCGGTACCGGGCACTGACCATTGCGGGCAGGCTAGCCATTCCCATAACACGAACCAGACCAAACAGTAAGTTTATGGATATTCAACGCATTGTATTATTTGCCGGCCTCGCTATTGTCAGTTACCTGATGGTGCTTGCCTGGAACGAAGACTATAACCAGCCGCAACAGCAACAACAGGTTGTCGAACAAACCCGGTCAACAGGCAGCAACGGTAGCACCGCTGACCTCCGCACACCGGAAGAATACGGCACAGAAAACAGCAACGGTGGAGAATTCACCACACCTGACGACGACAGTCAGGCTATCGGCGACACCAACACTGCGGAAATCAGTGACCAGTTGATCACTGTCCGTACTGATGTGCTGGAGCTCAAGATTGATCGTGTCGGTGGCAACCTGGTGGAAAGTTCCCTGCTGGATTACGACAGATCTCTTGATAGCAAGGAATCCCTGAAGATCCTGACGAATTCAGGCAACCGTACCTATGTCCTGGAAAGCGGACTGATCGGTCGCGATGGGATCGACAGCAGCAGTAATGGTCAACCCCCGGTCTATGAATCCGCTACTTCGAGCTACGAGTTGTCCGAAGACGCCAATGAGCTCATTGTTAACCTCACCTTCACCACGGATGCCGGCGTCGAAATTACCAAGCAATACCAGTTTGCTCGTGACAGCTACGAGATTGGCATGCGTTATCTGATCAATAACCAGTCCGGTGACGACTGGAAAGCCAACCTCACAGGCAAAATCGTCCGGGATCAGACACCCGATCCGACTGCCCAGAACAGCCTTGGTATCAAAGCCTTCCTCGGCATGGTGGTAAGTACCCCGGAAGATCCCTACGAGAAGTACGATTTTGGTGACCTCAGTGAGACCCCGATTAACCAGTCGGTGACCAATGGCTGGCTGGCGTTTCTCCAACATTATTTCCTGACCGCCTGGGTTCCCGAACGGGATCAGCCGGCCCAATTCCAGACCACCCGACGTGGTCCGCTTTATGTGATGGGCTTTGTATACCCAGCTACCACTGTGGCTCCCGGTGAAACTGCAGAAATTGGTGCCCGTGCCTATGTCGGTCCAAAGATCATTGACCGGCTCGAAGCCGTTGCTCCGAACATGGATCGTACCGTTGATTTCGGCTTCCTGTTCTTTATTGCCTTGCCGCTGTTCATCATTCTGGAATGGTTCCATGGCATCGTAGGGAACTGGGGCGTCGCTATCATTCTGCTGACGGTTCTGGTCAAGGCGGTGTTCTTCCATCTGTCGGCCACCAGTTACCGTTCGATGGCGAGAATGCGTGCCGTAGCGCCGCAGTTGACCCGACTGAAAGAGCTCTATGGGGATGATCGCCAACGCATGTCCCAGGAAATGATGGCTCTCTACAAGCGGGAGAAGATCAATCCGCTGGGCGGTTGCCTGCCGATCCTCGTGCAGATGCCGGTGTTTATTTCCCTGTACTGGTGTCTGTTTGAAAGTGTCCAGCTGCGCCAGGCACCGTTCATGCTGTGGATAAACGACCTGTCGGTGATGGACCCCTACTTCATCCTGCCGATTCTGATGGGCGCCAGCATGTTCCTGCAAATGAGCCTTAACCCGACACCGCCGGATCCCATGCAGGCCAAGATCATGAAGATGATGCCGCTGATCTTCACCGTGTTCTTCCTCTGGTTCCCCGCTGGTCTGGTACTGTACTGGCTGGTGAACAACATTCTGTCCATTGCCCAGCAGTGGTACATTACGCGGAAGATTGAAGCGGAAGTTGCGGGAAGAAAACACTGATCTTCGGATACCGTGTCTGACACCGTAACCTGACAGAGGCTCCTTCGTGGAGCCTTTGCTGGTTCAGGGCCAGAGGAAAGGATCTTGGTAAACACATGCAATACATGACCGATACCATCGCCGCCATTGCCACCGCCCCCGGTCAGGCCGGTGTCGGTATTGTCCGTGTGTCCGGTCCGGGCGCGCGGGACATTGCCTGTCGAATGCTGGGTTATGAACCCCGGCCCCGCTATGCCCATTACGGACCGTTTTACGACCAGAAGAACCAGCTGATCGATGAAGGCATTGGCCTGTTTTTCCCCAACCCCAACTCCTTCACCGGAGAGGATGTCTTCGAACTCCAGGGCCATGGCGGCACGGTAATCCTGGACCTGTTGCTGCGCCAGGTCTGTGAACTCGGCGCTCGTCTCGCGCGGCCCGGGGAGTTTTCCGAACGGGCATTTCTCAACGACAAGCTGGACCTCACCCAGGCAGAAGCCATTGCCGACCTGATTGAAAGCAGCTCGGAACAGGCTGCACGCTGCGCCGTCCGATCCATGCAGGGGGTGTTTTCCCGACGTATCGAGAGTCTGGTGGAAGCAGTCACCCACTTACGCATCTATGTGGAAGCGGCCATTGATTTCCCGGAAGAAGAAATCGACTTTCTTGCGGATGGCAAAGTGGCTGCCGATCTACAGCAGCTGATTACCGACCTGGACAGCATTCTGACGGAAGCCCAACAGGGAACGATCCTCCGCGATGGTATGAAAGTGGTGATTGCTGGCAGGCCCAATGCGGGTAAGTCGAGCCTGCTCAATGCTCTGGCTGGCCGTGAAGCGGCGATCGTGACGGCCATTGAAGGGACGACACGGGACGTGCTGCGGGAACATATCCACATTGATGGCATGCCATTGCACATCATTGATACGGCAGGGTTGAGGGATAGCCCCGATGAAGTCGAACAGATCGGCATTGCCCGGGCCTGGGATGAAATCCGCCAGGCGGACCGGATCCTGTTGATGGTGGATGCCACCACGACTCCGGAAACCACCCCTCACGAGATCTGGCCGGACTTTATCGATCAGTTACCGGCATCGGCACCGGTGACCGTGATCCGGAACAAGGTGGATCTGTCCGGGGAAACTATCGGCCTTGTGGATAACCCGGCTGCCCCGGTCATTCGTCTCGCTGCCAAGTCTGCGGCCGGGCTGGAGATTCTGCGGGATCACCTGAAGCAGTGTATGGGGTTTGCGGCGACGACCGAGGGTGGTTTCCTGGCCCGGCGTCGGCACCTGGATGCACTGGAGCGTGCCCGTGACTCCATGCTCCAGGGACAGGGCCAACTGGACGGGTTTGGTGCCGGTGAGCTGTTGGCGGAGGATTTGCGCGCCGCCCAGGATGCCCTGGGTGAAATCACCGGGGTAATGACGCCCGATGATCTGTTGGGGAAAATATTCAGCAGTTTCTGTATCGGGAAGTAGACGTGGCACCCTTAGGATGCCGCCCTTACGAAAACACACAGGAATTCTATAAAACACCGTTAAATCATCAGGTAGACTTCTCCGCCGCATAACGAACGCGCCACGACCTTGTGGTGCGAACACCATTGCAAGGAGAAACGCTGTGCGGAAACTGTTCATATTCCTGTCTCTGATCCTGACGCTGGCTTCGGCCCCTCAGGTTAGCGCATCCGAAAAGCTCTACTTTTACACCGAGAATTTCCCGCCCTACAACATGAGCGCTACCGGCCGTGCATTCGAGCACAACGGTGACAGTATCGATGGCCTGTGTACCGAAATGGTCAAGGCGATTCTCGGCCATACCAGCCTGGATTACGTTATCAAACTCCGTAACTGGGATTACGGCTACAATCGCGCCAGGGACAAGAAGAATCACGGTATCTTCTGCACCACCTATACCGAAAAGCGCGCCCCCATGTTCAAGTGGGTGGGGCCGCTGACGAAAAACCTGTGGACGATTTTTGCACCCGCCAACACCGACCTGAAGATCGACAGGCTGGAAGATACCCGGGGACTGTTGTTCGGTGGCTACCGCAACGATGTAATGACCGAGTACCTGCTGGAACGTGGTCATGAGGTCTCGGCACTGGACAGCGACGACCTGAACCCCAAGCGCCTGGAACTGGGACAGGTCGACCTGTGGATCGCCGACCGTCTGGCCGGCCCCTACTTTGCGTCCCAGCAGGATGTGGAAGGCCTGGAGCCGGTCTACTCGTTTAATGACACCGAGCTGTACCTGGCGATCAATCCCGCCACTCCGGACAGTGTGGTTGACGAGCTGAACGCGGCCCTGAAGAAGGTTCACGAGACCGGTATGTACGAGGCCATCGAGACCAAATACGGCCTTTAACGGGGAGCAAGGCACCCCCCGCTTGGTAGGGAGGGTGCTTACCCGGTGTTAGGGAAGTTCAGCGGGTATCAACCGTCCGACAGCATCTCCGTTTCTCCCGTTTTCCTACCGTTCCGCGCATGACACGCAATGGGGTTGATCAGCGTGCCGTAGAACTGGAGATTGCCCGCCGGGTCCGCCAGGTCAATCATCTGTTGATTGTTGGCCAGTTGCAGGCGGTTCAGGCAGGAGCGGGTAAATTCCGGAGCAAACAGGTCGTGGCGGCGGAATTTATCGGCCAGCTCGGGATGGGCGGCTTGATAGTCGTGAACACAGTCCGCCACCAGCTGCCAGAAACGGGATTCGGGTAAATCCCCCTGTTCATCGAGAATGGGTGCCATGAAGCGGAAAATGCAGTCGAACAGGTCGGTGAAGATCGACAGCACCTTGAGTTCCTCCGGTACCTCCACCTGTAACCGCCGAACGTCTTCCGAGAGCAGGATGTCGGTGTTCATGATGGCCGCTTCCTCGGCGATATCCTTCATGATGGCTCTTACCGGCACATGATTTTCCAGCACCAGGATCAGGTTTTCCCCATGGGGCATGAAAACCAGATCGTGGGCATAGAAACAATGAAGCAGCGGACTCATGTAGCCGTGCAGAAAACGCCGGATCCAGCTTTCGGTATCCAGGCCAGAGGCGGCAATCAGCGCCGGCAGCAGGGCATTGCCCTCGGCATCGACGTGTAGCAGCCCGGCCATGGTCATCAGTTTCTGATTGTCTTTGAGTTGCGGAATCGGGCTTTCCCGCCACAGTGCCGACAACATCTTGCGGTAGGGGCTGTACTTATCCACAGCCTCTTCGAAATGGGCATTGGTGTAGCCGATACCGGCCACTTCGCGCAACAGGCTGAAGCCGGTGCTGGCCAGGTAAGGATCCTGATTCACCAGATCGTAAAGGAATTCGTTAATGGCCGGCGTCGTACTCATGTAGTAGGGCGACAAGCCCCGCATGAAGCCCATATTGAGAATGGAAAGTGCGGTCTTGACGTAGTGCCGGTGCGGTCGATCCGTGTTAAAGAACGTGCGGATGGATTGTTGCGCGCGGTAGCGGTCCTGCCCCTCACCCAGGTAAACCAGTTTCTCGGTGGCGATATCGGCCGCGAATACGTGGGCCAGTTTGTTGTACCACTGCCATGGGTGGACGGGCAGCAGGTAGTAATCCTCCGGGTTCAGCGACCGTTGCTTCAGTAAGGTCATGAAGGCTTCGAACTGCTCGTCTCCCAGCTCCTCCCGCATCATGCCGTTGAAACCATGGTCTTCGCTGCTGGCCACGGTGGTACTGTCCTTGTGTGCGGCCACCCAGATCAGCCGGATCGGGGTGCCAGCCTCAGGTGCATAGGCCTGGTAGTCGCGAGCATCGAAGCCGATGCGGCCGTTGTTGGCCACAAAGCAGGGATGGCCTTCCATCATCGCGGATTCCAGCTGCTGGAAATCGGCGTCCACCAAGGAGGTGACATCCAGTCCCGGACGACGGTGTTTGTAGGCGCTGCCATAGAGGGTACTGGCGATCTCTTCCAGGTAAGTTGGTAGCATGGCGTCCTGGATCCCCAGGGTTTTCCGGAACTCGATGATGAAGCGCATGGCGTCCACATCCGTTTGCTCGCCAGCAACCGTTTTGCGGATGGACGACGGATCGATGTGCCAGTGCTCAAGGGCGAGAATCTTGCCGAGGAAACGGTACTCGACGTCGGGTTTGTCGGCGACTACCCGATATTCCTGCCAGCCGTCCTGCTCTGACAGGGGTTCTGGTTGAAGCAGTTTTTCATGGGCAAACTCGCTCAGGGCTTTACGCACCAGTAGCGTATTAACGTGTTGCCACAGCTCCGGTTGCAGGTGGTCGCAGGCCAGTGCGGGATTGTTGGTGAGGGAAATGGTCCGGTCGGTGGTCATGTTGGATTCCTTGAGCAGAGAGTTGTTGGTCATGGCTTGCTGGAACTGCGCATAGTTGCAGAACGCCAGGTGAGCCTGTTTGTCCGGTAATGAGATGACCCGGTCATACTGGAAACCGGCAAAACGATTCAGGTCATGGATGCGGTCGTTGCTGACATCCGGCTCGACAACAATGCGTCGGGCATCCAGGGCCTCGAACAGGAAACCCATGATCACGGTGAACACACCACGGGTGAACCCGCGAATGGGGTGATCGGTGGGGGCGATCAGAATGTGCATACCGAGGTCACCGGATCGCACCGGGTAGTGCTCCGCCAGTGGCGAGAGTTCTAGTTGATAGGTCTCCATCAGGAAAGCGGGCTGGCCATTGTGCAGGCCGATAAAAGCGTCGCCTTCACCAGAGGACCTCAGGGTCCGGTAAAACTCGTCAAGCTGGTCCCGTGACATATCCTGCATGCCCCAGAAACGGGCATGATCATCGCTGAGCCACTGATGGATCAGTGACAGATCGTCCGGCAATCGCAGGGGGCGAATGCGGAATTGACCCAGTGAAGGTAAAGATTGTTCATAGTGGTAGGTAACGTCGTTCATAAACATTCCCTGGTCAGGTGGACGGTAGTAACTGGCGCCGGGTGCGGTAAAACAACGCGCCGTAAATGGCAGCCGTGAATACCAGGCCGGTGGCGGCGACGGCAAAAGGCATTTGCAGGCCCAGCAGCCCCACGAGTCCGCCGGCAGATGAGGCCGCGGCCAGTACACCCAACTGCTGGAAGACATTGATCTTGCTGAAATCGGTGGCGTAGGCCTCGGGGTGGCTGAGGGCAAACAGCAGCTGATCCAGCTGGACGGTGGCCTGGAACAGGGCCCAGCCAAACAGGCAGCGGCCTGCCAGAACCAGCCACTCCTGATTCAGTCCCTGCAGCGCCAGGCCAACACTTCCCAGCATCATCGCGGTCAGCAGACCCTCCCCTGGTGATCGGGTTCGGCCGCTGCGGGCGTTGAGCCATAACGCCAGGATGGCGATGCCGGCCGGAATGGCGAACACCAGCCCGGACAGGATTTCGCCCGTGGCCGGGGTGACCGATTCCCAGTAGCGAACGAAGAACGGGCGGGTGAGGTAGGCGCTGAAATAGAACAGGAACATCACCAGTCCCAGCTTGTAGATCACGGCGGAAGTCACCCGGCTCTTTTCGGGCGCTGCCGTTGGCGGTTCCTCTGGTTCGGGCCGGGCATCGGGGCGGCGAATGAGATAGAGACAGACACCGGTCTGAATGAAATCGCTCACCGCCATCACCAGAAACACCTGGCGCGGCTCAAACCACTGCAGGACCACGCCACCGAGCACGGCGCCGGCTATACCGCCAATATGAACCACCACGGATAACAGACCGATGGTATTGCCATGGTTTTCCTGGCGTTCGGCGGCCATGATCATCGGGTAGACCAGCAGATAACTGCCTTTGAACACCAGCATGACCAGCGACAGAATCCAGAACGACACCGGGGTATCGGCCCAGTAGCAGAGAATACTCAGCCCACCGGCTGCCAGTTGCGTGGGAATCAGCAGCTGCAGCACCGGTATCCGCCGGGAGACTCTCGCCCACATCGGAAAGGCGATGACGATGGTGAGGCAACAGGCACTGAGGTAGAGCCCGATATGACCGGGATCGGTGATGCCGAACACACTGGCGAAAAAATGCGGATAAAAGGGCAGCAGCATGGAATCGCTGACCACCGCAGCGATGGTGATGGCAACCAGCCAATGTTTAACCGTCATAGCCATCTTACGCCGGCTCCATCAGTGAGCCGGTGCCTTGCATGGCCGCCTGGGACTCGGGAACGCCGAACTGCTGGAAGGCGATGGCCTGCTCTATGGCATAGGGTTCGCGTCCGGTCAGTTCCCGCAATATCCAGGCATTGCGATAGCACGCCATACCCAGGTCGGGAGTGACAAAGCCGTGGGTATGCAATTCCGCGTTCTGCACGAAAATTTCCTGACCCCGGTGATCAATGCTGTAGTTGCGTCCAACGGCAAACCGACCGCGGTCATCACGCCGGAGTCGTCCCGCGATACCCTCCAGGAAGTCGGGTTCCCGGTATTGGTAGCCGGTGGCCAGTACCAGACCGGCGGTGTTCAGCGCGAACGGCCGATCCTGCTCCAGATGGCGGAACGTCAGCTCATGGTGCGCGCTGTCGCCGCAGAAACGGGCGGACTCCAGCCGGCTGTTGGTGAGCAGGTTGATCGGCACATCAGCCACCAGGCGCTTGGTGTACAGCAGATCGAAGATATCGTTGATCAGGTCGGTATTGATGCCCTTGTAGAGATGCTTCTGATGGGTCACCAGGTCATCGCGGGTTTCCGGTGGCAGGTCGTGGAAATAGTCCACGTACTCGGGAGAGGTCATCTCCAGGGTCAGCTTGCTGTACTCCAGCGGAAAGAAGCGGGGGGAGCGGGTGATCCAGTTCAGCTGGTAGCCAAAGCGGTCGACGTCCTGCAGCAGGTCGTGGAATATCTCGGCGGCGCTCTGGCCGCTGCCGAGTACGGTAATGGACGGCTGCGCCTGCAGTTCCGATTTGTGGTCAAGGTAACCGGACGAGTGGATGGCGGAGCCCTCCAGATGTTCGCAGCACGGTGGTACGGCCGGCCGTGGTCCGGTGCCCAGCACCAGTCGGCGGGTGCGGAACTGCTGTTCATTGCCACTCCGGGTGCAGCGCGCCGTTACCACATAATGGTTGTCGCCCTCATCGTAGTGGATGGCTTCCACCCGGGTGTTGAAGCGGACGTTGCTCAACTGGCTGGCGGCCCACTGGCAGTACTGGTTGTATTCGCGACGCAACAGGAAAAAGCTCTCGCGAATGTAGAACGAGTAAATACGACCCTGGGCCTTGAGGTAATTAAGGAAACTGTAGGGGCTGGTGGGGTCCGCCAGGGTCACCAGGTCCGACAGGAACGGGGTCTGCAGCCGGGCATTTTCCAGCATCATGCCCGGATGCCAGTCGAACTGGGGGTTCTCATCCAGCACCAGCCCGCTCAGGTCGTCCAGGGGTTCGGCCAGGCAGGCCAGGCTGAGGTTAAAAGGCCCCAGACCAATGGCAATGAAATCAAGCGTGTTATCCGACATGGGCGACCTCCATCGGCTGCTGGGTGATAGTGGGTGTATGGGCGGCCAGAGCCTCGGCGCCGTGGCGTTTGATCAGGCGCAGAACCGCCTGGACATCCCGAATCCGGGTGTCGGGATTGAGCAGGGTGAACTTCAGATACTGCCGGCCGTGGACCCGGGTGGCGGCAACCATAGCTTCCCCGGAGCGCATCAGGGCCTTGCGGATGGACTGGTTGAGCTGGTCCAGTGCGGCCTCACTCATGGCCATGTCAGGGCGGTAGCGGAACACCAGAGTACTGAGCTGGGGCTGGTGAAGGATCTCGATGTCGTTGTCCGATAACAGTAGCAGGTAACCCTGGCGGGCCAGGTGGATAACTTTGTCGAAAGCCGCGCCAATCGCCTCGGGGCCAAGGGCACGAAGGGTTAGCCAGAGCTTGAGAGCGTCAAAACGGCGGGTGGTCTGCAGGCTCTTGTCCACCAGGTTGGGGGTGCCTTCCTGACGTTGGCACAGGGGATTCAGGTATTCGGCGTGCCAGGTGACACAGCCCAGGGTGTGTTTATGGCGCACCAGCAGGGCGCTGCAACTGACCGGCTGAAGGAAGGATTTGTGGTAGTCGACCGTGACCGAGTCCGCCTGCTCGATACCTTTCAGCAGGTGACGGTGGCGGGAGGACGCCAGCAGGCCACAGCCGTAGGCGGCATCCACATGAAACCACAGGCCCTCACGCCGACTCAGGTCCGCGATCGGGATAATCGGATCTATGCTGCCAAAATCGGTGGTGCCAGCGGTCGCCACCACTGCCATCGGCAGCAGTCCCTGTTCGCGGGTTGTCTCGATGGCTTGCGTCAGGGCGGACACGTCCATGCGATAGTAAGCATCACAGGGCACCGGAACCACGGCGTCATAACCCAATCCCAACAGCGCTGCGGCCTTCTGGATGCTGAAATGGCTGACTTCGGAGCAGAAAATGCGGAATCGGTGGGCGTCCGGATGCAGACCCTGTTCCCGCGTGCTGTGCTGCCAGAAGTGTTGGGACAGGTTGTCCCGGGCCAGCAACATGGCCATCAGGTTGGACTGGGTGCCGCCGCTGGTGAACACCCCGTCGGCGTCGCTATCAAATCCGATGCGGTTGGCTGTCCAGTCAATCAGTCGTTGTTCAATGAAGGTACCGCCGCCGCTCTGGTCCCAGGTATCCACCGAGGTGTTGAACGATGCCTGGATCAGCTCCGCGGTGATCGCGGGAATGGTGACCGGGCAGTTGAGGTGGGCAGTGTAGTGGGGGTGGTGGAAATAGACAGCGTCTTCCAGGTAGAGCCGGTCAAGTTCTGCAAGGGCTTCGTTCATGCCGCTGCAGGGTTGGTCGAGGTCCAGGTGTTCGAACTGTTGGGCCAGTTCCCGTGGCAGTATACCGCTGAATGGACGCTTGACCGTTTTCATCCGGTTCTCGATCAGCTCCAGACCCTGGAGCAGGCTGCTCCTGTAGTGCGTCAGGTTGGTACGGTTGAACAGACAATGATCCGTCTCCGATAGGGCAGGTGTGGACGGCGTGGTCAATGCAGTGTTTGAAAAGGCAGGTTGATCAGACATGGGCAGGGTCGTCCGTTTGTTGATTTTCCTTACAGATGATTTATCAAACGATAAACAAGGTGCGAATGATTCTCAGTAACTTATTGACCAATGTCAATGTTGCCAAAGGCGACAGTTAACTAATTGATCACTGCAGGTTGACGGAGAGAGGGGAGCGAGAGGTAAAAAAAAAGAGGAGTCGTGTGACTCCTCTTTCAGGGCAGGATCCAGAAGGATCAGGCGGTAAAACTCATGTTCTCCGCATCCAGCTGCATCAGGTTCTTGCTGGGGCTGAGCATGGTGGTGGCGTGGGTCTGCGCGCGGGGCAACAGGCGCTCGTAATAGAATTCCGCGGTGGCCATTTTGGCCTTGTAGAACTCCTCGGATTCGTCACCGCCGTTATCCAGCTTGTCGGCTGCGACTGCTGCCTGACGCGCCCAGATGTAGGCCATGGACACATAACCGCTGTACATCAGGAAATCGTGGGCGGCGGCACTGACCACATCCCGGTCTTTGCGTGCTGCGAGCATGATGCGCACGGTCAGCAGGTTCCATTGCGCGGTCAGTTTCAGCAGTTCCACCGCGAATGGCCGCAGGCGCTTGTCGGTCAGGTGCTTGCGGGCGAAGTTGGCGATGATCAGGGTGAACTCGCGTACCGCGCCACCCTGGGTCATCAGCAGAACCTTGCGGCCCAGCAGGTCCAGGGCCTGGATGCCGGTGGTGCCTTCGTACAGGGTGGCGATGCGGGTATCCCGTGCTATTTGCTCCATGCCGTGCTCACGGATGTAGCCGTGGCCGCCGAAGACTTGCATGCCGATATTCGCTGCCTCGTTACCCAGCTCGGTGAGGAAGCCTTTGAGGATCGGCGTCAGGAAACCAAGCTTGTCGTCGTATTTGTCGGCTTTCTTCTCATCACCTTCCGCATAACCTTCCACCATGTGATCGGCCACCCGGGCGGCGTAATACAGCATTCCGCGTCCACCTTCGGCGATGGCTTTCTGGGTCAGCAGCATGCGCCGCACATCGGCGTGGTGAATCAGTGCATCGGCGACATGTTCCGGATCTTTCTTGCCGGACAGCGCACGCATGGAACGGCGCTCCTTGGCGTAGTCCAGTGCCCACTGATAGGAAAGTTCCGCGGGGCCAACGCCCTGGATGGCGGTACCGATACGGGCAGAGTTCATGAAGGTGAACATGCAGTTCAGGCCTTCGTTTTCGGCGCCGATCAGAAAAGCGGTGGCCTCATCGAAGTTCATCACGCAGGTTGCGGACGCCTTGATGCCCATTTTCTTTTCCAGGCTGCCGCAGTTCACACCATTGCGCTCGCCGATACCGCCATTGCCGTCCGGCAGGAACTTGGGAACGATAAACAGGCTGATCCCCTTGGTGCCCT